>CAJUTU010000001.1:0-292886 GCA_910589385.1 uncultured Lachnospiraceae bacterium
CACATTACCAGCGACCTGGCTGTACGCACTCTGCAGAAGGCATTGGATTCCCAACGTCCGGCAAAGGGCTGCCTGATCCTGCACAGCGACCAGGGTGTAACGCTTTATCTCAGAAATTTATTTTTTTAATAATTTTTAGCACTCAACTCTTGACACCGCTGATAATTCGTGCTATAGTTCTTATAGAACAAAGATAACACTAAATTTCAAACGGAGGGATGACATATGTTATTATCAAACAGAAATTTTATCAATAGCTTTTTTAACGATCCATTTTTCGAGAGGCCTTTTGAAAACGCATCCTCTCAGATTATGAAGACAGATATTCATGAAAATGAGACAGGCTATCTTGTAGAAATGGAACTGCCGGGATATAAGAAAGAAGATATCAAGGCTGACTTAAAGGATGGGTATCTTACGATCACTGCTGCAAAAGATGAGACAAAAGAAACTCATGACCAAAAAGGCAAGTGCATCCGCAAGGAACGCTATACCGGTTCCTGCAACCGCAGCTTCTATGTAGGCACGGAACTGACTCAGGAAGACATCAAGGCTGCTTTCTCTGACGGGATTCTAAAGCTGACCATTCCAAAAGAGGCTCCGAAGGCAATCGAAGAACAACCCAGATACATTGCCATCGAATAAATTTTATCACAGCCATAACGCAAAAATAGTGCGGCATGTTCCGCACTATTTTTATTGGGTTATATTATCTCCATCCAATATCCTTAAAAAGGGAATGCGGCTAAATTGCCCCATTCCCATACGTTATGCCGTCTCCAGCCATGCCTTATCTTTCTGGTATGTATTTCTTTATGCAACACCAGCATTCTTGTAATACTCATCAAACATACCATTGATTGCAGTATGTGTCTCGCCGCAGATACCCGGAAGTTCTTTTCCCCATGCAGCGGTTGCCTGCTCAAAACCTTTTTCAATAGCATTCTGCATCTTTTTCATCATTTCGGTGTCGTCTCCAGCAATAGCCTTCGCCATGTCGAAAATCCTCTGAGATGTCTGCTTTACTCCCCAGTATCCATCTTCTGAGATTGCCTGCTGTGCTTCTGCCTTTGTTTGAGCGTCTACCGTATAGTTACCGCTTGCAATCTGACGCCAGAAAGCATCACTGCCTGCCTGCAGGCCGGTAATTCCCTGCTTATTGAACATCTGCATCATCATATTGGTGAAGCGTGTCGTCTGGGTGTTCAGATCTGACTTCAAGCTTTCTACCAAAGCAGCCCTGTCAGCATCGCTCATCTTGTTTGTAACCTTCGCATCAGAACTTAATTCTACACGGTCTGTATTTGGAGTTGTTGCTTCCACTTTTACAGAACTATCTGTACTTCCGTCTTTTTCTGATGCAACTTTTGAGGCTGCCGCAGCATTATTGGCATTTACATAAGCAAAATTATTCTGGATATTCTGATAATTGTCGTTGATTTTCACTTTATTTCCTCCTTTACTTTTTGAATTAGGAAAACCTAAGATAATATCCCTTGTAATTATATCGGCCTAATGCTATAAAAGTTAAGAAGAATCTGGTATTTCGACTAAATCCTTCCGTTTCCCCAGAAACTTTTTAATTTCTCATCGAGCTGCCTTAATCTACACGTCTGTATACCGCTCCATTCTCTTGGAAACATCTCCTGATATTGTCTTCCTTGAAACCGTTCATCAAGCAGGAGGATAATTCCCTGGTCTTCTTCTGTACGAATCACACGTCCTGCAGACTGCAATACTTTATTCATACCAGGATAGAGGTAGGAATAGTCAAATCCCGAAAGATTCCTGCTGTCAAAATATTCCCGCAGTATCTCCCGGTCATTACACACCTGCGGAAGACCTGTCCCTACAATGACCGCCCCTATCAGACGATCCTGTGTCAGATCAATCCCTTCTGAAAAAACCCCTCCCATGACGCAAAATCCCACCAATGAATTTTCCCGTTCTTCTTCAAATGTCTCCAAAAAAATCTCTCTGGCCTGCTCCCCCATGTGCTGAGACTGTAGAACACATTCTATCTCCTCTGTATCCACTGTTTCCATCTGGAACATCTCATACACATCTTCCAGAAAACGATAGGATGGAAAAAATACCATATAATTCCCTTTTTTTGCCCGGACAGTCTGTATAATGTATCGTGCTATCTTTTGGTACATCAAAGGCCCCCGTACAGTATATTTTGTGCTGACATCCGTCCCCAAAAGGATCAACCTGTTCTCCTTTGGAAATGAGGATTCCGCATAGACCGCATAATCTTCTTTCTCTACACTAAGCAGCTTTTTATAATAATGGATCGGAAGCAGTGTAGCGGAAAAGAAAATCGTGCTGTTTCCCTGTCCCAGATAGGACTGTAGATTTACCGAAGGATTCACACACAAAAGCTTCAGCTTAAAACGGCCGTCTTTCTCCAATTCTGTATAAATGATATAGTTCTCATCCAAAATATCATGTATATTCAAAAACATCCTGACTTGAAAATAAAAGTCCAGCACTTCTTTTCGCTTCTCAAGATCCTGGCATTCCTCCAGATAGTTTTCTAATTCTCCCAGCACATTCATCATCTTCAATGACACATGAGATGCCTGCTCCAACACCTGATATCTTTCGCTTTCACATTCCCGCTTCATCTTTAGGAGCAGTTTATTGCACACCTCCAATTGTTTTGCCAGCTTCGGATCCCCGCCTTTCACAAGACGTTTTATTTTCAAAAAATCCTCTTTATAGATTTGTGCACTGTACATCTTACGGCCGCGTTCCACCAGATTATGCGCCTCATCAATCAGGAATAAATATCCGCCTTTGTTTCCTTCCGAGAAAAAACGTCTTAGATGTGCATTCGGATCAAATACATAATTGTAGTCACAGATAATGGCATCTATCCATATAGATGCATCCAGCGCCATTTCAAAAGGACAGACCTGATATTTCCCTGCCTGCGACGTAAGTACGTCACGAGTCAGTTCATAGAAATTGGTAATCAAATCAAATACCGCATCATTCACCCGGTCATAATGTCCTTTTGCATAGGAACATGCATCTGGATTACAGTCTGTTTCCTCACAAAAACATATTTTTTCCTTTGCTGTCAGCGTGATTGTTTTGAAAAGCAGGCCTTGTTCACGTAATGTCTGGAATGCCTGCTCTGCGACAGTTCTTGTAATCGTCTTTGCTGTCAGGTAAAAAATCTTTTCCCCCGCCCCCTCACCGATTGCCCGTACTGTAGGAAAAATAGCTGCCATTGTCTTTCCTACCCCTGTTGGAGCCTGGATAAACAGCTTCTTTTTACGCAGAATCGTGCGGTAGACAGACACGACCAGTTCTCTCTGTCCTTCCCGGTAGGTAAATGGAAATTCTGTCCTTTGGATGGATCCATTCCTCACCATTCTCCATTCTACTTGAAATTGAGCCCACTTCTCATATGAACAAATCAAATTCTGAAACCAGATCTCCAACTCTTTCAAATCATATCGCTTTCGGAATCGTTTGATTTCCTCTGTCTCCAAGTTACAGTAGGTCATCTGTACTCCAATCTCCTCCAGCCCATTCTGTAAAGCATAGATGTATGCATAACATTTTGCCTGAGCCAGATGAACCGGGACAGGTTCCAGAATCTGTTCCAGATTTCTTAAAACCCCTTTGATTTCGTCGATCAGCACCTGCCGCTCTTCCGTAAAAATCCCGTCCGCACGTCCTTCGACCTGGAGTATAAAGCCGTCACAGACGCACTTTTTCTTTAGTGGTACCTCCGCCTGGTAACCAGAACCCATCCTCTTTTGGATTTTCCGGTGGATTCTGCTTCCCTGCTGCATTGCATCTCGTTCCATTCTGCCTGTTGTCCGATTATCAATGTCCCCTTCCCGTAGAATAAATTCCACAAGATTTCGAACCGATATCTTAATGATCTGTTCCTCTTCCATTTTACCGTCTCTCAATTTATAAAGTATGCCTGCGCTTCAGCGCAATTCATTATATCATAAAAAAGGAATTATTAAATGATAACTGTAATATGGATATAATTTTTTTCTCCGTCGGTATCCTGTGCAACCGTAATCTCTCCATCTGCTTTCTGTATCAAAGATTTTACACGGGCAAGGCCGATCCCATGCTTTCTGGTTCCAGAATCCTTCGTCGTATATCCATATTCAAAGAATCTTCCGATTTCCTCAAAAGAGAGCCTTTGATATTCATTCAAAATTTCAAATACCATTTTGTCTTCCCTGGAATCCAGAAATATTTTTACCCGGCCCCCATCCTTTGCGCATGCCTCAAAAGCATTATCCACCAGTACTCCTACAATCTCAATCAGACTATGTTCTGAAATTCTGGATAAGATCTGTAGATTGCATACCTCCACATCAGTCTCTACATTTTCCGGCGAACTGACAATCTTACTGTAGAGAAAGCCGGCCAAAACTTTATCACTGATCCGAAGGAGTGGAAGGTATCTGCTGGCACTGTCTCTGCGCGTTTCTAAAATATACCGGGACTGCTTTTCCACCAATTCATCATAATTATCTACAGTCAGATGCATATTCAAAATCGCATTGATATGATTGTCATATTCATGCTGCCTGGCGCGGATCTCTTTTACGAGCTCTTCCAGGGGCTGGATATAGAGCTGATACATCATCAATTCCTTTTCCTGATTCCGTATCAGATCACTGCTCACCTTCCAGTCTGCCGCCCCCCAGATAATCCCTGTCATGACCAGAATAAATACAATGATCATCTTCACATTCAATGTGCCGCTGAGCATAAGATCTATCACGAGATACAGCCCGATTGCCAAAGATATGGTACATAAGCCCCTATAAAGCAGTTTATTACTGACTTTCCCCATGCAATACCCTCCTGACTTCTGGTTTGAATGTGACTCCAATATCTATCCATTCTGATGAGCCTTCTACTTGAATGACCTGATTGACCAAATCATAATATTTTACTGCATTGCGGTTCACTACAAATGTCCTGTGACATTGAAAAAAAGCCTCTTTAGGCAATTTCTCCAGCAGTTTATGGATGGAAAGATAGGGAACCTCTATCTGCTCATTCTTAAGGAACAGGCAGACACCTCTCGGAATTGCCCGGCAGAACATAATCTCATCACAAAAAATCTTATAATTGATCCCATTTCTTTTCACTATGATAAACGAACGGTTCTTGGCATGAAGATGGAATAAGACCTTCTTTACAACCTCCTCCACATCGGACTGTACATAAGGCTTTACCACATACTGATAACAGTGTAATCTTCGATAGGCTTCCATCTCTAATCCCGCCACAGAAGTAACCATAACCAATGGCGTGAATTCATACTGCCTCCGGCTCCGGATCTCTTCTGCAAACCGGATACCCGATATATCCCCCAATTCTTCTGGCTTCAAATTTACATCCAAAAAGAATAAATCAAAAGAAACGGCACTGCTAAGCAGCAGCCTGGCACGCGCCAGGTCTGCCGCTGCATCCACCGTTATTTCTGCGGAGATTTTCCCTATCATTTTTTCCAATGCTTTTCGGCTTTCTATCTCGTCTTCCAGTATCAGAATCCTTGCCATCTTTTGTCTACTCCGATTTTTTGTCTATGCTGGCTACTTCAGCAATCGTCTTTGTCAATCCGGCAATCCCCTGTAGTTCAGAAGGAATGATGATCTTTGTAGCCTGGCCGTCCGCTGCCTTTACAAATGCTTCCAGGCTCTTAAGGGTTAAAACGGCCTGGTCTGCGCCGGCGGCCTTCACATATTCGATTCCTTCTGCCGTCGCTTTCTGTACGGTCCGGATTGCTTCCGCCTGGCCTTCTGCCTCTCTGATCCGCTTCTGCTTCTCTGCCTCGGCTTTCAAAATCGCAGCTTCTTTAGCCGCTTCGGCTTCTAGAATTACAGACTCTTTCTCACCTTCTGCAACAAGGATTGTAGATTTCTTCTCACCTTCCGCACGCAGGATAGCTTCTCGTCTCTCACGCTCTGCTTTCATCTGCTTCTCCATTGCATCCTGAATTGCTTTCGGCGGCATGATGTTCTTTAATTCTACACGGTTAACCTTGATCCCCCATTCATCTGTCGCGATATCTAGGATCGTCCGCATCTTTGTGTTGATGGTCTCCCTGGAGGTAAGCGTCTCATCCAGTTCCAGATCACCGATGATATTACGAAGGGTTGTTGCCGTCAGGTTCTCAATCGCTGAGATCGGGCTTTCCACCCCATATGCATATTTCTTCGGATCCGTAATCTGGAAAAAGACAACTGTATCGATCTGCATTGTAACATTATCTTTTGTGATCACTGCCTGAGGATCAAAGTCCACAACCTGCTCTTTCAAAGATACTCTTTTTGCGACTTTATCCAAAATCGGCATCTTAAAATGCAGCCCTACACTCCACGTCTCCTTATATCCGCCTAAACGCTCCAGAATATACGCATGTGCCTGAGGCACGATTCTGACGTTAGAAATGATAATTAATAGGATGATAACCAAAATAACCATTATTACAATTATACCAAGATTCATGTTCTATTCCTCCTCATATTTTCTCACAATGAGCTTTACCCCTGAAATATCCACAACCTTTGCAAGGTCGCCGGGATTTAGGATCATCCCGTCCTCCTCTGTCCGGGCCGTCCACTCCAGCCCGTTCACTACTGCTGTTCCCATCTCCTGGCGGTTATTGACGGTCTCTGTTATTCTAACCACTTTTCCGATAATTCCCTCATAATTTGTCTTTTCATGATGGGAATTTATGTATTTTACCGCAAATGGGCGTGTGAAAAACAGTAATAAGAATGATACAGCCAGAAAAGCACCTGTCTGCCACCAGATGTTAAATCCGGCTATATTGAGAAGCAATGCCGCGACTGCACCTCCAGCCAGCCAGATGGATGTCAGTCCAACAGTTGCAATCTCAACGGCAAGAAACACGATCAACAATCCAAGCCAAATAAACGCCTCTCTCTCCATGCTACCTCCTTCTTTCTGAATATTTTCATCTGGTGTACTGTAATACAGCATCTGTTGCCTTCTGCATCCAGCAGGAGCCTCCCGCGACGCTTATTACTTCCTGATGTTGATACTATCTTAATCCGCTTTTTATATGAATACAATACTTTTTGCGTGAATACAGCGTTTTTCTGTTTTAATGAATTTCTTTCCATAACCATTCTTCAGCAGAACTCCGTCATATCCTGCCGGAAGCGGAGCGGGAGGTGCGTCCTCTGGCAGACCGGGTTCTCCCGTTCCTTGATAGAAATGGATTGGAAAAATCCTTTCCATAGCTTCTCAAACTCTGCTTCTGCCTTTGATATCTTTTTTGTCTCTTCCCGATTGAGACATTCTCCGCCTACCAGTATCCATGGATGCTTTGCACGGTGTACAAGAAATTCTTGATGAGTCTTATCATAAACCATCCAGTTTTCCAGTGGAAAACGGTCTGTAAAATGATCCCCAATGCAGGTCAGTACCCGGTTCTTCGGCGTGATCTCTGAAAAAAGCACACCATTATCCAATTCCCGAAACCGGATAAATTCCATGAACTGATGCGCTTCATTGGCCACCGTTCTGCTCAATTCAAACACACGCGCCACATCTGGGTCAGACAAATGTTCCATCACCTTTTTACTGTTACTGAGTGTGCGCGCAGTCTGCATCACATGAAATACAGCTTCCGCTTTTTGAGGATGCTCCGATAAAAGCGCATGATAAATATCCCAATAAGTATTGTAACCCAAATGGTTCTGGATGAGCCGCTCCACTGCTGATGCTTTTCGTTCTTCTTCCACAACCTCTGTATATTCACAGAATAACTGCGTGTCCAGCATCCCTCTAAGTTCTATCCCTGCTTCCTTATCCCGGCTCTCCTTCCATGCATCATAAATCGCAGAAAAGATTCCGGTGATATGATCATTACAGATATATACTTTTTTCATTCCACAATCTCCTCTTGTCTCTCTATTGATTCCCTTAACTATAGTTAAATATACAAGACATATGCACAAGGCCTGTTGTTGTACAGAAGTCAATTTCGCTGCTGCACAGAGACGCTACTGCAAAATCTGTGCAGCCTGTGTATCTGTAAAATTCATATCGTCGAACAAAGACAACTGACGGTAGGTCATGCCAGCCACCGAATCTGGAAGCCGCTCCTTTGTATTGAGCAGGTTTCGGGTAATGTAATCTTCATCCAGCTTTGTACGGTACATCATCTTGCCATTACAGGTAAGAAAGTATAAAGCACGTTTCAGCACCACACCCATTTTTTTCAGATCGTCAAACTTCAGATTCCCCATCTGCCTTGCCTTTACAATGCGTGATGCTGATTTCACCCCAATCCCCGGAACCCGAAGCAGCATGTTATAGTCTGCCCGGTTCACTTCCACGGGGAACTGTTCCAGATGTTTCAACGCCCAATCACACTTAGGATCCAGAAATATATTAAAATTCGGATGTTTTTCATCCAGTAACTCCCTCGCCTCAAAACGATAATAACGGAGCAGCCAGTCAGCCTGATACAGCCTGTGTTCCCGTAGAAGCGGCGGCCCCTCACCAGTTCTGGCCGGAAGGGCGGTATCCTCATTCACCGCTACAAATGCTGAATAAAACACTCGCTTTAGCCCAAACTTCTGATACAAGGATTCTGCCACGTTCAAAATCTGATAATCCGTCTCTGGAGTTGCCCCGATGATCATCTGGGTACTCTGCCCCGCTGGAACGAATCTGGGCGCATTCTTATATAATACGATCTCCTGCTTATTTTCCTTCATCTTATTCTGTACCAAACGCATTGGCGCCAAAATATTCTTCCTGTTCTTGTGAGGCGCTAAGAGCCGCAGTCCCTCTGCCGTAGGAAGTTCTAAGTTCACACTCATACGGTCTGCCAGAAATCCGACTCTGCTAAGCAGTTCCGCATCCGTACCCGGAATCGCCTTTACATGGATATATCCCTGGAAATTACACACTTTCCTCAGTCTGTACAAGGCTGCATAAATCAGTTCCATCGTATAATTCGGGCTTTTCAAAATGCCAGAACTCAAAAATAATCCTTCAATATAATTCCTCCGATAGAACTCCATCGTCAAAGTACATACTTCTTCCGGTGTAAAAGAAGTTCTCACCACATCATTCGAAGATCGATTGATACAATATTTACAATCATAAATACATTCATTGGTAAATAAAATCTTCAGCAGACAGATACATCTTCCATCCGCCGAAAAACTGTGGCATAGTCCTGCCGCACGGCAGTTCCCCATACCAGTACCGTCCCCCTGTCTGTCCACTCCGCTGGATGTACAGGCGACATCATACTTCGCCGCATCAGACAAAATCTGAAGCTTATCATACATAGACATCTGCACCGGGATCTTCTCTGGCAATCTTCTCCCCCCTTTTGTTGAACGAATCGAAATTCCCACAAAAATAAACATATGTTCTTTTGATATCATAACATAAAGTTCATATGTTTGCAAGCATTTTCCGAACTAACGTTCTTTTCAATAACTCCAAGATGCGGCTTCCTATGGGCAGGCCCCCTGGCCGGAACTGTAACAGTAATCCATCCAACAAAAAAGAAGGTATACACGGAAAGAACTCCTGTATACCCACTCTTATGGTTAAACTTCTTGTACTTTTCTGATCTTCTTTAAGCCAAGAACCTATATTTTATTTTGCCACAATATTTATAATCTTACCTGGGACATAAATTTCCTTTATGATCTTACCGCTCAATTTATCTCCCAGCGCCTCTTTTCCAGCCGCAATAGCAGTATCCTTATCCGCATCTACAGAAACAGATACCACGACCTTCGTCTTTCCGTTGATCTGTACAGGAATCTCAATCTCATCATCCTTCATCTCTGCCTCATCATAGGTCGGCCACCCTGCCCGGAAAACTGTCTCACCATGTCCTAACTGCTCCCACATCTCTTCAGCAAAATGGGGCGCAAATGGAGATAAGAGTACTGCAATATTCTCCAGCGTCTCCTGATCGATCCCGCCAGACTTCTTTGCCAGCTCAATAAACTTGTTATTGTATTCCATAAATCCGGAAATCACTGTATTTAGACTTAAGCTTTCCAGACGGCTGGTAATATCATAGACCATCTTATTACGCAGCTTTATCATTTCCTTCGTAGGCTGTACATGGGCATCCTTGCTGTCCATCAGCAGGTTCCAGAGACGCTTTAGGTAGCGGTTCACACCGTCAATCCCCCGGTCGTCCCATTCTGCGTCCAGCTCTGGAGGGCCTACAAATAATTCATACATCCTCAAAGAATCGCAGCCATAATCACGCACCAGATCGTCTGGTGACACTACATTTCCTTTTGACTTGCTCATCTTGATCCCGTTCTTTCCGGTAATCATTCCCTGGTTGAACAGCTTCTGGAAGGGTTCGTCAAAATCCACCACTCCAATATCATGCAGGAACTTGGTGTAGAACCGTGAATACAAGAGATGGAGCACCGCATGTTCCACACCGCCGATATACATATCCACCGGAAGCATCTCATCTGCTTTTTCCCTGGACACCAGTTCTTTCTCATTGTGATTGTCTACATAGCGCAGGAAATACCAGGAAGAACCTGCCCACTGAGGCATGGTATTTGTCTCCCGTTTTGCCGCCTTGCCGCAGACCGGACAGGTGCAGTTCACCCATTCCTCAATCCCGGCGAGAGGAGATTCCCCGGTTCCGGTAGGCTCATAGGATTCCACTTCCGGCAGAGTGAGCGGCAGTTCTTCCTCTGGCACCGGTACGTTTCCGCACTCCGGGCAGTGGATGATCGGGATGGGCTCGCCCCAATAGCGCTGACGGGAAAATACCCAGTCACGAAGCTTAAAGTTCACCGTCGCCTTTCCGATTCCCCGTTTTTCAATCATATGGGGAGCCTCTTTTTTCAGTACCGCAGACTCCATGCCGTTCCACTCGCCGGAATTGATCATGGTCCCTGCTGCCTCGGTATAAGCCTCCGTCATATTTTCAATTTCTTTTCCATCCTTTGCAATGACCTGAATGATCGGAATGTCAAACTTTTTCGCGAATTCAAAGTCACGGTCATCGTGGGCCGGTACGCACATGATCGCGCCCGTACCATAATCGGCAAGTACATAATCAGACAGCCAGATTGGTGTCTTTGCACCGTTCAGCGGATTGATTGCATAGCTTCCTGTAAATACACCTGTTTTCTCCTTATCCTGCATCCTGTCTACATTAGACTTCATAGAAGCATCATAAATATATTTCTCCACCGCTTCTTTTGTCTCTGCAGTGGCAAGCTTCGCCGCCAGCTTATGTTCCGGAGCCAGTACCATAAAAGTTGCCCCATAAAGTGTATCCGGGCGTGTTGTATAGACCGTGATTTTTTCATCGCTGCCATCCACCGGGAAGTCTACTTCCGCACCATAAGATTTTCCAATCCAATCACTCTGCATCTTTTTGACCTTTTCCGGCCAATCCAGCTTATCCAAATCGTTTAAAAGGCGGTCTGCATAGGCCGTTATTTTGAGCATCCACTGACGCAGATTCTTCTTCGTCACCTCCGCGCCGCAGCGCTCGCATTTTCCATTCACGACTTCCTCATTGGCAAGTCCGGTCTTACAGGAAGGACACCAGTTGATCGGAAATTCCTTCTCATATGCCAGCCCTTCCTTAAACATTTTTACAAAAATCCACTGGGTCCATTTATAGAACCCGGGATCTGTAGTATTTACTTCCATATCCCAATCATACAAGGCAGCAATCTGGTTGATCTGTTTTTTGATATTTGCCACATTTTCTGCCGTAGACACCGCTGGGTGGATCCCCATCTTGATCGCGTAATTCTCTGCCGGAAGGCCAAATGCATCCCAGCCCATAGGGTGTACAAGATAATATCCCTGCTGCAGCTTATAACGGCTCCATACATCAGAGATCACATAACCTCTCCAGTGCCCGACATGCAGCCCGTTTCCGGACGGATAAGGGAACATATCCAGGCAGTAATATTTCTGCTTTTTATTGCCGGCAGCATCTTCCTTTGGGTTCACCGGATCCTTTGCCCAGTTTTCACGCCACTTTTTCTCGATTGCCTTGTGGTTATAGACAATTTTCTGTGCCATTTTTCTTTTCCTTCCTTTCTGTCTGATCCAAAGCCTCCCTGCTCTATTTCACAGCTCCTCTGTCCATTGGAATCTGAAAAATTTCCTATGGAACAAAAAAGCCTTTCCAGTCTCCATTAAGAGACGAAAAGGCTTTGAACTTCCGTGGTACCACTCTTATTCATCCAGATTCCCCTTATCCTTTATCTTCCCATAAGGACAGTCCTGGATGCACTCATTGCTTCTATAACGGGAAGTCCCGCTCCTGCCTACTGCTGCGCTGTTTTTTCCTGCGCACTTCAACAGAAGGACTCCAAGGCGAGTTCAGAAATTTCTGCTTCCTGCCTTCCACCAGCCGGCAGGTCTCTGTCAAGCATCTGTCTCCTACTGCTCCTCTTCATTGTCGCTGCGTTATTTCTTTGTTATTATAAAAAGAATATTAAAATAAGTCAAGTGCTTTATGCACGATTTTTTCAGATTTACTTTTGAGGAATCTGTCTCAACTATCCAAGGGACACATCCAAGACCATCATTAATGTAAAGCCGATTGCTACACCGATCGTCCCAATACTGGAATGCTTCCCAGCCTGGGATTCCGGTACCAGTTCCTCTACAACCACATAGATCATCGCCCCCGCTGCAAAAGCCAGCAGATAGGGCAGGATGGGCAGGACCAGCCTGGTCAGGAGAATCGTAAAAACCGCCGCCACAGGTTCCACGCCCCCGGAAGCTGTACCGTATAAAAACGCTTTTCTTCTGGACATTCCTTCTCCTCTAAGCGGCATAGATATGATCGCCCCTTCCGGAAAGTTTTGGACTGCAATCCCAAGTGCCAGTACCAGCGCTCCTGCCATAGAAATGAGTGCATTCCCATTCATTACCCCGGCAAATGTAACTCCTACTGCCATTCCTTCTGGAATATTATGCAGGGTGACCGCAAGGACAAGCATGGTTGTTTTTTTTTGAAACAACCATTGCTTCCCTGCAGCTCCTCATCCGCCTGATAGATATGCGGCGTCAATGCGTCTAAAAGCAGCAAAAAACCTATTCCCAGCAGATATCCTATTGTTGCAGGCAGCCACGCGATTCCGCCTTTCTCTTCAGACATCTCAATTGCCGGAATCAAAAGTGACCAAATAGATGCTGCTATCATGACTCCTGAGGCAAACCCTAGCAATGCCTTCTGCAGCCTCTCATTCATTTCATTTCTCAAAAAAAATACCATGGCTGACCCTAATGTGGTTCCAACAAATGGAATCAGTATCCCAACGAGTATGTCTTGTTCCATCATTCTGTCTCTCCTCTATCTATACATATCTTCCTTTCTCGTTATCTTATGATATGCATCGACAGAAATTTTGCCAACAAATCGTTCTTGTCCGCAAAGAGAAATGCCTATGCTTCCTCCCTTATTATTTCCTGCAAAGATTTACCTGATAGAAATTCGTTGACCACATATTTGCGTGCTTCATCAAATGCCCTAAAAGTCCTTGCCGCACCAAAAGGGTCATGATAAACCTTCCAATAACCGATGAAAAGATAATTTTTTCCGTTATTTTTTATGAACCCCTCTACATCCTCTGCAGGATACCCTAAAAAAGCCCCGATCTCATGTGGAAAGCCTTTTCGTCCCTCGTCCATACTCCACATCCGTTTTTCCAGATGATCCAGCATCTCATCCAAGTCCATCCCCTGATATCCAAAACCATCTAAAACCTTTCTGATTTCCGGCCGGTTCACATACTCTTCTAATTCTTCCGCACTGTAGAACAAGAGCAGGCATTTTCCTTTTTTTCTCAAAAGTATTTTCCATGAAATATTCATCCCGTCAAACATCCCAGGTAAACCTGCACACAGATTTTCTCTTAATGAGATCATACTGGATGCTTTTAATCCTTTTAAAAACGGCGCACATTGCAGAACAACTTGAAAATGCAGCCGCAGCCGTAGATTCTGATGATGAAAAAAATATGATATCACTTCTGCCGGCATGATGTTTCCAAAGCCTCCTATTCCTGTCAATTTCCATTCTCAACAGCCTCTTCCTTTCTTTTATATACTCTTTCCCTTTCATTGATTTTATACATTTTTTCCCTTTATACATTTTTATCCTTTTTTTAGTTGTCCCTTTCCCTGCTTTAGTGTATAATGGGTATATGAACTTTGAGCAATGACATTACTCAAAAATATATCTACATAAAGGAGAGATTCGCCATGGTATACTTAATCACAGGCCCGAGGGGCAGCGGAAAGACTCAACAAATGATTGAACTTGCTAATGAAAAGGAAAAGACTTCCAATGGGAATGTCGTATTGATCAAAAAGAGCCACCGCGATACATCCAGCGTAAATTTCAACATCCGCGCCATCTGCATGGCTGACTACAGCGATATCACAACATTAGAGGAGCTGATTGGATTTTTATATGGAATGGTAGCAGGCAACCACGATATTGAAACAATCTTTATCGATGGAGTATTAAAGCAGGTTGATATTTCCATAGACAGTTTTCCAGTATTTATGCAGAAGATTGATAAGATTGCCAAAGCCAACCATATTGAATTCTATCTCAGTGTAAGCTTAGAAGCAGACAAGATTCCTGCTATGGAGAATCTGGAATATAAGGTTCTCAGCTAAATTGTTATGCAATATATATGAATATTCAGAAACCTGCCGCTGGCAGCATCATCTGTATATAATGACATAGAAAAGGCAGCCCTCACAGCAGACTGCCTTTTATGTTTTCCGTTTATTCTTCCTCTGGTTCTACTATTTCTGACTCTGAGGATTCTTCCTGATCCTGCGTTTCTAATGGATCCTCTGTTCTGTTCTGCCCAGATTTTGAGATTCCATTCAGTGAAAGGACCGTATTTATTTCTTCCCCAGCCTTATATTCTATCGTTACCCGATCCCCTACATCATATTTGATGATCTGGATATAATCCGCAACAGGAATATCAAAAATTTTCTCTGAACCTTCCAGCATCACGTAATAGTGCGAGTTCCCGTCAACCACCGCCTGGACGATCCTGCTGATATCTGCAGTAATCTCCTGGATTTCACGGGTATCTTCCTCCACAGCCTTAATACCATTTTGATACATCAGATCTGTATAAGCTTCCTCACAGGCACCAACTGTATCCCCAATCGCCACGATCTGATACTTCTGCACATTTACCATCGCATACTTTTTCACCAGGCCCGCGTCATCCTTTAAGGCGATAAAATAAGTGGGTTCTCCTGAAATATTCAGCAGCAGCGGAAACGTAGCCGTATATTTCAAATTCTGTACCTGCCCTTCTGCAGAGGACATGGCAGAAGTCTCTGTTGCCCCCTCAATGGCATAAAATTTTGTTTCCATGGTCCGTTGATTCATGAGTACAAAGCCTACATTGGACTGATCTCCGCTGACAGAAGTCACGCCTGTATACACCCATACATCATCATCAATTGCCAGATAGTTATATCCATTCGTAGTCATCAAGCAGTCCTTCTGCCCTAGGACACTGTTAAAATAGCCATGTTTCAGTGTACCATAATAATCATACAACTGAACCAGAAGATCTGCAGAATACGCGCGGTCAATCCACTGCGGTACATCTTCAATCGCATAGTCTTGCGTCTCCCCTGTCACTGCATTACAAAGTACAACGCGCCCTACCGTGACACCGCCGAACAGGCCAATATTATACTTGCGTACCGGGCAGATCCAGTAAGGGATTCCGTCTTCATCAATCTCAAAGCTAAGCTCATTGAAAATATAGGTAGGATAGCGAAATCTCAGATGCCGGTAAATATTCCGGTTAAAATGGTCGCTGGTCGTATACTTCATCCCCTCGCTTAATTTTACAAGCTCTGTATTCTGCGTTGCCATATCAATCCGGATATATGCCGGTATTCCTTCTTTCTGGTTCGTAAACCATTTGATCAGATTCGCATAACGCAGCGGCGATACCCGGACCGGCTGATCCTGATAATTAATCTGGCTGTACAGGTCATCCACCTCAAACTGAGAAACCATGTCCACCATGCTGCCCATCTTCCTGTTTCCAAGGATCTGTGCAGAATCCCTGTCTAACAATGGAATCTGATCAAAGGAAAGCTCCTCAATGTCTTTCGTAAATTCACCGTCCTGCACATCCAGCAGTCCCTGATATTTTTTTGCATTCACGATCGGAGAGGACAAAAGGGAGCCAATGAGATATACAACAACAACTACTACAAGCGCCCCGATGATGGCTTTAAACCCTTTCAACAGCTTCAATTCACTGCGTGACGGCTTTTTCTTCATCACATACACCGCCGCCGCAAACAGAAGCAGCATGATCAGAAACATCCACAGATCTGTAGAGTGGATATTCAGTGCCGGCAGCGCTGCATAATAGTATACAGCAGCCACAGCCAATATCCCTAAAAATACAATCAGCTTTAACTTTCCTTTTTTCATACATTTCTCCTTAAAATCTTCTTCTCCATAGTTCCGGTGAAAACAGAAGCAGGTAGGGGAAGATCTCCAGCCTTCCTACCAGCATATCTGCACAGAATATCAGTTTCGATAATGCAGAAAACCCTGAAAAATTCTCCACCGGCCCTACCAGGGAAATCCCTGGCCCTACATTATTTAACGTAGTCAGCACCGCACTAAATGTTGTCGCAAAATCAAAGTTATTGATCGACACAAGAAGTACAGAAGCAATCAATATCAGAATATAACAGATAAAGTAAATATAAACTCCCCACATCGTATCTGAACTGACTTTTCTCCCATTGACTCTCATGATCGTCACGGCCTTAGGATGTAGTGTCCTTTTGATATCCTGTTTGATGCTCTTTAGCAGGATCATAAGCCTGGAAACTTTAATTCCGCCGCCGGTTGAACCTGCACATGCCCCCACCACCATAAGCGCCAGAAGAATCGTCTTGGAAAATTCAGGCCACAGGTTCCAGTCTGCAGTACAGAATCCGGTGGTAGTGATGATAGCCGCTACCTGGAACGATGCGTAACGGAACGAATGTGCCACACTGCCATACAAATGCAGGATATCTACCGTGATCAGTACGATCGCCCCGGCGATGATCCCTAGATACATGTGCAGTTCCTCATTTTTTAATGCCTCCCTCCATTTACGCAGACAGGCAAAAAAATACAGGTTAAAATTCACGCCGAAGAGAATCATAAACACTGTGACCACGCCATCAATATACGCACTGTCGTAATGGGCTACGCTGGCATTCATATTCGAAAAACCTCCCGTCCCCGCAGTACTGAATGCATGAAGCAATGCATCATAGAAATCCATTCCGCCAAACAGGAGAAATACCACCTCTATGGCCGTCAGCGCAAAATACATGGCGTACAAAATCTGGGCTGTAGTACGTGCCCGCGGAACCAGCTTATCCGCCTCTGGCCCGGGAACCTCGGCACGCATCAGATGCATAGAATTTTCATCATCCAATGAGGTGAGCATCATGACAAACATGAGCACCCCCATCCCCCCGATCCAATGTGTCAGGCTCCGCCAAAAAGCCATACCCCGTGGAAGCGCTTCAATGTCTGTCAAGATTGTGGAGCCTGTGGTCGTAAAGCCCGATACAGTCTCAAAAAAGGCATCCAGATAGCTGGGAATACTGCCAGAAAGGAAAAACGGGAGCGCTCCTGCCAGGGACCATAAAATCCATGCAGAGCCTACGATGATCAATCCTTCTTTCTTATAGATCATCTTATTCCCCGGTTTTTTTCTGCCTGTAAAAAAATAAATAATGCCAAGAGCCGCGCTGACTACCAGAAAATGCAGGGCGCTCTCCTCCTTGTAAAGTACTGCCACAAAAGCCGGGATCAACAGCAGAGCCCCCTCCACCCCCAGCATTTTACTGATAATATACACTGTCATCCTAATATTCATGTCCGCACCTACAACAAAATATCCTCAATATCCTGAATCTGCTTTTTCATTGTAACCACAATTACATTATCCCCGACCTGAATACTGTCATTTCCATTCGGGATAATGATCTCCCTCCTTCTCGCAATACATGCGATCAGGTTATTTGGCTTTAAAACTAACTCCTTCAACGGGATATCCGTATAGCTTGTCTTTGCTTTTACAATAAATTCCAGCGCCTCTACTTTGTCATCCACCAACTGGTACATGGTCTCTACATTGGTACTGCCCTGGGAATTCCTTCTCGCCCGGACGTAACTCAATATAGCATCCGCTGTCACCGTCTTTGCAGACACAACACTGTCCAGGCCGAAATCTTCGATCATACGTCCCCGGCGGTCCTCATTTACTTTCAATATGATCTTAGGCACCTTCTGTCCTTTTGCAAACATGGACATAATGATATTCTCTTCGTCCATCCCGGTCAGCGCGACAAATGCATCTGTATCCTGAATTCCCTCTTCCAAAAGCAAGTCATGATTTGAGGCATCTCCATGTATGATCGTCGTTGACTTCGGAAGGGATTCACAAAGACCCTCACATTTTTCATGATTCTTTTCAATGATCTTCACCTGCATCCCCAGGCTGGCAAGCTGGCTGGCAAGATAAAAGCTGACTCTTCCGCCGCCGCAGAGCATCACCCTCTTAATCTTTACTTTCCGGTAGCCCAGCAGTTTAAAGAACTGGCTCACCTCCCTGTGGGAAGCCGCCACATGCAGCCGGTCTCCTGCGTGTATGACATAATCACCATCCGGGATAACAACATCCTCACCACGCTCCACTGCACAGACCAATACCTTGATCTGAAAGCGGTTATACATCTCAGCCAGTGACATTCCTTCTAACTTACTCTCATTCGTGATCGGAAATTCAATCAACTCCACCTTGCCTTTCACAAAGGTCTCAATCTTGCTTGCATTCGGAAATAAGATCAGCCTCGAAATTTCCCCTGCCATTGCCAGTTCCGGATTTACCGCCATACTCAGATGCAAGTCCTCTTTGAGAATATCAATCTGCTTGTAATAGATCGGGTTGCGTACACGAGCGATCGTATGCCTTGCACCGATTCTTTTAGCAATAAGGCAGCTTAACATATTGCACTCATCTGTAGAGGTACAGGCAATCACAAGGTCGGCGTCCGGCACACCTGCACTTTTCTGTACTTCCACGCTGCCGCCTTCCCCATGTGCGCAGATAATATCCATACGGTTCATGGCATCTAAAAGTTTTTCCTCATTATTATCGATCAGGACAACATCGTATTCTTCCGCGGAGAGCTGCCTGGCAAGCTTATAGCCAACCTTGCCGTCTCCAATAATTACTATCTTCATGACTGTCTCTTCATTTCCCTCGCACTTTCTATGATATTCGCGGTCACCTTCGCCCCGCCCAAAAGCCTTGCCAGCTCCTGTATAGACGCCTCTTCTTCCAGGCAGAAAATTTCTGTCTCTGCCTTATCTTTTTTTGCCTGCTTCTGGATCAGATAATGGGCGTCCGCCTGCGCTGCAATCTGCGCCAGATGGGTAATACACAACACTTGTCTGGATTCTGCGATAATATGCATTTTTTCCGCCACTTTTCCTGCCGTAATACCGCTGATTCCGGTATCTATCTCGTCAAATATCAGAGTCGGCGTATCTTCCCGGTCAGCCAGTACCGTCTTGATGGCAAGCATGATCCTGGAAAGTTCTCCGCCGGATGCCACATTTCCCATCGGCCGGATTGCCTCTCCTGGATTTGTGGATATATAGAATTCTGCTTCATCTATCCCGCCGGATGTATAAGTCTCCATTTCCGAAAACTTCATCTCAAACTGTACGTCCAGAAAGTTCAAGTCCTTCAGCCCTTCTTGGATTTCCTTCACAAAAGTACCTGCCGCTTTTTTCCGGGCAGCACTGAGGGCCAAAGCATGCTTTTGATAGCTCTTTTTGGATTTTTTGTAACTTTCTTCCAGCTCTGACATATACTGCTCATAATCTTCCAGTTCTTTTAGTCTTTGCTTCCTTTCCTCACAATATTCCAGAACTTCTTTTATGGTATTTCCATATTTTGTTTTTAGACGGTTCACTTCGTTTAAGCGGCTCTCTGTCTCATAAAATTCTTCTTCGGAAAACTCCAGGCTTTTCGCATATTCTGACAATTCCCGGTTAAAATCATTGAGCAGGCCGTCTATCTCAACCAACTGCTGATATAGTCCGGCTCCCTGCGCATCTACAGACTCCACATCAGACAACGCACGGATAGCGCGGCTCAAAAACTCACTGGCATTGCCGGACTCCCCCTCACTGGTATAGTGGTAGGCCTCCGAAATCTCCTCGGTTACCTTTTTCCCCTCGGACATCCTGCGGTAAAGCCGCTCCAGTTCTTCATCCTCACCTTCCATAAGGCTGGCTTCTTCAATCTCATGGACTTCAAATTCCGCCAGTGAGATTTCTTTCTGCCGTTCTCTCTCATCCATTCCAGACTCATCCAGCTTTTTTTTGCATGCATGGTATGTATGGAAAGCCTTTGCTGTCTTTTTTTTCAATTCCTCAACCTGTTCTTTTGCATACAGATCCAGAAATGCCAGATGGTTCTTTTTATGTATCAGAGTCTGATGCTCATGCTGGCCATGGATATCGATCAGCATACTGGCAACATCCTTCAACGTGCCCATACTGACCGTCTCCCCGTTAATTCTGCTCTGGCTGCGCCCTGCCATCAGTTTCCGGCTTAATATGATCCTGCCATCCTCTGGAAAAATATCCAGAGCTGCAAGCTGTTTCTCCAATAATGGATTATCTATGGAAAATATCAGTTCCACCAGGCCAAACTGCGCGCCCGTACGCAGCATATCCGCATTATATCTTCCGCCCAGCGCCAGATTCACCGAACCAAGCAGAATGGACTTCCCCGCACCGGTCTCCCCGGTGAGGATATTGAGTCCTGGCCGGAAGTCCACTTCGATTTCTTCTATCAATGCCAGATTCTTTACATGAAGATTTTCTAACATTCTTATGTCCTTTCTATCATATTGTAATCCATTCGCATAGCAGCTCGATTTCCCGCTATCCTTTTTATCTTGTCACAATTTTCCGGATCTTATCCATTACAGCAACGGTGTCCTCTACGCTGCGGATCGCGCACATGATCGTGTCGTCCCCTGCAATAGATCCCACCACTTCATTCCATTTCATTGCATCCACGGCAGCAGCCACGGCCATAGCCATTCCTGACACAGTTTTGATCACCAATATATTTTGTGCCATGTCCATAGATACATAACCATCTTGCAGCACACGGATATATTTTTCGCTCATGCTTTCTTCTGGTTTTAATATAACATACTTCTGCTTTCCGCCATCTACAGACATCTTGGTAAGCTTCAAATCCCGGATATCCCTTGAAATTGTCGCCTGTGTCACCTTAAATCCAGCATTATTCAGATATTCGGCCAGCTCTTCCTGCGTCTCGATATCATACTGCATGATCAATTCTACAATTTTTGCATGACGGCTGACTTTCATACTTAGCTTCCTTTCATTTTTTCTCTCATGATCTTCATAAAGCTTTCTCTGCTCAGTCTCACCAGCTTTGTGGTTTCAACAGCCTTTCTTACCAGCACACGGTCGCCGGTAGAGACAGCCACAGTCTCCGCCCCGTCAAATGACACCAGGGCACTTTCCGTACGCCCATACCTTCCCTCACAGATTTCCACTTCGATCACATCATCCGCTGAGAGTACGATACTGCTTGCATTCAGCGCATGGGAACAAATAGGGGTGATCACAAACATCTGTGCCGTAGGCTCCACTACCGGGCCGCCCGCCGATAAATTATACCCGGTAGAGCCAGTCGGTGTGGAAATGATCACTCCATCTGCCAGATAACTGTTCAGAAGCGCGCCATCAACATACACATTAAAGTGCACCACACGCAGATTTCCTTCTCTGGTCACAACAATATCATTCATGGCTACATGCTCTGCCCTGCCGTCTATCACCCCCCTCATCATCATCCGGTCCTCAATATCCAGATGCCCGGAAAACAATTTGTCTAAAGCCTCTTCAAACCCAGGCAGTTCCACCTCCGTCAGATATCCAAGAGTTCCCATATTGACGCCAAGCAGTGGGATACCGCGCCCGCCCAATTCTCGTGCCGCACGGATCAATGTCCCGTCACCGCCCAGCACAATGGCGCAATCCACTCCATCCGGCACGCTGCCCGGGATGATATGCCCCTCCTCATCCTTTTTGGAAAGAATGCAGCTTTTACCATGGCGTTCTATATAATCCCGAACTTTTTTTGTAGTACTGAAATCCTTGTCTTTTAACAAGTTTGTAATAATATAAAATCTCTCCATCATATTGCCTTTCGCAAACACAGTTTTTCACGATGTGGCTTTGGGTTTCGACAATGCCGCAAATGCTTCATCCACGACAGACTGCAGGTCTGCCGTAATTTCCTGCGGCTGTAGCTTTACATGTTTTTTCAAGTGGATAAGATATTCGATATTGCCCTCCGGCCCCTTTATGGGAGAATAATCAATATTCCGGATTTCAAATCCTATAGAATGCGCATATGCTGCAACTTTCTCAATCACTTCATGATGGGTCCCCTTTTCCCTTACCACACCTTTTTTCCCGACTTTCTCCCGGCCTGCTTCAAACTGCGGCTTGATCAGCGCCACAATCTCACCCTCTGGAATCAAATAGTTTCGGATAGGTTCCAGAACCTTTGTCAAAGAAATAAAAGAAACATCAACAGAAGAAAAGTCAACTGGTTCCCCGATATCCTCCGGCTTCACATAACGGATGTTTGTCTTTTCCATACAGACCACCCGCGCATCCTGTCGGAGCTTCCAGTCAAGCTGCCCCCGGCCTACGTCTATCGCAAATACTTTCGAAGCTCCGTTTTGCAGCATACAGTCAGTAAAACCGCCGGTAGAAGACCCGACGTCTGTGCAGACTTTCCCTCCCACTGTCACATCAAAACGTTCCATCGCCTTTTCCAGCTTTAAACCGCCCCGGCTAACATAAGGAAGAGAGGCCCCTCGTACTTCAATCTGTACTTCTTCTGGAAATACCGTTCCTGCCTTGTCCTCCCTCTGTCCATCCACGAACACATTTCCTGCCATGATCACGGCCTTTGCTTTTTCACGGGACGGGGCAAGCCCCCGTTTTATAAGCAGTACATCCAAACGTTCTTTCATGTCCGTATTTCCTTTCACTTTTTGTAACCAATCTGCGAAGCAGATTTTAATCTCGGACAATTCCTGTATCTTTTTTCATATGAGCATTTGCACTCTCCATACTGTCCGTATAATCTGCAATGATCCGTTTGGCTGCTGCATGCTTTTCTAACCCGGCCGCCTGCCTGAGTACATCCACATTTCCATGCTCTATATATTCATCTGCAATCCCAACCGTACACACCCGGAGAGCCAGCTTTGCCTGAGACACATAATCCAGCACCTGGGAGCCAAATCCCCCTGTCAGCACATTTTCCTCTATGGTGACGAGCAGGCTGTGGCTTTCTGCCAGATGCTCCAGCATCTTTGTATCAAGCGGCTTGACAAAACGTGCATTTATCAGGCTGCAGCTAAAACCGGAATGCTTTAATTCCTTACGGATATCGCCTGCGAGAGAAGACATATGTCCTACAAACAGCAGGGCGATCTCTTCTTCCTCATAAAGCATCTCGCTTTCACCATATACGATAGGCGCCCGGAATTTTTTCATCCCCATATAAGCGGACCCCCTTGGATACCGAACGGCCACAGGCCCGGGGTAGTCTACCGCGAACCGCATCATATCAGCCATCTCCCAGCGGTTTTTCGGAGACATCACAGTCATGTTCGGAATACTGCTCAAAAAAGAGAGATCGAAAACCCCTTGATGCGTCTCACCGTCACTGCCAACCAGCCCGCCTCTGTCTATCGCCAGCGTTACCGGAAGATTCTGCATGCAGACATCATGGACGATCTGGTCATACGCGCGCTGCAGAAATGATGAGTACAATGCCACCACCGGTTTCATGCCACCTGCCGCCAGCCCTGCGGCAAAAGTCATCGCATGCTCTTCCGCAATCCCAACGTCAAAAAATCGCTGTGGAAAATATTTTTTAAACCGGCTCAATCCGGTTCCGTCTTCCATAGCCGCAGTGATCGCCACAACTTTCTCGTCGTGCTTCCCAATATCACAGATTACTTTTGAAAATACATCTGTGTAGGAATCCGATGCCGCACTGCCTTTCGGCTCCCCGGTTTCAATATCGAACGGTCCTGTCCCGTGAAACCTGGACGGATTCTCCTCCGCAGGAATGTACCCCTTTCCCTTTTTCGTCAATACATGAACCAACACTGCATGATCCAGCCTTTTTGCTTCCCTGAATGTCTTATAAAGCATCTTCACATCGTGTCCGTCTACCGGACCCAAATAGGTAATTCCCATATTTTCAAACAGCATCCCCGGAACAATAAGCTGTTTGATACCGCTTTTTGTTTTCCGGATCCGGTACACAAGCTTTTCCCCCTGCCCGGGAATCTTTTTCAAGGTATCCTCCACACCTTTTTTCAGATCAATATAGGCCTCTGCTGTCCTCAGCCCGTTCAGATAATTGGACATGCCCCCTACATTTTCTGATATGGACATATTATTGTCATTCAGTACGATAATAAAATTACTTTTCAGGCGAGCTGCATTGTTCAATGCCTCATAAGCCATACCTCCGGTCATAGAGCCATCCCCGATAATGGATACAACATGGTAATCTTCACCGCATATATCCCTGGCCGCCGTAAAGCCAAGCCCTGCGGAGATGGAAGTGGAACTGTGGCCTGTATTAAATGCATCGCAATCACTCTCCTTACGCTTTGGAAAACCACTCATCCCGCCATAAGTCCTTAGACCGTCAAATCCACTTCTCCGCCCGGTCAAAAGCTTGTGGGTATAGGATTGGTGCCCTACATCCCAGATCAGCTTGTCCTCCGGAAGATGAAACGCCATATGCAGCGCCATAGTAAGCTCCACAGCGCCAAGATTTGAGGCCAGGTGTCCGCCAGTGACGCTGACTTTTTCAATCAGAAATCCGCGGATCTCCTGAGCCAGTATATCCAGTTCGTCCGGCTCCAGCTGCTGTATATCATTTTCACCCTGAATCTTATCCAAAACCATCCTGATTTCCCCTTTATCTCTCTGTTCTTATTTTTTCCGGTGGATCAAGGACTCCAGCAGCATTTCCAAATAAGGATCCTTTGAATGAAACGCCCGCAGTTCCTCCATGGCTTCCATGGAGAGCCGTTCCACTTCTTTTTTTGCATCCTCTAATCCTTTCCACGTAACATACGTGAACTTTTTGTTCTTCTCGTCACTATGGACAGGCTTGCCAAGCTCTTCCCTGCTGCCTTCCACATCCAGAATATCATCCTGGATCTGAAAAGCCATTCCTACTTTTCCGGCAATCGACTCCATAGCCTGTATCTGATCCTGTGACGCGCCGGAGAGTACAGCTCCAATCATCATGGAACTTTCGATAAGCGCTCCCGTTTTCAGCCGATAGATAAAATCAAGCTTTTCTCCTGTGATCTGCTGCCCTTCGGATTCTACATCTACAACCTGGCCGCCCACCATTCCATAGATACCGGCTTTTCCGGACAGAATCTTCAAAGCCTTTCCGACCAGCCTCCCATCAGCCCCTTCCATGTCAAATGCCCTGCACGCAGTCTCAAAGGCATAATTTAAAAGGGCATCGCCTGCCAAAATTGCCATAGCCTCCCCATACACAATATGAGTGGTTTCCCGTCCTCTGCGGTATTCATCATTATCCATGGCAGGCAGATCGTCATGTACCAGAGAATAGGTATGGATCATCTCTATAGCCGCCATAAACGGTTCTATCAAATTTCCTTCTCCGCCGAATAAACGGTAAGTCTCCTGCATCAACATCGGACGGAGCCGTTTCCCCCCTGCCATCAGGCTATATTCCATAGCTTCCATAATATCCTGCTGATACCCCGATTTTTCAGGAAGGTATGACTTTAAAATCTCTTCGATCTGTACAGTCTTTTCATCCAGCCTTTTCCCAAACAGGCTGTCATTCTTCTCACAATTCATGTGTGCTCCCATCTTCGTCTAATACCAATACTTTCTTTTCCACAGTATCAATCGCCGCATTACATTTCTTCAAAAGAGTCATTCCTTCTTTATAAAGCCGGAAAGATTCTTCCAGATTCACGTCCTCTCCTTCCAGCTTTCCAATCACTTCTTCCAGCTTTCCAAACATTTCTTCCAAAGGAACATGCTTTTCTTCTGGTATATTCTGCTTCTCTTCCGCCATAGATATCCTCCCTATCTGCGGCCAATTTGTGACCTTTTCACTGTTTTCACCTCTGCCTCCACTGCCCCGTCGGACACATAGATACAAAGCCTGTCCCCGACTTCTGTCTGGGAAACAGACCTCACTGTCTTGCCTGATGAATCCTCCACATAAGAATATCCCTGATTCAGCTTCTTCAGCGGGGATAATCCGTTCATTCTTTCTATATAAAGTGCCAGCTTATGACGCTCATCCTTCAATCTTTTTTCCATCTGCCCCCGAAGCCTTGTCTCCAGGTCTGCGGCATACTGCCGCTGTTCATTCAATTTCTGCCGTGGATGAGTGAACCGCAGTTTCACTGCCATCTGCTCCGCACGTCGTCTTTCATTCTGGATTCTCAGCTGCATCTGCCGCCGCAGGCGAAGAGCATATTCCTGTATCTGTGCCTCACACGCTGCATATTCATAAACCGCAAGTTCAGCCGCCGCAGACGGCGTGGGCGCCCTTAAATCTGCCACAAAATCCGAAATCAGTGTATCCGTCTCATGCCCTACTGCTGAGATAATAGGAACTGTACAATCGAAGATCGCACGCGCAACTTGTTCCTCATTAAATGCCCACAAATCTTCGATAGAGCCGCCGCCCCTGCCTACAATGATCACATCCACCTGCTGCTTTTCAAGCATCCGGATTCCCCGGACAATGCTTGGGACAGCTCCTTCTCCCTGCACCAATGCCGGATACAAAATCAACTGCACATAAGGATTCCGCCTTGCCGCAATATTCATAATATCACGCACTGCAGCGCCTGTAGGCGCTGTCACAATGCCTACCCTTTGCACATATGCCGGGATTGGCTGCTTATATTCCGGTGCGAACATCCCCATCTCTTCCAGTTCTCTCTTTAAGGCTTCAAAACGCTCATAAAGCATCCCTGCCCCGTCCAGCACGATCTCTTTTGCATAGAGCTGATACTTCCCGTCCCGTTCATATACACTGACAGACCCCAGAACGATCACTGTCTGTCCTTCCTGCATCCGAAAAGAAAGCCCTGCCCTGGAACCGGCAAACATCACACAGGCAATGGTGCCGGACTCATCTTTTAATGAAAAATAAATATGTCCTGAAGTATGGTACCTACAATTCGACACTTCCCCCTTGACGTAAATACGGTTTAACATAAAATCCTGGGTGAACATATTTTTGATATAGGCATTCACCTGCCTGACTGTATAGACATTACGCATCCGTCAGGCCTCCTCCTTCTTCGGCTTCGTCTTGCCGCCAGCCAGCCGGGCGAGTACACCATTTACAAAGGAAGGGCCGTCCTCCCCGCTGAATCTCTTTGCAAGCTCCACGGCCTCATTGATCGCCACGCCTATCGGAATATCTTCATCCCACTTCATCTCATACACGGCAAGGCGCAGGATAGACAAATCTACTTTATTCATCCGTTTTGTTTTCCAGCCAGTCGTTTTTTCGTTGATCAGCGTGTCAATCTCCGGCAGCCTTTCCACGATCTTCTCATACTTTGTCTGAATATATTTTCTGTCCTGGTCTGTAGCACGTTCCAGGTCTTCAAAATATAGTTTTATGTGCTCCGGCATATCATCCGGCTCGTTAAATTCTATCTGGAACAACATCTTAAAAACATGTTCTCGAAGTTCTGTTCTCTGCATAACAGCTCCTTTCTGGTTCGTATTCACGGAGACATGGACTGTAATCCTTTCCGCCATCCAGGGCAGAACATTTTCCCGTGACTGGAAAAAGGATGTCTAACGACATCCTTTATTATAACATACTCTCCTGTCTTTGCAATGAGAAACTCATTGTTATAGTGCATGGTCATGCGGATCTTAGTCTTCCATCTCCACCCCTGCGACACGGATATTGATGTCAGCAACCTCCAGGCCGGTCATATTCTCAATCGCACTCTTTACTCTGTCCTGTACCCTGGCAGTCACATCTACAATACTGTAGTCATACTTGATATTCAAAGCCAGCGATACGGTGACCACACCTTCTAACACATCCACCTTCACCCCTTTGGACAGCTTCTTCATCCCCAGTTTGCTGACCAGTTCATTGGTGATATTCCCTGCCATGGATGCCACTCCTTCTACTTCTGTTGCTGCAAGAGCTGCAATGATGCCAACCACGTCATCAGCAATCTTTACATCTCCAAGGCTTCCGTCATTCTGTATGTCATAAGTCATTTTTTCGTCCTTTGCCATCTTTTTCGCAACCTCCTTATGCACTCTTCTTAGTATTATATCAAATATCCTGCTATTTGCAAATAAAAACTGGATTGAATTTTCGTTATAAACATATAGCAGTAATTGATCGTTTAACTGCGGCCGAATTCTGAAAGCCGCAAGCCTTCATTTCTTTCCAGTGTCATTCGGACGCTCCATTCATGGATGAACAGCAGCAGAGGCCTGTCCTTTAAATCTTTAATTTTTTTCATATCTGAAGTTCCGGTCAAGTGGGTCATGTCAATGTCCTCATTTTCAATCCATCGGATATGCTCATAGGGCAGGTTCTCCAGAAGGATCTCGACCTTATACTCGTTTTCCAGACGGTACTTCAACACGTCAAATTGAAGCACTCCAACCACGCCCACGATAATCTCTTCCATCCCGGTATTGTACTCCTGGAATATCTGGATGGCGCCTTCCTGGGCAATCTGGTTGATCCCTTTGACAAACTGCTTGCGCTTCATGGTATCAATCTGACGCACCCTTGCGAAATGTTCCGGCGCAAAGGTGGGAATTCCTTCATAGGCATATCGTTCTTTTGAATTTGTCAGTGTATCTCCGATGGAAAAAATCCCTGGGTCAAAAATGCCGATAATGTCGCCGCCATAAGCCTTTTCGATCATCTTACGCTCACTTGCCATCATCTGCTGGGGCTGGGAAAGACGTACATCTTTACCGCCCTGCACATGATAGACCGACATCCCTGCTTCAAACTCGCCAGAGCAGATACGCATGAAAGCAATCCTGTCCCTGTGCGCTTTATTCATATTTGCCTGGATTTTAAATACAAAAGCAGAGAAATCCTTCTCTGTCATCGGGTCGATCTCCCCATGGTCTGACATCCTCGGCAGCGGGGAGGTCGTCATTTCCAAAAAATGCTTCAGGAACGTTTCTACTCCGAAATTGGTCAGCGCGGAGCCAAAAAAAACAGGGGAAAGTTCTCCTTTTGACACCAGTTCCTGGTCAAATTCAGCCGCCGCCCCGTCCAGCAGTTCAATCTCTTCTTCCAGTTTCGCTTTCGCCTCTTCTCCTAGAAGCTCGTCCAGTTCCTGCGTTCCAAAAGGCAGCTTTTGCACCTCCCCCATACGGGTTCCTTTCTGGGTATCTGAAAACAGTTCCACTTCCTGCCTGCTCCGCTCATAGACTCCTTTAAATGCTTTTCCTGAGCCGATTGGCCAGTTCACCGGGCAGGTCGCAATCCCAAGCTCTTTCTCAATGTCGTCCAAAAGCTCAAAGGTATCCATGGCTTCCCTGTCCATCTTATTAATAAATGTAAAAATAGGAATATGACGCATAACGCAGACCTTAAATAGCTTCCGTGTCTGCGCTTCTACGCCTTTCGATGCATCAATGACCATAACTGCAGAGTCCGCCGCCATCAAAGTCCGGTACGTGTCCTCTGAGAAGTCCTGATGCCCCGGGGTATCCAGGATATTGATGCAGAAACCGCCGTAATTAAACTGTAGTACTGAAGAGGTCACCGAAATCCCTCTTTCCTTCTCGATCTCCATCCAGTCTGATACGGCGTGCCTGGCAGTGGCTTTTCCTTTTACCGAACCGGCCTGGTTGATGGCGCCTCCATAAAGCAGGAACTTCTCTGTCAATGTAGTCTTGCCCGCATCCGGATGGGATATGATCGCAAATGTTCTCCGTTTCCTAATTTCGTTCGTAATCTCAGACATAATAATAACTCCTGTGATTTTTATTGTGAGGAACCGTCTGAAAATAACCTGGACACATAGTGAAGTTACTTTCATACGGTTCCCTCGTTACACATATTTATCAAGTTTACCACAAGAATACGTCTGCCGCAACGCCTGATTCAAAAATTCATAATTTCATTCATGGATAGGCGTGATCACGATATTTTCCGGTAGAATATTTGTTTTCCGGGTAACAATATCCTCAATCTGCGCACGGTTCGCATCTGTCAGCTCTGCAGCGTCCACCACTACGTCAGCAGAGTCATTGGTAAGGCTGACAACCGCCTCCGAAAAGCCTTTGGATGCCATCAATGTCTCGATTGCCATTTCCTGTTCCGCTAATTCTGTCATGCGCACCATCTGCGATACTGCATCCTGCTTTTCTTCTTCACTGATATTTGTATTATCAATCAGCGCCTGTAAGGTTTCTTTATTCTGCGCGCGGATCTGTTCACGGGATACTTTTGCCTCTGCAACCGTTGTATTGCTTGCACCGTTGGTCAGCACCGCCTCCCCAGGAGTGCCTTCCACCTCAGAATCATTGCTGGCAATCTCCATAGAACCTGTTTCTAAATCCTCCTCGGATATATCCAGAAGCTCCTGGTTGACCAGTTCCGTATTGACTTCTGTTGTTCCTTTGTCTGACTCGGAAAATAATTTTCCAGAGTAGTTCAGATATCCGGCAATCGCAATCATGACTGCCAGCGTTGTAATAATGATTTGGTTCTTTTTGAATAGACGTTTCACTTAAAATCCTCCTTTTTATGTATCTGTCCTTTTCATTATTTTTATTTTATGCGCGTCTACGCCGAATAATGCCTGAATTGCTTCTGTAATATTTTGTATCGTCACTGCATTATCCCCTCCGTCTGCGATCACCAGCACACCCTCGATTTCCGGCGTCATCTCTTTACTGATATAAGGAGTCTGGGAGCCGTCAGAACCCTGGGTATAGACACTCGTGTTATCGGATGAACGATTCTGGGTTTCTCTTATACCGCCATTCTGATCCTCCTCAGATGTAGACTGGCTGCTGGAAGCCTGATCCTTTTCCACGATTTTCTGTCCAGAAGACTTGAGTGTGATCACCACTTCTGCGCGCCCTACGCCCTCCACATATTCCAGTGCATTCGCCAGCCGCTTTTCCAGATATTCTTCGTAAGACTCCATGGAGCCTGCATACATACCTGTTGCTTTACTTTCCTGAGCCTGAGCATCTGCATTCCCCTCCCCTGTATTTCCTGACGGTATCCCATCAAAAATCCCAGATGCCCCTTCCTCTTCTGGGTCTGAAACCGGCCACACAATGACAAGAAGCAGAAGTCCGCATAGAAATAACAGGAGCAGTTGATTCTTATTCGGAAATTTAAAATGAGATTTTATCTGTTTCAGAAATTCACTCCATTGTTTCTCCAATACTGATATCCTCCACTTTGATTTCATTTACCGGTTTCCCATAAGAAGGAGTATCTTGCCGGAGTTCGGCTTCCTCTCCATCTGTTGCAAATGTATCTTCCTGGACATATAAATACTCTTCCGGCAGAAACTCAAACAAATCCAGATCCTCAAAGTACTTTTCCTGTTCTTCAATCTCCCGTTTATACTGTTCATATTCATAGCCGTGATATAATTCTGTAAATGTCTCTTTTACTCCAGCCAGACTCAGGACAGGTGTCAGCAACAGGATCATAAGAACCAGGCCGGTAAAGAAGCGGATATACTTTTGGTAATTTCCTCCTGGAAGTACTTCCAGCACGGCGGTGACGATGACCAGATAAAACACAATATTCTGCATCCATGTATAAATGGATTCAACCATATCTTCCCTTCCTCCCGTCTTTATGATGTGGAAGACGCGATCACTGTAATGGTGATCAGAAACAGAATCAACGTCGTATACAATACTTTCAGCATCAATCCATAGCCCTCACTGACGCTTCGGATGCACCCTGTAATCCGTTTATCTGATACAGGCTGTACCATAGCGGCTGCAAATTTGTATAACATGGTCATGGCTGCCATCTGGACGACTGGAATGCTGCAGATTAAGATCAGGATCACTGCTCCCGCCATCCCGATCCCATTTTTGATCAGCACTGCAGTGCCAAGAAGTACATCCGCTACACCTCCAAATACATTACCAAGTGCAGGGACTGCTTCCACAGCCTTTGTCAGTGTACTGCGCTTTAAATGATCAATGGTCGGTGATAACAGCCCCTGAATGACATTCAGCCCGACCACACCGCCCAGCATCGTCCTGAGGATCCAAGTAATGATTTTCCGGATCAAATCTGCCAATTCTGTGAGAAGATGCTCTCCCGCCAGATAATTCATGACCTGAATCATAATATAGATATTGATCAGCGGCAGCAAAAGCCTTAGAATCAACACTTCTACCAAATAGATCAGGATCAGCACCAGATTATAGAACATAAGAGAGCTGCTGCTTCCTGCTGCAATGCTTACTGCCATAAAATATCCCGGGCAAAGGAGCCGCATAAAATCAAGAAGAGCTTCTAACTTCCCTTCCAGCCCTTCCATCGCTACCCGGAATGTTGTCAGGCACATGGTGATCAACAGCATGTACAATACATAAAAGCCAATCTCCGAGACCTGCCTGCTTTGAAACGCCCCGGAAAAATTTGTAAATACAGCCGCGATCACCGCAATCATCAGCATGTATATCAGGTTCTGCCGATTCGTCTGGAATTCATAGCCAATCTGGTCGCCAATATATTGCAGCAGGAGCTTGCCTGTATCCTTTAGATCCCCACTCATCATAGAGGACATCACATCTTCGAACCGCAGTCTTTCTTTCGGAAACAGATCCTTTAATTTTGTATCAAGCTGCGAAAAATCAAATTCATCCAGCATTTTTTCCCCGGCCTGCTCTTGGATTTTCATAAGTTCTTCAGAATCCAGTTCCTGCGCGGATACCTGTCCTTCCTCATAAACAGACATTTGATTATCCTCCGCACTCCCGTTTTCCCCGGCTGAGTATACTAAAATTTCTTGTGAGCATAAAAAAATTCCTGCTGTTACAAGAAATACCGCCGCTGATTTCCTCCATCTCTTGAAATAACCCGGATCGTTCCTGCTTTTCATGACAAAAATACCCGGATTGTTTCCAGCAGCGCCAGTAAAACAGGCATTCCCAGCATCAGGATTGTCAGTTTCCCGAATATTTCCACCTGCACGGCAATGGTCTGATATCCGGCATCCTTACAGATACTGGAACAAAATTCTGCAATATACGTCACCCCGATCATTTTTAGCATAGCTGCAATATATCCGGTATCTATACTGATATATTGGCCCATCTGCTCGATTGCATCTACAAAAACCCTCAGCCTGTCCACCATACATGTAAATAGCAGGATGCTGACTGCCGCGCTCATGTAGATGCCGTATTCTGTTTTTCCGCCTTTAAACTGTACTGCAAGCAAGGCTCCGACCACACCGATAATCCCAATCTGCAACACACTCATAAATGGAGCACCTCCCCATTGTAATCACACTGTCCAAACACGTCGCCCTAAAGTAAAAATAGCTGCCGGATTGCCAGAAACAGATCATAAATAAACGGCAGGACCCAGGACAGGACGAGAATCAGCCCTGCAAGACTTACGAGAAATGCCTGTTCATCTCTTCCGCTATGTTTCAGAACCTGGCACAGAATGGAAACCAGAATCCCCACCGCCGCAATTTTAAAAATCAGATTGATCGTCATGGCTTTCTCCTCTTCAGATTAATAATACTACCAGAAAGATACCGAACATCACTCCCAGGCAGTTTCCGATACGTTTCTTTGACGAAAGTCCTTCCCGCACTTTCTCGATCTCCAACTCCAGCCGCCCAAGATATAATTTCAGGCTTTCACTTTCCGATGCGCAGTCCATCTGCCCAAGATATGTTCCCAGTTCTTTTAGTTGGATGGAATGCTGGCTCTTTAAATGTAACTCTCCTAAATATCGGTCTGTTGAACGTATCCAGATTTTTAAGAATGCATCTTCCTCCCGTCCCTCTACCTGCTTTTCCATCGCGGTCAGCCAGCGCCGGTAAGGCTCTTTCACCCGTGCAGAGACTCTGCCGAAAACTTCACTTAAAGGCGCAGAGGAATACTCCATCTCACCTTTCAGCATATAGATAACATGGCGGATATATAACAGCTTTTCCAGATAATCTTGTAATTCCATGCCATACAGGATCCCAGCACCCGTGGTTGCTGTGATGATCAATACTCCCCCTATGAATCTCAACATAGCAGACTCCCCCGTTCGTCAAAGACTGCCTGGATTTCTCCAGGATGCTTTCGGTTTTCCAGCACCACATAGCGCTCGAATCTTTTTTTACGCACCAGGTCTGACAGCACCGGCTTTCCTGAGACTTCCTCCATATCCTTCCCATGGACACTTGCAATAAGCCTGCATCCGCACTGCATCGCATATTCCATGGCGTGGATATCCTCTGCAGAACCAATCTCATCTACCGCAATGACCTGTGGAGACATGGAACGGATCAGCATGAGCATTCCCTCCGCTTTCGGGCACCCATCCAGAATATCTGTCCGCATTCCCATTTCATTCTGCGCCACACCGAGATAACAGCCCCCCAGTTCTGAGCGCTCGTCCACCACTCCTACTGAACAGCCTTTCACATAGGCATTCCCGTCGGAAACCTGCCGGATCAAATCCCGGAGCAAGGTTGTTTTCCCACAGCATGGCGGGGAAATGATCAATGTATGGCATATCTGCCTGCCTTTCGTAATATAGCGGAACACCTGATCCGCGCAGCCTGGCACTTCATGGGCCACTCTGATATTGATCGATGATATGTACTGTAAGTTCTTCACTCTGTTCCGCTCCAATACTGCCTTTCCCATCACTCCCACACGATGTCCTCCTTCAATTGTAATAAATCCCTGCCTGATCTCCTGTTCATAGGCGTAAAGGGAATAATGGCTCACGTATTCCAGTGTTTCCCTCATCTCCTCTTTTGTCACCATATGCACTGCTGTTGTACCGTTCTTGCTGAAAGATAATATCCTCTCCTGATTTTTGTATACCATGATCAATGGTTTTCCTATCCGCATCCGGATTTCCTGAAGCTGTCCAAAGTCCAGGCCTTCCTTCTCTACAGTCCTGCGGACCGATTTCGCCAGGATAGAAAGTATCTGCTGTTGTTTCTGATTCATCTCCATCTTGTCCACCTCTTTAGAATAATATATGATTGTCTGGAAAAAATATGCCGCTTTATAAAATATCCTTTCTATTCACAGAAATTCCCTGGCGATTCTATAGAAACAGCAATATATGTCTCGTAATTTTCTGACTTTTTAATTAAATACCAAAAGATTTCCAACGTATTATTTTTAAAAAAGTGTTGACTTTTTGGTATTCCTATAGTATAGTTATTATTGTTCCAAGGCGGTACACCTTACTGCATACGGAACAAATAAAGATGCGACAGTGGCTCAGTTGGTAGAGTACGACCTTGCCAAGGTCGGGGTCGCGGGTTCGAACCCCGTCTGTCGCTTAAGAAAAGGCTTCTTGATAAATCAAGAAGCCTTTTCTTATCTCTTAATCTGCATATTAAGAGAGCGGCAGCAATACCGCTCTCTTTTTCCATAACTTATTACATGACATTCCCTTTTTCAAATCGTAATTTCAATCCCCGGAATTTTCATTAGATTTCGATATGCTTCAAACTCTGCACACCCTCTTTGGGCTTCTTTAATTAAAATCCGGCGCCCCATAGAGATCATAAGGCGTTACCTGATAGACATAGTAATTCAGCCAATTGGAATACAGGTTATTCGCATGGGATCGCCAGAGCAGCTGCGGCTTATTCTCCGGGTCATCACCGGGATAATAGTTCACCGGTATCTGGATATCCAGTCCCTTTCCGATATCCCTTTTGTACTCACTGTCCAGCGTCATCCGGTCATATTCTGGATGCCCCATCACAAAAATCTGCCGTCCCTCTTTTGCCATACAAAGGAACACTCCAGCCTCTTCGGAATCAGCCAGAATCGTGATCCGCTCATCTTTCTCTAAAAGCTCCTGCGGAATCTCCGTGTGCCTGGAATGAGGCGCATAGAACACATCATCAAATCCCCTCACCAGAGGAATCTTACGTTTCCTCACATGATGCGGAAAAATACCGAACTTTTTCTCAGGAAGCGGTGCTTTGTCAATCCCATAATGATGATAAATCCCTGCCTGTGCCCCCCAGCATAAATGCAGGGTTGAAGTCACATTGGTAACAGTCCAGTCCATGATCTCTTTTAATTCTTCCCAATAATCTACTTCTTCAAAAGGCATCTGTTCCACCGGTGCACCCGTGATGATAAACCCATCGAACCTCTGTCTTTTTATCTCCTCAAAAGGCTCATAAAATTTATAGATATGGCTGGTCGAAGTGTTCTTCGAAACGTGGTTGGATACCCGGACAAATGTCACATCTGTCTGCAGCGGAGTATTAGAAAGAGAGCGCAGGATCTGCAGTTCCGTATCCTCTTTCAACGGCATCAGATTCAGAAGCCCGATGCTGATAGGGCGGATTTCCTGATGTGCCGCCCGGTATTCATCCATAACAAATATATTCTCCTGCTCAAGTACTTCTTTGATTGGCAGATCATTTTGAACTCTTATCGGCATTTCTATTTCCCTCGTCTTTCATAAATTCATTTTCCTGTGAGTGCACGTAGGTTCCGTCAGAATCCACATAACTCAGTTCATCATATGATGCCGTTTCTATAGGCAGCAGCTTTTCCTCCAGCCTGTGGTTGATCACCATATTCACAATATAATAAATCACAGCAAAAGTTGGCACGCCAAGGATCATACCTACCACTCCAAACAGGCCTCCGCCCAGCAGAATAGCGAACACTACCCAAAATGCAGAAAGCCCGGTCGAACTCCCTAAAATCCTAGGCCCAATGATATTTCCATCAATCTGCTGCAGGATCAAGATAAAAATAATGAAATATATACCCATCTTCGGATCAGAAAGCATGATCAAAATGGTGCTTGGTATCGCTCCAATATAAGGCCCGAAGAATGGGATCACATTTGTCACCCCTACGATGACGCTGACAAGAAACGTATAAGGCATGTCCAATATACTAAGCACAATAAAACACAAGACTCCTATGATTGCAGAATCAATGATCTTTCCGATAATAAACCCACCGAACATCTCGTTGCTCTTTGCGGTCAGATGCAGGATCATATTCGCATGAGATGGTTTAAAAAGGGCATATATGACCTTTTTCGTCTGCATGGAAAACGTCTCTTTACTATATAACACATAAATCGAAACAATAATCCCAATAATAGCGTTCAGCGTCTCACTTACAACATTGATCACGCCTTCTGTCAAGTTTGACATCAGTACATTTACCTGAGATAACAAGTCTGTCCGCATCCAATTCTGTAGAGAATCTGCGGCTTCTCTCAAAATCTGAGTAAAGATCTGTTCCAGAGTAGAATCCCCGGCCATCATTTCCGTAATATAATCCAACGCATCATTCAACTGCCCCGGCACAGTGACTACCATGTTCCTGATACTGCGGTACAGTTCAGGTATCATCATGTTACACAGTGCCACGATCACTGCCAGCAGCACGATGATTGCAGAAAATATCCCAGCCCCTCTGCTCAGGGAATCGACTTTTTTTAACTTCGGGAAAGCCTTTCTAAGAGCAGTGCTTACATGCCGCTCTACGAATTTTACAATGGGATTGAGCAGGTATGCGATTGCCAGCCCATAAATGATGGGTTTCAATATATGGACGATCATCCACAATACCTCTGAAATTGAATCCATCCTGAGCATTGTAAAATAAAATACAATCCCTATGACTATGACAATAAACAAAGACTTTTCCCTGCCTAACTGCTGCCGCAGTTTAGACTGCTCCCCTTTCCCAAGGACCGGACGGTTTATGTAATATCCGCTTTTTTGCTCTGGTATAGCGGCAGCCTCTTCCTGCATCTCCACATCATTTTTATTTTGTTCCTTATCTTGACTCATTTCTCTCTTAACATCCTTTTCAAAGCATAGATAAATTATAACGCGGTATAGGCATTTCAGTCAACCGCTAAACTCTAAAACAGAAAAATCCGGAAAAGTTCCCGGATTTTTCTGTTTGTGTTTCTCCTGTTGAAAAATGCCCAGCTAAAGCCCTGTCTGGATTTTTGTTAACGTTCACATTCAAAGGTTGCACACTCTGTCGCTTCGCAATGACAGGCATTACCGCCTTCTACACTGATCTTCCCTGCGTGGCATTTACACTGGTCATTGTACATACAAGATTCTGCTTCACAATGGATATTCGTAGCAGCCGAAGCTTCTCCTGTCACATTGGAATAAGAATTTCCCTTTCTTTCCTGAAAGCTGTCACAACAGGTCTCTCCCGCCTTTTTCGCCTGGCTTCCGCCAACCTGGATCTTATCCAGGTCACAAAGGAAATTCTTATTGTGTGTGCATGTCTGAACCGTACATTTTAATTCTGGCATAATGGTTCCTCCTGTTTATAGTCATTACTGCTTAAAAAGCAGCTGCAGTTCATTACCATTATGCCCTTTTTCCTGACCTTTATACATGATTACTGACAGATAGAAACCCTTCTGTCTTACAACACCAGTTTAACTTTTGCCACCGTAACAGCTATCATTTCCCGAACCAGATAGTTCAAAAACAAAACCGGATTCGACGTTGCCGCAATCCCCGTCAGATTGCAGTATCCAACATGCTTTCCCAGAAGCAGGGCGCGGTACAGATGAAAATTATTCGTCACTACTGCAACAGCAGCATCCCTGTGCCCGATATATTCCATACTATAACGAAGATTTTCCAATGTAGAAGTTGACCGGTCCTCACGAAATATACGCGATGCACTGATTCCACGCTGTATCAGATTCTCCTCCATAGCTTCTGCCTCACTAATCAATTCGCCTTTTCCCCGTCCTCCTGAAACAATCACCTTTGTACCTGGGTGCTTTACAAGATAGGAATATGCCCGATCCAGCCTCCGCATAAGAGAATTTGTGATCTGAACTCCCCGCACTTGTGCTCCAAGGACGATCAGGTACTCCGCTTCCCTTATATCTTTGCTGTTCATTGTATACACAATTTCTGCCCCTGTAAATAAAGCTGTCAGCCAGCAAATGATAAGAACCGCTCCGATCAAGAAACGGATTCGCACATTTAAATATGGATACAGGACACATACCGCCAGATGTGTACCGCCGCACACCGCCCAGAACCAGGAAAAAGTAGAATCCCACCTTCTTGTGTAAGCAGAAATCAGGCAGTAGTACAGAATACTTCCTGCTCCTATAATGATAAAATAAATCTGGTTTATACTAGAGAGCATGTCCAGAGATCTATGCATTCCTTCCGCAGCACTTCTTATATTTTTTACCGCTTCCGCATGGACACGGATCATTACGCCCTATCTTTTTCTCCTTACGGATGATCCCAGACTTCCTTTGCTCTAAAAACAGGCGTCTTCTTGTCTCTTCATCATAGATATCATTCCACTGCGGCAGTTCATACAGCCAGTCTGCCCTTGCATCAACCATGTTTTTATATAACTTTTCTTTGTCAAATGCCAGGCTGACTTCTGTATCTTCATCCATCGTCTCAATAGGGTTCGCCTCCTTCAGGCTCTCATTAATCCCATCTAGAAACCCAACCATAGTCATAACATCCATATTATACTTTTCTGCCAGATCTTTTACAGTCCCTTTTACTTCCGTATCCGGCTCGGACAAAAGCTGTTCATAGACTCCCTTCTCAACCTGAAAATACGCATCCCACAAACTTTTTAACTGTTCTCTTGTCTTTTTCTGGTCATAAGCCATCTCTCGCCATTGTTCCAATAAAGTCTTATCACTCATCGTAATTTAGCTCCTTCACCTATTATAAATCGCTTATCCATTATATACTATATTTTTTGTTCCGTAAACTCTTAATTTTCCAATCCTATCTTTTTTCTGTTGCAGTTTAATATATTTTTCGATATAATATTCAAAAAGTAATCCCCTGATCTGAAAAAGGAGCTGTTGTCTTATGAAAACATGGAAGCGTATTCTTGCATTACTTGGCGCCGTTGGGCTATTCGTCCTTTATGCCGGCACACTGGTTTTTGCACTGATAGACAGCCCTTTATCCTCCAGCCTGCTTAAAATTTCTGTCGCGGCTACCATCCTTCTCCCTGTCATTCTGTATGCTTGTATACTTTTTTCCCGTCTCATAGACCGCCGGGACGACGATGCTTCTGACAGCGATTCCTGACTCTCGTCAGCCCGCACATTTTTTCTTATCAGTCCCTTACCCTATATCCTTTATCCAGCAAAAGGCTGGATAAAGATGATACATTATACATACAACATAGCTGCAAGTTCCATCATTGCTCCCCATTTTACAGCATTTACTTTTTTCGGATCTTCCGCTTTTTTCTCGCTCTTCTCTCTTCTATGTATTTCATCCCCGCTGTTGGCATCTTCCAATTCTTTTCCTCTTATCACGTTCTTTCTTCTTAGATATTCCTCCATAGAAATCACGGATTCCTTCCCTGTTCTATTTATTGTCTGCTGCATAAGTTACCTCCTGTCCGCATAAACCCCAGCTTTACTATTATATGCTTTTATCCCCCAGATATTCCAATCTTGTTATTTACTTTATCAGCTAAATGTGACGTTCTCGTGACTCATTTCTTAAAAAATGATAACGATAAAACAAAAAGTGCGTAAAATAACCTGTCTTCATGACACAGATTATTTTACGCACTCTTTTTGCTATATTTATCGTTTCATGCAGCTTAGTGCACTACAAATTTGATGCCCCGCCAGCTTGCTGTAGTGTCTTTGTTTTATATATTATATCCTCTCTTCCCGGTCCATTACTAATCAATGTAATCGGATAGCCGATTTGTTTCTCTACAAATTCAATATACTCTCTGCAATTCTCCGGCAGTTCTTCATAATTCTTGATCCCTCTGATATCGCATTTCCATCCAGGGAGTTTTTCCAATACCGGTTTCGCCCGATTCAGCAAATGTGTTACCGGGAATTCTGTCGTCACCTCTCCATCAATCTCATAACCCACGCAGACCGGAATCTCATCCAGATATCCCAAAACATCTAATACGGTAAAGGCCACATCTGTAGTTCCCTGCATCCTGCATCCATATTTGGATGCTACACAGTCAAACCAGCCCACGCGCCTCGGCCTGCCGGTAGTCGCGCCATATTCCCCACCGTCTCCGCCGCGCCGTCTTAGTTCTTCTGCCTCGTCTCCAAAAAGTTCGCTGACAAAAGCGCCTGCCCCAACTGCACTGGAATAAGCCTTGCAGACAGTAATGACCTGCTTAATCTCATAAGGCGGGATCCCCGCTCCGATTGCTCCATATGCAGCCAATGTGGAGGAAGATGTCACCATCGGGTAAATCCCATGATCCGGATCCTTTAAGGAGCCAAGCTGCCCTTCCAATAGGATCTCTTTTCCGTCCTTTAATGCCTGATGCAAGAACAAAGACACATCACCTACATAAGGCTCGATCATCTTCTTATATCCCATCAGCTCCTGATACAGCTCATCCGGGTCAATCAGTGGTTTATGATATAAATGTTCCAAAATTACATTCTTCAGCTCCGCCACACGCGCTGTCTTCTCCTTCAGCAGTTCCTCATCAAAGAGTTCGCTGACCTGGAACCCTGTCTTTGCATATTTATCCGAGTAAAACGGCGCGATTCCTGACTTTGTGGAACCAAAGGACTTCCCGCCGAGACGTTCCTCCTCATATGCATCTAACGATTTATGATAAGACATCACCATCTGCGCACGGTTCGACACTAAAATCTTCGGTGCCGGCACCCCCCGCTCCACAATGGACTGGATCTCTTCAAACAGCCTTGGAACATCCAGTGCGACTCCATTTCCGATCACACTTGTGGTATGGCTGTAAAATACGCCTGACGGAAGAGTATGAAGCGCAAACTTTCCATAATCGTTCACGATCGTGTGCCCTGCATTGGCTCCTCCCTGAAACCGGACAATAATATCTGCTTCCTTTCCAAGCATATCGGTAATCTTTCCCTTACCTTCATCACCCCAATTTGCTCCAACAACTGCTTTTACCATTTTAATCCCTCCTGCAATCTGCAACCAATTCCCGTGTCTTTTTTATAAAATACTTTATACTACCGTGTCGTGCTGCCAAATCCTCCGTTGCGCACTTCTGTCACATCATCATCCACGGTAATCCCATACTCTGTAAAAATCCCCTGCATAAATCCTTCCCCCGGAGACACCTCCAGAGTCCGGCCTTCATTTGTATCATTGGTGATTTTCGCAAAGATATGTCCTTCATTATCGGAATAAAAATAATCGCTGTCAATAATCCCAACCGTATTGTTCAACTGTAACCGGTACTTGAATCCCAATCCGCTTCTGGGATAGCACTGAAGCACCCAGTTTTTCTCCATTTCAACCCGGACCCCGGTGGGAATCTTTATGGTCTCCCCTGGCTTTAATACAATCTTTGCCGGCGCGTAGAAATCATACCCGGCAGATCCTGCCGTAGCCCTCTTCGGGAGCCCGATATCCTGATAAATCTTCGAAATCTCTTCATTTTTATATTCCGGAAAGGTATCTGACCAGTCCTTTACAAACTGCGTCTCACTGACCTTATGAAATTTTGCTATTCTCTGCATATTATCTCTCCCGCCTTCAGGCTTCTGTGTACATCGATCACTCGCTGGTTTTTGCTTCCACGCCAGGAAAGCAGCGGATCTTTCTCTTCCTCCACATATCTGCCATCCACAATGACATCCAGAAACGGAATCACTTTTTCTCCTTTGATCTCCTCCCATGTATAGCCGGTGTAAAGCCACTGTGTCTTCTTCGGATACTTCTCACGGATTTCCTGCGCCAGAGCCGCGATCGTCTGCCTGTTCCCTGTATACAGCGGATCACCGCCGCTATAAGTAATCCCATGGATATAGCTGTGCTCCAACTGGGCAAAAATCTCTTTCTTCGCCTCCTCATTGAAGTCCAGACCGCCATCCGCAGCCCATGTCACCGGGTTATGGCAGCCCGGACAAGCATGGGAACACCCTGCCACCCACAATACCACCCGGAGACCTTCGCCATTGAGCATATCGTCTGTCGTAATATTATGGTATTGCATATTTACATACTTTTCCTTTCTGCGATTTCTGCCATCTTGGCATCATTGAGCCTGGTGTCACCCTTCACCCTGGAATAAGACAGATATCCGTTCATTCTGTCAATCTTCGTCAGGTTCTTGCTCCCACATACCGGGCATACATCCATATTCAGCTCTTCATGGCCGCAGTCATCACAATAGGATAGCGACAAATTTACACCTTCATAATATCCTTTTTTCATGGCTCTGCGGACCAGCGCCCGGATTGCCTCTTTATTATAGCTGACCGGATATTTTACATACTGGATCTTCCCGCCGTTGCTCAGATTCCAGAAGCGCCCTTCCAGATTCTGCTTCTCAATAGGGGTAAGTTCCTCACTCACGTGGCAGTGGAAACTGTTGCTCACATACTCGCGGTCAGATACATTTTCAATAATTCCATATTTCTTACGGAACTGGTGCACCTGTACGCCGCACAGGTTCTCCGCCGGAGTCCCGTAAATTGCATAAAGATGCCCGTCCTCTTTCTTAAATTCATTGATACGGTCATTGATATACTGCAAAGTCTCCAACGCAAAGACGCCGTCCTCTGCAATGGATTTTTTATTATAAAGCTGCTGAAGCTCGTTCAATGCCGTGATCCCAAAAGATGCTGTCGCTGATTTCAGCAACGGCTTGATCTTATCATATAATCCCAGATGTCCGCCGTAAAATCCGCCTTCACAATAAGCCAGCGGATTCGTAGAAGCTTTCATCTCTCCCAGATAGTCATAGGTCCTCTGGTGCAGTTTCCGGATCAGGTTCAGATAATAATCCAGCATCTCATGAAATGGTTTGCTTTCCTGCCTGGATTTCGCCAGGATCATCGGCAGATGCAGGCTGATTGCTCCGATATTAAACCTTCCCACAAATATTGGGGTATCTTCCTCGTCTGCCGGCTCCATGCCGCCCCGCTCATACCAAGGGGATAAAAACGCACGGCATCCCATCGGGCTGATGATCTTTCCGTATTTTTTATACATACTCGGCACGTAACCGTCTCCGGTCAGGCTCAGCCAGTCCGGATACATGGTCTTGCTGGAGCATTCAATTCCCGCCTCAAATACATCCTCCAGCGGCCCTCCAGGCCCGTGCAGATTCTCGTCATACAAAAACACGATCTTCGGGAACAGCACCGGCTTCTTATGACCTGCCCTGCCCTGCCCCTTTTTACGGACTTCCAGCATGGTCTTCGTCACAAGCTTCCCATATTCACTGGTGCGTGTCCCTGCGGTCACAGTGATAAACGGATAGTCTCCCCGGCTGGAAGATACAGAATTGAACTTATACTCCCATCCCTGAAATCCCTGTTCCATCTCTTTTTCCAGATCCTTCCATGCCACTTCCCGGACCTTATCTTCATCAAGACCAAGATCCCTGTATTTCTGGAGCAGCCGTTTGTGGGATTTTTCTGCATAAGGTTCTAAGATCTCATCTACGCTGGGAACGGTAAATCCGCCGTACTGCTGGCTCGCCGCGCTCAAAACAATATCCCCGATCACGTCAAATGCCGTATCCAGTGTTTTTGGCTCATTATACCAGAGATTTCCCATCTCAAAACCACCGCTTAATACACTCTGCACATCAAACAGACAGCAGTTCATCGTATCCCGCCTTGCAGACATATCATGGATATAAATATAGCCGTCCCGGATTGCCTGGATCTCCTCCACAGTCAAAAAGAACTTTTTATACAATTCCTTATTCAGCTCATTAAAGATCAGGCTGCGCTTGGTGGATACCAGGGCGCTGTCCGTATTGCTGTTCTCTTTGTCTCCAATGTACATGATAGACTGGCTTTTTTTATAAACTTCATCCAGCATCTGTACAAAATCCTGTTTATAATTCCGGTAATCCTTATAACTCTTCGCAACTGCCGGATTAACAGCCTCAAGCGCACTCTCTACCACATTATGCATCTCTGAGATCCGGATCTCTGTAACATGCATCTTCTTTACACGATCTTCTACAAACTTACAGATAAAATCTAATTCCTCATCCGTAAATGTCACCAATGCCCTGTACGCAGATTTATTCACTGCAACAACGACCTTCTGTACATTAAAGTCTTCCCTTGTGCCGTCCTTCTTAATTACACTGACCATATACTGCCCTCCTGTAGCCTTTTTCAATATTTAGTAGTCGTTCCATTTTTCTCATACAAGATAAAGTGGTCGGTATTTAAAAGTTTACCACTTCACCCCTATATACGTCAACACGTAATGTTGTACAAAAATCCGAACGACAATCCGCCGTTTTTCAAAGAACATTTTTACAGGCAGCAGTCAGGCTTCGGAAGTTCCTTCCTCTGCATCCAGTCCAAGTCCCAGTTCATGGAGCTGTTTTTCATCCACAACGCTCGGTGCGTCCGTCATCAGGCAGGAGGCATCTTTGATCTTTGGAAATGCGATCACATCCCGGATACTGTCCTCTTTTGCCATCAGCATCACCAGACGGTCCAGCCCATAAGCCAGGCCTGCATGCGGCGGCACGCCATACTGAAAGGCATCCAGCAAAAAGCCGAACTGGCTGTATGCCTGCTCTTTCGTAAATCCGAGCACTTCAAACATTTTCTCCTGGATATCATTCTGGAAAATACGGATACTTCCCCCGCCCACTTCATTTCCATTTAAGGTAATGTCATATGCTTTCGCACGAACCCTTCCCGGGTCAGAATCAATATACTGCAGGTCTTCTTCCATAGGCATGGTAAACGGATGGTGCATGGCCGTATAACGTCCCTGCTCTTCGCTCCATTCCAGCAGTGGAAATTCTGTGATCCAGAGGAATTTATACTCCTGTTTATCCAAAAGCTCCATCTGCTTCGCAAGCTCCACACGCAGCGCGCCAAGCACATCCCATACTACTTTATTTTTATCGGCTGCAAACAGGAGAAGGTCGCCTGTTTCCCCTGCCATCGCTCCGATCAGGTTCTCCTGCTGTTCCTCTGTCATGAATTTTGCAAAAGAAGATTTTACACTGCCGTCCTCCTGTATCGCAATGTAAGCCAGGCCCTTTGCACCGTAGTCTTTTGCAAAGTTCACCAGCTTATCGATCTTCTTCCTGGGCATACCGCCCTGTCCTTTGGCATTGATGCCCCGAACGGTCCCGCCATTTTCGACAGCGCCCTTGAATACAGCAAACTCAAAGTCTTTTACCACCTCTGTCACATCCACCAGATCCATTCCAAAACGAGTATCCGGCTTATCTGAACCATATCGGTCCATGGCCTCCTGCCAGGTCATCCTTGGGATAGGCAGCGGAACTTCCACATTTAGTACTTCCTGGAATAATTTTGCGATCAAACGTTCATTCACATCGATCACATCATCCACATCAACGAAAGAAAGCTCCATATCAATCTGGGTAAACTCCGGCTGACGGTCTGCACGCAGGTCTTCATCCCGGAAACACTTTGCAATCTGGAAATACCGGTCATAGCCAGAGCACATCAAAAGCTGTTTAAACAACTGAGGTGATTGTGGAAGGCCATAAAAGCTGCCTGGATGGATACGGCTTGGCACCAGGTAGTCTCTCGCCCCTTCCGGTGTGCTTTTGCCTAAAATCGGAGTCTCAATCTCCAAAAAGCCTTCCTCCGCCAGAAACTGGCGTGTCAACGTTGCCACCTGGCTTCTCATCATCAGGTTTCTCTGCAAGTCCGGCCTGCGCAGATCCAGATAACGGTATTTCAGGCGCAGTTCCTCTTTTGTCCGGGAATGTTCCTCAATCGGGAATGGAGGCGTTGCAGACTCCGAAAGGATACGCAGCTCCTTTGGAATCACCTCGATCTCACCGGTCGCAATGTTGGTATTGACTGCTCCGGAACGCTTCTTTACATCCCCCACAACCGCAACCACATATTCGGAACGCAGTCCTGCCGCCTTTGCGATCAGCTCCGCGTCTGCCTCTCCTTCCTCAAAAACAACCTGGATAATACCGGAACGGTCTCTCACATCCACAAAAACAAGCCCGCCCTTATTCCGGTTCTTCTGGACCCATCCCATAATTGTAACTTGTTCCCCGATATTCTCCGCGGAAAGTTCCCCGCAGCGGTGGGTGCGGTGTAAGCCGCTCATAGACTCTGCCATCATCATTCTCCTGCCTTTCTGCAATACACTTCTGTAATTTCGTTATAGCCCTGCTGTATCAACTGTTCCTTCTGGAATTTTTTATTTTTTTTCATATTGGCGATCATCACCTGCAGCCCCACGGCACGGTCAGCCTTTGCCTGGTTTAAGGTCTCCTGCACCTGATCATTGGAAAGATTCTTTTCTAAAAGATAAGCTTTTTTCACACGCCCTGACGGAATCTGATAGCCCCGTTCCAGCAAAAGCATGACGATCCGCTCAAATCCAATCGAAAACCCGACTGCCGGGGTACTCTGGCCTGTAAATTTCCCAATCATCTCATCATATCGGCCGCCGCCGCCTACAGAACCGCCAAACTCGTCCATAGAAATCTCGAAGATCGTCCCGGTATAATAGGACATGCCGCGGACCAATGTGGGGTCGAAACAAATCTTGAAATCTGCCTCTTTTGCACTTTCCACACTTGTCATGATCGTTTCCAACGAGGCAGACGCATCCGCCGGGAGAAAGCCTTCCAATTTTTTGCCGCACCAGCGTACACCTTCCACATCGTTCGTAATCTTTTCAAATATTTCCAAGTATTTTTCCACCGATTCTTTCGCATAACCATTTTCCTCTAATTCTGCCCGAACACCGTCCAGCCCAATCTTGTCCATTTTATCCAGAATAATAAATATCTTGTCATACTCAGATTCTTCAAAACCGCTGTATGCCGCCATTGCCTTTAAAAAACGGCGGTCATTGATACGGATCGTAAAATTATGAAAATCCAGTTTTCCAAGCAAGGCAGTCGTTGCCAGGATCAATTCCATCTCGGCAAGATTCGAAGCTTCTCCCAAAATATCAATATCACACTGCATGAACTGGCGGAATCTACCTCTCTGAGGCCGGTCTGCCCGCCATACATTACCCATCTGCAATGCCTTGAATGGAGAAGGCAGCTCATTTGCATGATTCGCATAATACCGGGAAAGAGGTACTGTCAGGTCATAACGCAGCCCTCCGTCAACCAGATCCATTTCTTCTTTCGCCTCTTCTACCTTCAATTTTTCCCCACGCTTTAAGATTTTAAAGATTAATTTTTCATTGTCTCCACCCTGTTTGCTGCATAGATTTTCAATATGTTCCACACAAGGTGTCTCAATAGAGCAGAACCCAAACGATTTGTAAGTCTCTTTGATCAGATTCACACAATAATCCCGGATCTCCATCTCCTCCGGAAGCATATCCTTCATCCCGGTAACAGGTTTTTTCTTCAATGCCATGGCTCTCTTCCTTTCTTTTTTCTATCAATCAGGCATCCTCTTGCATATTATGAGACAGACCGCCATGCGGCCAGCTTGCGTTCGATCATCTCATCAGTACGCGCAAGATACTCCGTAATGTCTTTTACATTTTCAATCCGAAGCAGGTTCGTTTCTTTTCCATTTTCCAGGCTGACTTTCCCCGGCAGCACAATTTTTGTCGTCGTACCCGCGCCTGTCGCCAGTATCGTCTGTTTTTCTTCCATAATAAGTATATTGTAAATTCCGGCTTTGTCAACCTTTGCATAACCTACATTTTCAAAATTACCGGCAATATTTTTCTGCCGGTACAGATAATAAGGCAAAAGCCCCATCCGTTTCGCAGCGGCTGCACTGTCTTCCACCATTTGTGAAATTTCTTTATAAGGCGTGATTATTTTCGTATGTTCCCACTCCTGCCCCATTTTTGCCGCACGTTTGATCGCAAGGGAATGCACCGTAAGGCTGTCCGGCTTCAACTTTTCCATTTGTTCCAGTGTATCCTGCATATCTGACGCAGTTTCTCCTGGCAGGCCTGCGATCAGATCCATATTAATATTCTCAAATCCCAGTTCTCTTGCCAAGTAAAAACAATCCTTTACATCCTGTACCGAATGCCGCCGTCCGACCCGGTCCAGGGTTTTCTGCTGCATTGTCTGTGGGTTCACTGATATCCGGGTAACCGGATGTCTTTTTATAACCTTTAATTTTTCCCTTGTGATACTGTCCGGACGGCCTGCCTCTACCGTATATTCCAATAGATTCCCCTCTGATATCTCATCAATCAAAGACAGGAGCCGTTCCAACTGTCCTGTTTCCAATGTGACTGGTGTCCCACCGCCAATATATACCGTATCCAGCTTTTTTCCTGCTGTCATCCTGCCAATCGCCCGGATTTCTTGAAACAATGCATCAAGATATTCCTCTATACGCCCTTTCCACAGTTCCACCGGTGAAGAGCCAAAGGAACAATACGAACAAATACTGGGACAAAACGGGATTCCCACATACAGGCTGAACCCGTTCTGATAGTCCAATGAAGCAAGAAGCTGCTTTTCCCTGCTGGCAATCTGGGCTGCAAGCAATGCTTTTTCCTTAGTTACTTTATATTCTTTCTGCATATAGGCAGCGGCTGACTTTACATCTTCTCCGTCAGACAGCCTTCCATAAGCCAGCTTCGTTGGCCTCACCCCAGTCAGCATCCCCCATGCCAGATGCCTGCCGGTATACGCAGCCAGCCAGTCATAGGCCAGGCTTGTCACATATTTCTTTTTCTCTTCCCTGCCTGACTTTCTCCCAACCATATCTTCCATAACAGAAAAGCAGGAACCCCCGTCTAACACAAGTTTCACAAGAAGTTCCTGCTCTTTTTCCACGGTCTGCCTGATTTCCGATTCCGGAAAAAAGGCTTTTACTATATGATATAAATTATAAGTATATACGTTTTCTTTACATGATATTGTGATCATAAACTTTTCGTCTCCACACCTTAATCTATATCTGATCATAAATACGGATTACGGCGCTTCTCATCTCCAATGGTCGTCTGCTCCATATGTCCCGGATAAACGATCGTCTCTTCTGGAAGGACCATCAGCTTCTTTTGGATAGAGCCGATCAGCTGTCTTCCATTACCGGTCGGAAAGTCGGACCTTCCTACAGACATCTGGAACAATGTATCCCCGCTGAACAAAATCTTTTCCGCCTCTGCGTAATAACAGCATCCGCCAATGGTATGGCCTGGGGTATGGATAACTTGAAACTGCATTCCAGCAAGATTCAAAATTTGTCCGTCTTCCACATGAGAAGCTCCTGAATACGTATATGCACGTCCATAATCCGAAGACGCATTGTAATCTGCATCGTTCAGAAGTACGGCTTCTTCCCTGTGTGCATACACAGGCACATCATATTCTTTTAAAAATCCGTCAATCCCCATTATATGGTCAAAATGTCCATGCGTCAGAAGAATTGCCTGTACGGACAGTTCTTCTCTTCGGATATGGGCTGCCAGTTCTTCCGAATAGACCGCCGGATCAACGATCACACATTCTTTCGTCTCCGTATTGCTCACAAGATAACAATTTGTCCCAATCATCCCGATCACAAATCTTTCAACCTTCATTTTTCATCCCTGCCTTTTGTAACCTATCTGCGCTGCAAATGGGCTGCCTAACCTTATATTATCCTGCCGTTCTTTCAATATCAATAACGCTGTCAATCTGGCGTACTTTTTCAATGACTTTCTCCAATTCTTCCCTGCTGTGCACGATAAAGCCCATATCGAAAGTAGCGGTTCCTTTTTTGTTCGTCCGTACATTCATTGATTTCACATCCATCTTCCATTCATTGAAGATCTTAGAAATCTCCATCAAAAGCCCCTGACGGTCGTCTGCATAGATCTTCAACTCCGCAAGATACTGCCCACCTTTTTCTTCCTCCGGCGGTTCTCCCCATTCTACGTCTATCAGCCGTTCCCTCTCTGTATCGGAAAGATGCAGCATATTCACACAATCCGTACGATGGATCGTCATTCCCTTACCACGGGTGACAAATCCTACGATTTCATCCCCTGGCACCGGATTGCAGCATCTTGGAAACCGGACTGCCAGATCGGAAATCCCCTTGACCATGATTCCGCTCTTAGACTTTGCCACATGTACTTTCTGTGTTCCGGCCTCAGAGAGCCGCCCCATCATCAACTGTTCCGTAATTTCTTTTCTATGTGCTTTCTCGTATTCCTCCTGAAGACGGTTTACGACCTGCCCTTCCTTCAATCCTCCATGTCCAACTGCCGCAAGGACGGCATCCCAGTCCCGGAATCCATATTTTTTCTGCACTGCCTGTTGATACTTTGGCTTCAGCACATCCGTCAGATTAATGGCCTTTGTCTTACAGTAGGAAGCGATCAGCTCCCGTCCCCGAACAATGTTCTCTTCCTTAAATTCCCGTTTAAACCACTGATTGATCTTTGATTTCGCCTGTGGGCTCTTCACAATATTCAGCCAGTCCCTGCTTGGGCCTTTTGAATTCTGAGAGGTCAGTACCTCAATACGGTCACCATTTTGGATCTTATAATCAATATTCACTAATTTTCCATTGACCCTGGCACCAACCATCTTATTTCCCACAGCACTGTGAATCGCATATGCAAAATCCACTGGAGTTGAACCGTTTGGCAGGCTTTTCACATCACCATTTGGTGTAAAACAATAGACATCCTCTGCAAATAAATCCAGATCCCCTTTCAGCAGACTCAAAAATTCCCGGTTATCTGACATATCCCGCTGCCATTCCAAAATCTGGCGCAGCCAGCTTAATTTCTCTTCTTCCTGAGTTTTCAGGCTCTTCGTAGAGTCGCCGCTCTCTTTGTATTTCCAATGAGCCGCAATACCGTATTCAGCCGTCTTGTGCATCTCCTCCGTCCGGATCTGGATTTCAAAGGGCTGACCGGAGGGGCCCATCAATGTAGAGTGCAAAGATTGATACATATTCGCCTTAGGCATTGCGATATAATCCTTGAACCGTCCCGGGATCGGTGTATACATCTCATGGATCACACCCAGTGCAGCATAACAATCCTTCACCGAATTCACAATAATCCGCACTGCAAATATATCAAACACCTGGTTCAGTGTTTTGTTCTGGTTCACCATCTTCTTATAGATGCTGAAAAAATGCTTTACACGCCCATAAACCTTTGCCTCAATATGGGCATTCTCCATATGCTGGGAAACTTCTTTCACAATTTCCTGCACAAATTCTTCCCGCTGCATCTTACGCTCATTCAAATCTTTAACAAGCTGTGTATATACCTCCGGCTGGTAATACTTCAATGACAGGTCATCCAGCTCTATCTTGATCTTGGAAATACCAAGCCGCTGCGCGATCGGTGCATAGATATCCATCGTTTCCCTGGCCTTTTCCTTCTGTTTGGCAGGAATCATAAATTCCAAAGTCCGCATATTGTGCAGACGGTCCGCCAGTTTAATGATGATCACGCGGATATCTTTTGCCATTGCTAAAAACATCTTCCGCAGATTCTCTGCCTGGATCTCCAGTTTGTCCTGAGAATAACTCAATTGCCCCAGCTTTGTCACTCCATCCACAAGAAGCGCTACCTCTTCCCCAAATTCCTGGGAAATGTCTTCTATCGTCACATCTGTATCTTCCACAACATCATGGAGCATCCCTGCCACAATGGTTTCCTTATCCATCTCCAGATTCGCCAGAATGATCCCCACCCACAAAGGATGGATCAGATAAGGCTCGCCAGACTTACGCACCTGATCCTGATGAGCTTCCTTTGCTATCTTATATGCCTTATCGATCAGAGAGATATCGGCAGACGGATGATACTTCCGAACCCGGTTGATCATCGTCTGATATAAGGCATCAGGGTCTTGATAATCTTCTGGTTTCATCACTGCATGGCCATCAACCATCCCCAGATTTTTATTCAGTAGTTCATATTCCCGTGTCCCAGCCATATCAATCCCCCTCCTTTTCATATACCTGTAGAAATATATTCTCTAGTATAACATTTTTTTTCAAATTGTAAAGCCGTCAATCTTGATTTTTGTCGGGTTCTGGATATCTGTGGTTACAGATTACTGGTAAAACCTGCTCCTTTGGCATGCTTATCCGCTTACATTCACCGATAGTTTACCACTGTCATCTGCAGGCTCCGCTTCCCCATGTACTCATTTACTACCGGATAATAAGTAAACGCCATCTTGTCTTTCTGTTTCATATATTCCATACATCCCTGCACATCCCCGAAATAAATGGCATCCATCCGGATCCCCCTTGCATCCTCCACCTGAAATTTCAAGACATTACGGTTTTTCCCTATGATCCGCGGCGAAATCACACGCAGATTTTTTTCTACAAATAAAGGCTTCGGGTTCCCTTTCCCATAAGGCTCCAGCTTATCCAGCTCTAGAATCAATTTCTCTGAAATATAAAGCAAAGGAAGCTGCATATCAATTGATACTTTTTCCGTCAGGTCATCCTCACTCAAATCAGCCAGTTCATTGATGGTCTTTCTGAACAGTTCTACATTCTCCTCTTTTAAAGACAACCCTGCAGCCAGTTTATGTCCTCCGAATTTTGTAAATAAAGAACGGCACTTGCACATTTCCTCAAACATATGATAACTTTCAATAGATCTGCCTGAACCCTTTACACCGTCCTCCGCCAAAGTCAGTACAAAAACAGGCCGGTAATATTTCTCACGGATACGCCCCGCAATGATCCCGGCAATACTTTCATGGCAGTCCGGCAGATATACGACCAGTACTTTGTCGTCTGCCAGAGAGGTATTTTCAATCAGGTCGATTGCCTGCATGACTCCTTTTTCTGTCATTTCTTTACGGCTGTCATTGAGGGCTTTCAAGTCTCCGGCCAACGCAGCAGCTTCTCTGCGTTCTCTGGCATTCAGCAGCTCCAATGCACGCTTTGCCGTATCCAGCCTGCCGCTGGCATTGATACATGGGCCAAGTACAAACCCTATGTGATAGGCACTCAGCCGTTCTACAGGAACTCCTGTACATTCAATCAAAGCTTTCAGCCCTTCATTCTGTGTCTTTTTGAGCCTTTCGAGGCCTTGTCTGACAAAAATCCGGTTTTCCCCACACAGATCCATCACATCCCCCACAGTCGCAATCGCAACATTTTCTATCAGATATTCTATCTCTGCACCTTCTCTGTGCTGCGATTGATAGAGCGCCTGAAGCAGCTTATAGGCAACCCCGGCGCCGCACAATCCTTTGAAAGGATACTCACAGTCCGGCCGGTGCGGGTCTACAACGGCATCGGCATCCGGAATCTGGTATTCCCGCTTTTCCTCTGTTTCCAGATAAGGAACCTCATGATGATCTGTCACAATAATTGTCAATCCCCGCTCTTTTCCATAAGAAATCTCTTCCAGGGCCGCAATCCCATTATCACAGGTGATGATCGTATCGATCCCATCATCCAGGGCTCTGTCGATCAACATTTTATTGAGTCCATAACCATCCCGGATCCGATCCGGAATGTCTGTGTCCACATGCGCCCCTAGCTTGGATAATCCTTCTTGTAGAATATAGACAGCATTGACACCATCAATATCATAATCCCCTATAATCCGTATCGCTGCCTTCTCCTGAACTTTTTCAGCGAGGATCGTGACCGCTTTTTCCATATCTTTCATCTGCATCCCGTCATATAGATCATCAGTTGTTCCGTTTAGATATCTGTCAATCTCTCCCTCCTCTATCACATCCCGGTTACGGATCAGCCTTGCCAGAATTGGAGAAATATGATATTTCTCAGCAATCGCCTGGAAATCTGCTTTCTTCATTTTTACAAACCATTTTTCCATCTTACAGTCCCCTGCCTTCTTCATTTTTATCTTATGCCATCCATCTTAAGAGTATTCAGTCCATGGTATTACAGAAAGAAAGGGCAGCCTCCCACCCGTCATGCCAGGCAGGAAACAGCCCTTCTCTATTTCTCCAAAGGCAGCAGCCTGCCTTCTGATCCCAGTACTAATTCTTTGCCGTCTCTGCGTTTCTGCTCTCCCGTGTCTTCATAAGATGCCATAACGCACCTGTAATACATACAGACGAATAAGCGCCGCATATGATACCTGCCATCAACGGTAATGCAAACTCCTTGATAGAACTTACACCCATGATAAAGAGTACCGCTACCATGACAAAGGTCGTGAGAGACGTATAAATACTTCTTGTCAAGGTCTTGGTAATACAACGGTTGACAAGCTCATCCAGGCCCTCATTTTTCTTCTTTGTCCTTAATTCCTCACGGATCCTGTCAAAAATAACAATCGTCGCATTGATAGAATATCCGACAATCGTAAGCATACATGCGATAAAGGTATTTCCGACGGAAACCCTTGTCACCACATAAAATGCCAGCACTACAAGTACGTCGTGCAAAAGCGCAAGCACTGCACTGGTTGCAAAACGGATATCCTTAAACCGGAACCAGATATACAAAAGCATACAGATGGTAGCCACGATCACTGCTATGACCGCATCCTGGCGCATCTCAGAACTCACGGTAGAACTGATATTCTCTGTCGTGATCTTGCCTTCATCCACGTCATATTTATCTGTCATAGCCTTTACAAATGCTTCACGTTTATCCAGATCCAGTGTCTGCGTCTTAAAGATCACCTCATTGGTCCCTTCTACTTTCTGGACCTGCACATTATGATCCCCGGTAGCATCCTCAATCAAAGGAACAATGTCTTTATCAATCTCCTCCAAAGTGTAATCCTTGTCAAATGTGATATTTGTGGAAGTTCCTCCCTTAAATTCCAGGCTATAGTTCATAACGCCGTTTCCCTGCGCCCCATTAATTCCCATAAATACGAATCCAATCACGATCAAAACAATAGAAAGGCCAAAAAATGCTTTTCTTTTCCCCAGGAAATTAATCGGCGCCTTATCTGTCTTTTTCGGATGCCCATAAAGCTTCTGGCTCCGAAGTCCAATAGCATAGAACGAATAAATGATAATCCTTGTGATCACAAGCGCTGTAAACATGGATACCACGATACCCAATGCCAAAGTCTGTGCAAATCCTTTCACTGTACCGCTCCCCAGCCATCCGAGCACAGCCGCTGCAATCAGGGTTGTAATATTTCCGTCCAGAATTGCGGACATCGCCTTCTGAAATCCGGAATTCAAAGAACTTTTCACAGTCTTTCCTTCTGCCAGCTCTTCCCGTACTCTGGCAAAAATGATAACATTCGCATCCACTGCCATACCAATGCCCAGGATGATGCCGGCAATTCCCGGCAATGTCAATGTAATTTCAAATGCATTTAACAAGACCAATATCAGTCCTGTATAAACCAAAAGCGCAATACTGGATGCAAATCCGGGAAGGAGATAAGCCGCACACATAAAGATTAATACAATTGCCAGTCCGATTGCCCCCGCCTGAAGGCTGGTGCTGATCGCCTCTTCACCAAGCTGTGCCCCGACTACATTAGAACGCAATTCTTCCAGCTCCAGATTCAGTCCACCGATACGGATCGTGGATGCCAATCTGTCTGCGGCCTCAAAACTCATGCTTCCCTCAATGATCGCCTGCCCGTCTGTAATCTCCGCATTTACATTCGGCACACTGATAAACTCGCCGTCATAATAGATTCCAATACTCTCTTTCGCTGCATATGCCGCTTTGGTCGCCTCGGCAAACTTCTCTGTTCCTTCCGCATTAAACTCCAAAGATACCACATTTTTATTTGCATTTGTCAGGCTGTCAGTCTCTACCTGTGCGGAAGCGCTCTTCACATCCGTACCACTCAGCACGATAGAGCCATCTTCCTGTAGTTCTTCGATCGTCTTCTCAAGCTCGTAATCGCCGGTAGAACTGGATAAAGAATAGTTTTCCTCTCCATCGCTGTCCGTCTGTGCAATAAAATACAGGGATCCCGGCTGTCCCAGTTCATCCAGGATCTTATTGGCATCGGATACACCAGGGATTTCTATACTGATCCTGTCGTCTCCCTCCTGATATACCGTTGCCTCTGTACTATACTGCTCTACACGCCTTTGCAGCTTATAAATGGTATCTGCCATATCCTCTGCTGACGGTGTGCCGCCTTTTACTTGATATGTGATACTGACTCCGCCTTCCAAGTCCAGGCCCAGTTTAATGTTCCGAGCAGCTCCTGATCCTTCTTCTCCAAATCCTTTTACGGCCGTAAAACCCAGCAGTCCAAGCAGAGCCGCAATCAAGATCAGGCTGATAATGCCTTTACTTTTCTTCATGTTCCTCGTTCCTTTCTTCGCCTGCTTCCTTTCACAGGACACTTCTGTTTACTTTTCATCCGCCAATGCTGCCTGTATCATAATCGCACATTCTACACGTTTTCTCTCCATCTCACAACCGATATCATAAGTGTCATGGATTGTATTGTGGAATTTATAGGAATTGGCCATGCATCCGCCGCTGCAGTAAAACTTTGCAAAACAGTTCCTGCATTTTTCCTTCGAGTAGATACTACAGCTTCGGAATTCCTCAGCAATTTCCGGCTTTATGATCCCCCGCTCCACATTTCCCATCAGGAACTTTTCGTCCCCTACGAATTGATGGCATGGATACAAATCTCCCCATGGCGTTACTGCGAGATATTCTGTGCCGGAACCACACCCGGATAAACGCTTTGCTACACATGGGCCGCCTTCTAAATCTATCATAAAATGGAAGAAATTGAATCCCTTCCCTTTCTTTTCATATTCTACAATGGTCTTTGCCAATGTATCATATTCTTCAAAAATCTGCGGCAGATCCTCTTCCTGAATTGCGTAAGGGTCATCTGCCCCGCCGACAACCGGCTCGATAGAAATCTGCTGAAATCCTAAATCCACAAAATGCAGCACATCCTTTGAGAAATCCAGATTCTGCCTGGTAAATGTCCCCCGGATATAATACTTCTCCTGATTCCGGCTTTCTGCCAATTTCTGAAATTTGGGAACGATCAGATCATAACTTCCCTTGCCGTTTCGAAACGGACGCATCCGGTCATTGACTTCTTTCCTTCCGTCAAGGCTCAGTACTACATTATCCATCTCCCGGTTGACAAACTCCTGCACTTCATCATTTAACAGGACTCCATTGGTAGTCAATGTAAATCGGAAATGCTTATCATGCCGTTCTTCAAGCCCTCTTCCATAAGCAACCAGCTCCTTCACAGTCTGCCAGTTCATCAACGGCTCTCCGCCAAAAAAATCCACTTCCAAATTCCGGCGTTTCCCCGAATTCGCTATCAGAAAATCCAGCGCCTTTTTTCCCACCTCACAGGACATGAGCGCGCGTCTTCCATGATATTCCCCTTCCTCGGCAAAACAGTATTTACATGCAAGGTTACAGTCATGCGCAATATGGAGACATAATGCCTTAACAACGGTCTTGCGCTGCTTTACTTCCCCTATATAATCTTCATAGTCATCCTGCGTGAACAGCCGTCCCGCTTTCGTCAATTCGATAACAGCCTCAAGGACTTCTTCCAGTTCCTGCTGCGGATATACTGAAAGCGATCCCACAAGCTTATTCCATGTTTCCCGGCTTCCCAGTGTCTCTAATGTATGACACGGGTACTGCCTTTCCAGACATGCGATGACATCATATGCTATCTTGTCTACAACATGAACAGACCCACTGTTCACATCAAGGACAATGTTATATCCATTATTCTGGTATTGATGTATCACTGGATACTCCTCACTTTCCTTTACACAAGGATAAAGCAGCGACTTCGGCCGCTGCCTTAACAATCTTGCGTGTCCAGCAGATTTTCTTACTTTTTATGTTCACATGTCTGGTTTCCCACTGTGCAGGAAGTCTTGCATGCAGACTGGCAGGATGTTTGACATTCACCACATCCGCCTTTATTCACTGTATGGTTCAATGGCTGAGTATTCAGTGTCTTAATGTGTTTCATCTTTTCTCCTCCTGATCATCATACTTATAGTAACTCTTTTCTCATGGACTTAATCATAGATATCGTTACTGCGGACTATTATAGCACACTGATTCCTGTTTTAAAAGTACTTTTTTTAGGAATTGCCAGGAATCATATCCTTTCATACCGATATATACCTCCGGAACATCCCAAACCCGATTCCGCCCCATTTCCTTCGTCTTAACACTTTTTCCCGGATATAGCGGAACGTTTTCTCCTCTCCCTCTTCCGCCAGCATCTTCAAGAGCTTGGAGAGCAGTCTCTTTGTATCCTTATGCATCACATAATCATCGGTCCCGCCCTTTTCAAAATATTTCAGCGGATCCGAATCCTGATACGCCGCCCCCTTATATACTTTCGAGGCAGCAACGCGGTCCATGAACATCTCTACCACATACTTCACGGGCATCCTCATCCCGATCAGGTTTTTCTTCCCATCAATGCCATAGTCCACCCAGTATTCATAGTGATGCTTGTTCCTTCCCTTATGATGCAGCCATGCAGAGGAATAACCCTTAGCCCTCCTCTCCGCATTGTTAGGGCTCTGAGTCCCTTGATAGAACCGGCAGCCAACCCGAAACTCCGTCCACGTATATTTCGACAGATCATGAAGAAGCCCTTGCAGGTATAGCCCTACCTGAAAGCATTCCTTCATAACCAGCATTTTATGCTTTGTAATTGTACGGAAATGTTCGACCGCCTTGTTCATACCAACCACTCTCTTTCTATTCATTCCTGATCCACAAAGTTCTACCTTCCAACTAAAATTACAATACTTCGGGCATCCAGATTAATCCGCCTTTGCTCATCATCCGTGCTTCCTGCCAAATCTTTGAAGCCTTTCAGTACTGTTTGTTCTACAGGATCCTCTGTACCCTTGCCTTTTGCCGGCTTCTCTGCAGCTTTATTTACAGGCTCTTTCACGACATCCATTTCTTCATTATGCTGGATAGATTTCAATACCACATCCTGCCCTGTCCCTATCACTTTATACCATTTTTTATTCTTCTGTAAAACAGGTAACGCAAAAGAATGCTTCAGCCAGTGCATATTATAAGCAATAAAGCAGATATCCTCCTGCTCTTTGCCCTGACAGTACAACACTCCCAACTGCCTGCTGTACACCTCTGACGGGATCTGCCATGCATTCTCTCCATGATAGGAGACATCCGGCAGGCCGCAGGCATCTCTGTCCAGGCCAAGTAATGGCGACTTTTGATGCAGCGACGGATGTGCTTTACGGAATGCGATCAGCTCCTTCACATATTGGAACAGGCTGTCATCCCTTTTCAGCTTATTCCAGTCCAGCCACGATGTATCATTGTCCTGGCAGTATACATTATTATTGCCTTTCTGTGTATTCCAGAATTCATCCCCGGCAAGGATACAGGGAGTCCCCTGAGCCGTCAATAACAGTAAAAATGCATTCCGGACCTGCTTTTTCCGAAGCTCTGTAATCGCGCGCTTTCTGCTTGGCCCTTCTGCCCCGCAGTTCCAGCTATAGTTATAATTCGGCCCGTCCTGATTCCTTTCTCCATTGGCCTCATTGTGCTTCGCTTCATAAGACACCAGATCGAATAATGTAAATCCTGTATGGCCGGTAATATAATTGCACTTTCCATTTTTATTGGTATTCAAACGCAGTGCGCCAATCACTGAATTTACCATATCCTCGTCCCCTTTTAGGAACCTCCGCATGGTATTCTGGAAATGATCATCCCTCTGCATGATTTTGGCACCCTTTAGCAGAGGATCCTGCTTCAGATCGTCCCAGGACACATTATATGGATTCACAATAAAACCATCAATATGGTATTCCAACATATAATATTTCAAGCACTCTATCACTGTCTGAAGCGGAACATCTGGTGTAAACGGCATCTCAAGCGCCACTTCAATCCCGGATTTGTGGCAGGCTTTCACCATGTCTTTCAATTCCTCCGCCGCATGTCCCTTTGCGCTGTATGCAGCTTTGGGGGCGAAATAATAGCCTCTGCCGTATCCCCAGTAATTTACACGGCCTTCATTCAATTCCTCAAACTCATAAACCGGCATACACTGGATCTGATTGATTCCCAGTTCCTGCAGATAAGGCAGCATCTCCACAATCCCCGCAAAGGTCCCTTTATGCTTTACTTTCGAGGAACCATGCTTTGTAAATCCCCGGACATGAAGACTATATGCAATCACTTCATGATAGGGCAGTTTCAAGATCCGGTCTCCTTCCCAGTCATAGTCAGACACGGAAAAACGTCCCCGCACCTCATGCAGGCCGACATCAGGCGTCGCCCCGAATTTCTTGGTCCTTGCCAGTTCCCGCGCATACGGATCCAGAATCACCTTGTCGTCAATCTGGAAATTATACTCATATTTGTGTCCATCCAGGCCTTTCACGGCAAGAAAGCGAATTTCCCCCAGCCCTTCTTCTTCCGGCATGTCATAGACATAGGCCGGTTCTGTCTTTCCGGCACGATATAAAAGAAGCTCGCACTTCTTTCCTGCCGGTACAGAAACTGCAAAATTCACCTTGTCCTGCTGCGTCGCCACCCCCAACGGCTGCGGGTATCCTTCCACTTTCTTCATATGCCTTTCCTCCTATAAGTCCATCCTTTACTGCCTAGCCATCTGTTGTGTAAAATGTTCATACCTGCCTGTGTAACCTTTATGAAAATATATCCGCTGCTATTCATAGAAAACTATCCCAAACAGCACCTTAACGTCTGTCTCTTACTGCCAGCCATCCGTTCCATACATCTCTACATTTCCCTTATCTATCAAAAATGTATCTTCATAAGTTTCTGTTTCAAACTCTTCCCCGTCCAAGATCGCGATTCCTATCTCTGCCGCCTCTTTTCCGATCCTGATCGGTGACTGCGCACCAGTGCCAGCCATAGGGCTGTCTGCTTTTGCAATCTCACTCTTTACTTCAGGAGAGCCATCCACACCATAAATACGGATACCATTCTGCCGTGATTCTCCGGCTTCCTCTAAAGCGCTCAGTGCTCCAAGCGCAATACGGTCATTTCCACACATCACAGCATCGATCTCCTGATAAGTTTCTAAAAACGCTTCCATAACCTCCTTTGCTTTTTCCATCTCTCCATTCACATCTGCCCGGTCTAGGACTTCAAATCCGCCATCTGCAATCGCCTGCTCAAATCCAGTAATCCTATCATTAACTGAACTCATAGACGGACATTCTAAAATCAAAATTTTTCCGCCTTCCGGACACTTCTTTTTCAGATCTTCTCCACACACGAATCCGGCATTTCTATTATCAGAGCCAATATAGGCTTGGATCAAGCCGCTCTCTTTCACATGTGTATCAATATTGATCACAGGGATTCCCGCGTCTCTTAACAACTCCAGGGATGGAGTGATCGTCTCCCAGTCTACCGGGCACAAAAAAACTGCATCCACCCCCTCTTCAATCAATTCCTGTATCTGCTGGCTCTGTACCTTAGCATCTGCACCCGGATTTTTTGAAATCAGTTGATATTCATCTTCACCTAATGTATTTTCAAGGGAACGCCGCAAGGTGTCAAAGTAAGGGTTGTCCATGTCTATACAGCTATAGCCAAAAACATACCCTGTCTGCTCTTCCTCTTCAGGCTCTTCTTCCACCACCGGATTATCTTCCGGCGTTCCCACATTTTTCTTACAGCCAACTAACATCAGACATGTCAGAAATATAGAAAACAATAAGCAAAATGTTATTTTTTTCATATAACGCCTCCCAGATATTCAGCAAATTGTACAACAAATTAATATCCTGCTTTTATTCTATCGTGTTTTAAAGGTTTGTCAATAGGAGCCACGCTTTTATTAGATTTAAATACTTCTTCTATAAAGCGTGAGGGGAAAGCATCTTTACCGTTTTTCACTGTCACATAAGAAATTTTTAATACTTCTTTTGCACGGGTCATCGCCACGTAGAACAACCTGCGTTCTTCCTGTACTCCCTGCTCCTTCAGCGACTTTTTATAAGGGATTATCCCTTCATTTGCCTGTATGATAAAAACCGTATCAAACTCCAGCCCTTTTGATGCATGCATCGTCATCAGGCGTACGCCCGTCTGGGCAGCCTGCTTCTGCTGCCGCTGCTTCTTCAAAGCCTTTGTATACTCCTGTATATGCACAAACCAATCCTCTGTTGCTGCAAAGGGCTTTGCTGACTCTTCGATTTCTGAAAGCACATCAAAATATTCCGATGGCTGTATTCCTCTGGAAGACGCATATTCGCGCAGATAATCATCATAGCCGATTTTCTTCCTGAGATATTGGAGTGCAGCATAGGGAGCCATCTTGCCCATCATCTTCAGATCCCACTCAAACTGGTCAATCCGATCCTGCATCCAGTCTTTATCACAATAAAACTTCCTGAGTTCCTCAAAAGAACCCTTTCCGCTGCCTGACATAGCTGCCCGTCCCAGATACCGTTTCGGGCGGTTCATGACAAGCAGAAAATCAGAGCGTTCCCTGCCTCCTTCTGCCAATCGAAAATATGCCTTAATTTCCTTTGCGATAAAATGCTGATAGATATCCGGCACAAGATCGCGCATATAAAACGGAATTTTCTGTTTCACCATCTGCCCTGCCAATGCACGCACATCCGTATTCACCCGGTAAAGTACGGCAATCTGCTCTGCCGGAACTCCTTTTTCCATCCTGCTTTGGATCTCTGACACTACATAGGTACTTTCATCCTCCGAATTAAGCGTCTCCTGGATATGCAGCGCCGCACCGGCCTTCTTCTGCGTCCGGATTGCCTTGTCAAACCGGACTTCATTGTGTCCGATCACTTGAAGTGCATGCCGGACAATATTCGCCGTAGAACGATAATTGATATCCAGAAGCATCTGCTTTGCATCCGGGTAGTCCCTCAAAAATTGGAACATCAGTTTCACATCTGCTCCCCGAAATCCATAGATGGACTGGTCATCATCCCCGACTGCAAACAAATTTTTTTCGGGAGCTGCCAGCATTTTAAGCACATCATACTGTACCTGGTTGATATCCTGAAATTCATCTACTAAAATAAACCGAAACTTTTTTTGCCAGAGCTTCAGCACATCTGGACGTTTCTTAAACAAATCATAACACAAAACCAGCATATCATCAAAGTCTATTTTTTTGGCATTTTTACGAAATGTTTCATATTCCTGGTAAATATTACGGAATACTTCTGCGGAACACACCTTTGCCTCGTATTCCTCGATATTCAGGCAGTTGTTTTTGATACGGCCGATCTCCATGGCAATCCCCTGCAGAAAATCCTCCTCGTCAAAAATTTCCAGTTCCTGTTTACTGACGATCTCACGGAATATCCGGTACTTCTCATCCTCTGAAAGGATATTCTGCGGCCCTAAATGGTATGCCCATTTCAAAATCCCATAATAAATCCCGTGAAAAGTTCCCATTGTTACCAAAGGCCGCTTTCCTTCCATCAGGGCCTGCAGACGCAGCTTCATCTCTTCTGCCGCATATTTAGTAAAAGTAATGACCAGAATTTCTTCTGGTCTTACATTGTGTACCTCTATCAGATACTTTATTCGATTTACAATTGTCAGCGTCTTCCCCGACCCCGGCCCTGCAAGCACAAGGCACGGCCCTTCTCCATGGGCAGCTGCTGTTTTCTGAGCCTGATTCAAATCCGTTTTTTACTCCTTCCGATTTCTATTACAGTTCTTTTTCCAATTTAGACACTGCTGCCCGGATCCTGCCCAAAGATTCCTCTTTTCCAAGGACTTCCATAATCTCTGTAGCGCCTCCCGGTGTATTCTGCTTTCCAGAAACCGCGGTACGGATCGGCCACATCACATAACCGATCTTACATCCCTTTTCCGTCACATATCCTTTCAATGTCTCAAACAAAGCATCATTGCTGTAATCATCCTGGCTCTCCAATATCGGAAGCAAGTCTTTCAAGACTTCCAGAGAGGTCTGCGGCGTCGTCTTCATCTTTTTATGCGTATACATTGCAGCATCATATTCCGGTACTTCCTCGAAGAAATCAATCTGTTCCCGGATATCCGGGAAAATCTCAATCCTCGTCTTCACCAGTGCCGCAATCCTGGACAGGTCATAATCCTTTGAGACAACCTCTTTAATGTAAGGTTTTGCCAGCTCATAGAACCGCCCTGCATCCATAGCCTTTAAATATTCACCATTCATCCATTTCAGCTTCACCGTGTCAAAGACTGCCGGCGATTTGCTCATATGGGTATAATCAAATGCCTCTACTAATTCTGACAATGTAAAAATCTCCCGGTTGTCCGAGGGACACCACCCCAGAAGCGCCACATAATTGACCACAGCCTCTGTTACAAATCCCTGTTCGATCAAATCTTCATAAGAAGAATGCCCGCACCGCTTGCTCAACTTTTTGTGCTCCTCGTCTGTAATCAGAGGACAATGGACATATACCGGAACCTCCCAGCCAAAGGCTTCATACAACCGGTTATATTTGGGGGCAGAAGAAAGGTATTCATTCCCCCGCACAACATGGGTAATCCCCATCAAATGATCGTCAACCACGTTGGCAAAATTATAGGTAGGATAGCCGTCGGACTTAATGAGGATCATATCGTCCAATTCCTGGTTCGGAACCGTAATATCCCCATAAATCTCGTCATGGAATGTGGTCTCACCTTCATTTGGCACATTCAAACGGATCACCCAAGGCTTTCCGGCTGCCAGATTCGCTTCCACCTCTTCCTTACTCAGACCCATGCAGTGCTTGTCATAGACTACAATATCTGTGCCGTCCGAAGAAACAGAAGTCCGAAGAGAGTCCAGACGCTCCTTGCTGCAAAAGCAGTAATAAGCATCTCCCTGCTCTACGAGCTGCTTCGCATACTTTAAATATAATCCTGCAGCATTCCGTTCACTCTGTACATAAGGCCCTGCACCGCCATCCTTGTCCGGCCCTTCATCATGAACAAGCCCGGTCTTTTCCATTGTCCGGTAGATGATATCCAAAGCGCCTTCCACAAATCTTTCCTGATCCGTGTCCTCGATACGCAGGATAAAATCTCCCCCTTCATGCTTTGCAATCAGATATGCATAAAGCGCAGTCCTTAAATTCCCTACATGCATTCTTCCTGTAGGGCTGGGCGCAAATCTTGTTCTTACTTTTTTCATTTTCTCATGTCTCCAATTCCTGCAAGTGTTCTGCTGTGTCTTTCTATACTGACTCACAGCCGTAATATCCATCTTATTATAGAACAACTTTATAAAATCTTCAACAAACATTTACAAAGATTTATCCTGTAACCCAAAACCACAGTTGACATCAGGATATATTCCAGTCAAAATTGTGTTTCCGGCATGATGATCTCAATTCCATTTCCCGCCGAATATCCGAATGCATTTTCGTTAATCGAAAGATCCGGACAATTTCTGACATCCAGCTTACCGAGCGAAGTCCCTTCAAATGCTCTATCCGCAACCATTGTAACATTTGGCGGAATTAAATAAGTGCCCACTCTTCCACAAGGAAACTTCATTAAGACAGACATGGAGCTGTCAAACAAAATTCCCAATTCACTGGCATATCCAGGATTTCCGGCTTCTACCTCAATCCATTCCAGATTGTCCAGGCCGTAAAATGCTCCTCCTTCGATCACTGCAGCACCTGCCGGTATATACAGTTCCACAATTCCCGCTCCGCATCCGGAAAATGCACCACTCCTAATTCCAGTACACTCTGCTGGCAGAGCGAGATACCCATCTGCACTTTCAGCGTATTCCGGAAGGAATCCATAAAGCATCCCTGCCTCATCCAGAAGAAAACAGGATACAGGCACAGTTTCTTTTCCTTCCTCTTCTACAGCATCTGCCGGCACATCATCTGTCATTTCAGAGTCCGATGTCTCCGTATCTGGTATGACCGGTTCCGGTATGCTCGGTTCTTCTGCTGGTTTCTCCGGTACAATGACTTCCGGTTCTACAGGAGCAGGCATTGTCACGTCCTTAGATATCGGAGTCTCTGGCTGCTGCTCTGATACAATCGTAGATGGTTTCTCTAAATCTTCTGCCACGGTTTCCGACGGCATTAAGAGATCCGACGGATTTTCCGGCACAATTTCCTCCGGCTCAGGCAGATTGGAAATAATCTCTTCCACTATTACCGTTGTATCCGGCAGATATTCTGGTACGATCACAGAGGGTTCCTCTGGAGCTGGCATCATAGTCTCCGGCAGTTTAGATTCCACAGTCAAATACCCTGTTTCTTCCACCTGCGGCTCTGCGGCACCTGATACCACGGACTGCAAAGCCGCAGCATCCTCGCCAGCCGGCGGGTATTTTGACAACACATGCTCTGAAGCTGTAGGTGCAGGCACGGCATCTTTCAAAAGCATGCCAAAATCTTTTGGTATAACCGCTGCTTCTAAAAGCGGGCCCATCTCATGTTCGATGCCCTCATTTTCCCTGTATAACACCCTGCCCTGCACTTTTCCGAAATCAGCATCCTGGATTTCCACGGCCGGAACAAGCGGACTGTCCAGAAAACTTTCCATCTTCACCCAGAATGTCTGATCTATGATCAGTATAATCCCCAGCAAAACAGCAAAAACTCCCACAAGCCCGTGAACCGGCAGTTCCCGAGCTCCTGCCCCCATAACTTCATCCATTGTAAGTTCCCCATCCTCTCTCTTATAACCGTAAAGAAATCCCAAAAGCTCCACTAACTTTTTTGTAATTGTACAATAAGAAAAAGGACTGCGGCAATCCTCTGCAACATAGCGTGGCAGATACGCAACATTCCTTTGCATAAGTATACATGATCGGACGAAGTCCTCCCCCCCCGCAGGGGCATGCATTGCGGTATGCCCTTTGGGTATACAAAAGTGAAAGAACCGTTTGCAGATAGCATGTCATCCCTGCTATTTACAAACGGTTCCTTATCAATTCACATATGATCTTTATATACAGTTCCTTTCCTTACACTTTAATCTCCGATTTCATACCGAGATGTTCTTTATTTTTCTCTAAAAGGGGATAGATTACCTGGGCCAGATATGCATCCACCTGTTCTCTGGCGCGGCCTACATATCGGACAGGTTCCATCGTCTTCTGAAGTTCTTCCAGGCTCAGATTAAATGCCGGATCCTCTGCGATCAATTCCAGAAGATTATTATCCATTCCCTTTTCTTTCACGTTCTTCCCTGCCGCCATGGACAGCTCACGGATCCGCTCATGCAGCTCCTGCCGGTCACCTCCCGCCTTTACTGCATCCATCATAATATTTTCCGTAGCCATAAACGGCAATTCAGACATCAGCCGTTTTTCAATCACCTTCGGATATACGACCAGCCCGTCTACAACATTCAGGCACAGATCCAAAATTCCGTCAACCGCCAGGAAACCTTCCGGCACACTCAGACGCTTATTTGCTGAATCATCCAATGTACGCTCAAACCACTGGGCTGCAGATGTAACTGCTGGATTCAAGGCATCGATCATCACATAACGGGACAAAGACGCAATCCTTTCACTGCGCATGGGGTTCCTCTTATATGCCATGGCGGAAGAACCAATCTGGCTCTTTTCAAAAGGTTCCTCTACTTCTTTTAAATGCTGCAGCAGCCGGATATCATTGGAAAACTTGTGGGCACTGGCCGCAATCCCGGCAAGCACATTCAGCACCCGTGTATCAACCTTCCTGGAATAGGTCTGCCCGGATACCGGATAACAGGCCTCAAATCCCATCTTCTTTGCAACCATTGGATCAATCTTGTCTATAGTCTCCTGATCACCGTCAAACAATTCCAAAAAGCTTGCCTGTGTTCCGGTTGTCCCTTTGCTTCCCAACAGTTTTAGGCTTCCCAGCACATATTCCAAATCCTCTAGATCCATCTCAAATTCCTGCATCCACAGAGTTGCCCTTTTTCCCACTGTCGTAGGCTGTGCAGGCTGGAAATGAGTAAATGCCAGGGTCGGCTGGCTTTTTTGCTCTTTTGCAAATTCTGCCAGTTCTGCGATCACATTGAGCAGTTTTTTCCTTACCAGCTTCAGCGCCTCAGACATCACGATGATGTCGGTATTATCACCTACATAACAGGAGGTAGCTCCAAGATGGATAATCCCCTTTGCCTTCGGGCACTGCACTCCATAGGCATAGACATGGGACATCACATCATGGCGGACAATCTTTTCCCGTTCCTTCGCCACATCATAATTGATATCATCTGCATGGGCTTTCAGTTCTTCAATCTGTTCCTCCGTAATCTTAAGCCCCAATTCCTTTTCTGTCTCTGCAAGTGCAATCCACAGTCTTCTCCAGGTCCGGAATTTCTTGTCCGGTGAAAAAATATACTGCATCTCCTTGCTGGCATACCGCTCAGAAAGCGGGCTCACATAACAATCCGTACTCATACCGTCTTCTCCTTCATTACAGTTTTAGTCAAACGCATGGCTGATATCGTGATCAGGGACTTTCATCGGATAATGCCCTGTAAAGCATGCATCGCAGTATCCCAGATCCCCAACCATCTCTTTTAATTTCGCTACTTCCATATATCCAAGGGAGTCCGCCCCGATCATCTGCCGAATCTGTTCCGTGGTATGAGAGTGTGCTATCAATTGTTCATCTGACGGAACATCGGTTCCAAAATAACACGGATGCAAAAACGGAGGCGAACTGATCCGCACATGAACCTCTGCCGCTCCTGCCTTTTTCAACATTTTAATAATATTTGCACATGTTGTCCCCCGCACAATGGAATCATCTACCATAATAATCCGTTTCCCCTTTACCACTTCGGAAATCACGTTCAATTTAATCTTTACACTCGATTCCCGGTCGCTCTGCTTCGGCTTAATAAAGGTCCGCCCTACATAGCTGTTCTTATGGAAGGCCATACCATAAGGGATGTTGGACTGTTCCGAATACCCTTTTGCCGCAACCAATCCAGAATCCGGCACCCCTGCCACCAGATCAGCCTCCACAGGATAAGATTTTGCCAGTGCTTTTCCTGCCGCAATTCTGGCATGATACACATTGACCCCATCAAGTGTGCTGTCTGTCCTCGCAAAATAAATGTATTCAAAAATACATCTCGTCTGCTTCTCGGGTGAGATTGCCATACTCATATCAGAGTTCACTCCATCCTTTGTAAAGCTGACCACCTCTCCCGGAAATACATCCCGTATAAACTCTGCCCCTATTGCCGCAATCGCACAGCTCTCCGATGCCAGGAACCATGTATTGTCCCGCTTCCCAATGCATAGAGGCTTTAATCCTCTTGGATCACGTGCCCCTATCATTTTACGCGGGCTGCTGACCACCAAGGCGTAGGCTCCCTCAATCTTCTTCATCGCATTCTTGACTGCGTCCTCTGCCTTTCTTACGTTCAGACGCTCCCGTGCAATGTGGTAAGCGATCACCTCAGAATCAATGGTGGTTTGAAAAATAGCCCCTGTATATTCCAGTTCTTTTCTCAGTTCAATGGCATTGACCAGGTTCCCATTATGGGCGATCGCCAGAGTCCCCTTTACATAGTTGATCGCCAGGGGCTGCGCATTCTCTACACAGGTTCCGCCAGCGGTAGAGTAGCGTACATGCCCCACACCTAAATTCCCTTTCAGTCCCTGCAGGGCTTCCTCATCAAACACATCATCCACATGCCCCAGGCCTTTTTTGGATAAAACCTTACGCTGTCCATAGGTATCTGTCACTGCAATCCCACAGCTCTCCTGCCCTCTGTGCTGCAGTGCAAATAATCCATAATATACAGAAGCCGCCACGTCGCCGCCGTCCATATCATAAGCGCCGAACACACCACACTCTTCCCCAAGGCCTGTCCAAACTTTCTCAAATTCACTCATCTGCGAACTCCTCCTGCCATGACGATTATAATACAATATAAAAAGAAAATCAATAAGGCGTAAACACCATCTATCCTTGTGTAAACCGTGACAGGAACTGACGCGTCCTCTCTTCCTTTGGGTTTTCAAAAACCTGCCTGGGGTCTCCCTGCTCCAGGATATAGCCTTCGTCCATGAAAATCACCTGGTCAGCCACATCCCTTGCAAAAGCCATCTCATGAGTCACAATGATCATGGTCGTTTTTTGCTCCGCCAGTTCCTTGATCACTTTCAATACCTCACCGGTCAGCTCTGGGTCTAAAGCCGAAGTCGGTTCGTCAAAGCACAAAATGTCCGGCTGCAGCGCAAGCGCACGCGCAATAGCCACACGCTGGCACTGGCCTCCGGAAAGCTGATGGGGATAATTATCCCTTCGGCCGGAAAGCCCCATCTCATCCAGCAATGATTTTGCCTGTGCTTCAATCTCCGCAAGGATTTCCTTTTTCCTCGCTTTGTAATCCGGCTGTTCTTTTGCCAGAAGCTCTTTCGCCAGCATCACATTTTCCATTGCAGTATACTGCGGAAACAGATTAAAGGACTGAAACACCAGCCCGAAATGCAGCCGTTTCCTGCGGATTTCCGACTCTTGCCTGGTTGATGCATCCTCTGCGTCAAACAAAGTTTCCCCATTAACGCGCAGAATCCCCTTGTCCGGATGTTCCAGAAAATTCAAGCAGCGGAGCAGCGTTGTCTTGCCGCTGCCTGATGAACCAATAATGGAAAGAACCTGTCCTTTTTCCAAAGAAAAGCTGATATCCTTCAGTACCTCTGTATGCTCAAATGATTTGCAGATATGTTCTACTTCTAAAATCGACATCCTCTTTTTCCTCCCTATCTGAAATAATCCAGCTTCTTTTCCAGCCTTCCCAGAAGAAGCGTCAAAATCCCATTACAGATCAGATAATATATGGCTGTAAAAAACAAAGGCCAGATTGCGCCGGAAATACCCTGGGACCCTTTCATAAATGCCTGTCCTGCCCAGATGATTTCCTGTAGTGCGATGATACGTGCAAGAGACGTATCTTTGACCAGCGTGATGATTTCATTGGACATAGGCGGAACAATCCGCTTGATCATCTGCAGCAAGGTGATCTTCAGAAAAATCTGTCCCTTCGTCATGCCCAGAACCAGTCCGGCTTCCTCCTGGCCTACAGGAACCCCCTGGATTCCACCACGATAAATCTCGGAAAAGTAACATGCATAGTTAACAATAAATGAAACGGCCGCCGCCAGAAATCTCCCTGCCTCTCCACCGCCCCAGATAGGGTTATGCAGCACAAGGCCTGGAAAATAATAAATAATGAGCAATTGGATCATGAGAGGCGTCCCACGTATGATCCAGACAAAAATCTTTGTTATGTAACTTAAAGGTTTAAACTTGGACATCGAGCCAAAGGCAATCAAAAGCCCTAGTGGAAATGCGCCGATCAAAGTAACAAAAAACAGCTTCAATGTCTGTACAAAGCCAACATTCAACGCACGGATTACAATTGGCATTTGTTCTAAAATCAATTCCATGTACTTTTCCTACTTTCTCTATATTAATGGCCAATTCTGTAAAACAATCTAATAAATAAAAACAGATGTTTCAAAATCTGGCCATTTGGGATACTCTATCCGTTTGATAAGGACGGAAAATAGAGAGCGGACAGTCCACTCTCTATTCATTGTTACATACTTATAGGCTTATGGGGCAAACGGCTCTTCGGCCGAGCTGCCTTATACCATATACTTATTGTTCTACAATTGCCGCATCTACACCGTAGGTCTCTGCAATCTCCATCATACTGCCATCTGCATAGCTTGCTGCAAAAAAGTCATTGAGTGCAGCCGCCAGGTCAGAACCTTTTCGGAAACCAACACCATATTCTTCACTGTTCAGCCCCACAGTATATGCCAGGTCTGCATAACCAGTTCCTTCTCCTACCATGGCAGCCGCCATCAAAGAGTCGATAACAGCAGCATCTGATGTACCGGACGCAACTTCCATCAGAGCATCAGACTGTGCCTTTACAGGAGTATACTCCAGTCCCAGGCTGCTCACCTGCTCTTCGCCGGCACTTCCTGCCTCTACTGCAAAAGAAAGGTCTGACAGGCTGTCTGTATCCTGATATTTGTCTGCAGCATCAGACGGGACTATCACAATCTGTGCATTGTTACAGTAAGCATTGGAGCATTCCATAGAACTGGTCACTTCGTCAGTCAGAGTCATTCCATTCCATACACAGTCAATGGTCTTTCCATCCAGTTCCATAATCTTGTTATCCCAGTCAATTTCTACAAATTCTACTTCTACGCCTAAATTCTCTGCAAATGCTTTCGCCATATCTGCGTCAAAGCCGATCCAGTCCCCATTGCCATCCTTATAATCCATGGGTTCAAATTCTGTAATTCCCACGACCAAAGTGCCTTTGTCTTTTACATATTCCAGATCACTTTCCGAGGCCGTATCCTCAGGCTCCTGTGCAGAAGCCGCAGAGTTATCCGCTGTATCTTCTTTCTGATCATCACTGCCGCCAGAATTACCGCATGCAGCCAGGGACATAACCATAATCAATGTCAACATCATGGCCAATAACTTTTTCATAACACTCTTCTCCTTACTGTACTTTTTAAATTTTGCAAAAGCTGTTCCAAACAGCACTTTCTTATATTATCAGTTTACCAAGCTAAAGTCAACAAGAAAGTCACTATTTTTTCTTGTGCATTTTCATAAGGACCATATGTTTTCTCTTGAACTGTTTTTTCAGGCAGTGTTTATGACACCATCCCCCCCAGCATGCCTCCGCCTGCGCAGAGAAGGAATGTAGTTAATACATTCGCCCCATTTCCCTGTAGAGACCGGTAGATTCCGATAGATACCAAGAGCAGCAGCCCAAAATAGAGGATGCCACATGTCAGCCCCCACAAAAACTTCCGTACTCCTGCCAGCTTCCCGATAATAAATCCTCCTGCAAATGTAGATACTACATAAATCATGATAATCCCTGCTGCCACCTTACCTTCATCAAGATTCAGCTTATACAGCAAAAATGCCAGAAGAAGCAGCAAAATCCCACTGATTATGTACGCGCACAGCAAAGACTTCAAAAGCCAGACAGCCGCCTGCTCCATGTTTTGCCCTTTGTTCACCTTCTTATCCATTCAATCCCCTCCAAAGTCAATAAAATTGTGATTTCACTCCTGCTCCAAAATCTACTGATACAATTTATGATTGTCCGCCGGAAAATAGAACCTGTAATCTTCGTATCAAAGCTGCTGCTTACATCATTATAAAAACTCAAATGGGCTGTCAAAATATTTCACAGCCCATTTGACGATCACACTGCATTATGATTCCCAGTGAATTCCATATCTGTCACTTATATACTGCCATATGGATCCCTCACTGCTCCATCTGCCGTCCTAAAAAACCCGCGGCACTCATAGCAACCTTCTGTTCTGTCTCTCCCATCTTCTTCTTATCATCCCGGTTTAAAAAGACAACAGAACCAATCACATCACCCTCACATAGAATTGGGCATACTGCTTCCTCCTGATAATCCACATCTCCATCTGCGATCCGGATAAATTTATTACTGTCTGATTTCGCAAGGATATGCTCCCTCTGCTGCATTACTTTTTCCAGATCTTTGCTGATAAATTTATCCTGTAGATCCTTCTTTCCATTCCCTGCCGCAGCCACGATCTGATCCGTGTCTGTTATACATACCGTACAGTTCATCGTCTGTGCAAGGCTTTCTGAGTATTGCTTCGCCAATGCACTCAATTCTCCGATCGGAGAATATTTTTTCAGGATTACTTCTCCCTCCCGGTCCGTAAAAATCTCCAGCGGGTCGCCTTCCCGGATCCGAAGCGTCCTTCGGATTTCTTTTGGAATCACAACTCTGCCCAGATCATCTATTCTACGTACAATTCCTGTCGCTTTCATATTCTGATACCTCCATCTGCAAATTCTGTCGTAATTCTATTATTTGTAAATGAAGACATTTTATACCTTGAAAACCATTCTTCATTCTGCTAAAATCATAAGAGCAAAAAATCACACAGGATGGAGAGATTTTTTATGAGTCTGACAATACCAATCGAAACTTCTGCAAGACATATCCATTTGTCACAGGAAGATTTTAAGACATTATTTGGCCCGGATGCCAGCCTTACCTATGTGAAGGAGTTAAGCCAGCCAGGACAATATGCCTGCGAAGAACGTCTGACAGTCGCCGGTCCAAAAGGATGTTTTGAAAGGGTTATCGTCCTTGGCCCATGCCGTTCCCAGACACAGGTAGAAATTTCCGTAACAGATGCCAGAAAGCTTGGTATCCAAGGCGTCATCCGCCAATCCGGGGATATCAACGGTACACCGGGATGTACTTTGATCGGGCCTTGCGGACAGATTGAATTAACAGAAGGGGTCATTGTGGCAAAGCGTCATATCCATATGACACCCATTGACGCGATCCGGGCCCATGTAAAGGATAATGACATTGTATTTGTCATCACTACAAGCTATGAACGCTCCCTCATTTTTTCCGATGTAGTCGTCCGTGTCAGTCCGTCATTCAGCCTCGCTATGCATGTAGATACCGATGAGGCTAATGCATTTGCAAATGAGGACAATCCTACAGGAGTGATCTTAAAGCTTTTCGACGGGCATACTTATAACCTGCAGTCCTGGGCCGAAGAACTACAATCTGGAATCAATCGCTGAAACGAAAACAATAGAAAGTTTTTACCATTCTTAACAAAAATATTTATCAAATTGTAAAACCACATTTTTTAACAGGAGGCATATATTATGAGCAAAATTGATGAAGTAAGAAAAGACATGGTTGCCGCTATGAAAGCAGGCGAAAAAGAGAGAAAGGCGACTTTATCCGCTCTCCTCACGGCATTAAAAAACAAGGCAATCGACAAACGTGAAGACCTGACTGAAGAGGAAGAAGTTCAAGTTATTTTAAAAGAAATCAAACAGACAAAGGAAACTCTGGAAACCACTCCAAAGGACCGTACGGACATCATTGAAGAACATACCAAGCGCCTTGCTGTCCTGGAAGAATATGCGCCAAAAATGATGAGTGAAGAAGAAATACGCACAGTCATCCAGAGCGTCCTATCTGATTTGGGGATTGATGCACCCGCTGCCAAAGATAAGGGCCGGATCATGAAAGAACTGATGCCAAAAGTAAAAGGAAAAGCAGATGGTAAACTGGTCAGCGAATTGGTTGCATCCCTCTTTTAGCCACTTTGCGTTATACTTCCCCACAGCCTGCTGTGGGGAAGTTTATTCTTGTAAACAGACAGCTCACAGAAAGGATGATATCCATGTTTATTCTCATTTTAAATCAATTGATAAAAATGCTGTTTATTATGATACTTTCATTCATTTGCTACCGTCTGCATATCATCAATCAGGAAGGAAATAAAAATATGTCCAGTCTCCTGCTGATGATCGTAAACCCATGTCTTATTATTACTGTTTTCCAGACAGAATATGAACCCGATCTGGTACATGGGCTCCTTGTTGCTTTCGCCGCTGCTTTTCTGGCACATGTAGCTGGCTTTTTGATCGCACATTTTCTGATTCCAGAAAAAGAGAATCCGGAATTTGCGCTGGAACGCTTCGGTGCCGCATATTCCAATTGCGGCTTCATCGGGATTCCCCTGATCAACAGTATCCTTGGCAGCAAAGGCGTCTTCTTTTTGACGGCCTATCTGACAGTCTTTAACATCTTATCCTGGACCCATGGCCTGGTGCTGCTGAATGGAAAGTTTTCCGCAAAACGATTGAAAGAAGGGCTCCTTGCCCCTATTGTCGTCTGTACGGTCATTGGCGCAATCCTCTTCTTCCTGCAGATACGGATTCCATCTACAGTGCTTGATTCCATGAATTATATCGCGGACATGAACACCCCTCTTGCCATGATGATCGCAGGATTTTCTGTGGCGCAGGCGGATTTGAAGAAAATATTCTCACACATCCGTATCTGCTGGGTCTGCCTGTTGAAACTAATCCTAATGCCTCTTGCCACACTTGCTTTTCTGTCAGTGCTGCCGATTGACAGAGACGTTGCATATACTACCCTGGTGGCGGCGGCATGCCCAACCGCAACTTCTTTGACTATGATGGCCATCCGCTTTGAACGCAACTATACCTATGCTTCCGAAATCTTTTCGCTGAGCACAGTGCTCTCCGTGGTGTCCATTCCTGCAGTTACCTATGCAGCCGGGTTCTTTCTTTAAAAAGAATCACGGTTGATTCCACATACATGAAGTGTATCGCCAGACACCGTAAATTTTATCTCCAGATCAGCATAGGACATCCCATAGACACGCTTCGGATCATTCTGATAGGAGGGCCTGGGATCCTGCCGCAGGATTTGGCCTAAAACCACAACCTCTTCCTCTGATAGATAGTCCTTCCATTTTTTCGGAAAATCAATTTTCAGCTCATAGCCCTTTGTATTTTCTGAAAAACCTCCAAAAGCCGCCGGGACACTGTCAACATAGGGAAGATAAGGCTTCACATCAAAGACAGGAGTCTCGTCCAACAGGTCGGCGCCCACTACATGAAGAATCGGGCCTTCTGGCGTCTTCATTTCTATACGTTCCAGACGTACACAGGATAATCCGATTGGATTCGGCCGAAACGGGGAACGGGTTGCAAACACCCCCATCCGGGTATTGCCGCCAAGGCGAGGCGGGCGTACTGTCGGTGACCAGTTTCCTTTTTCAAGGATGGATTCGGAGAAAAGCCATAAAAGCCAGATATGCGAACAGGCTTCTAATCCACGAAATGCTTCTTCCACTCGATATTCCGATTCAAATATGATCTCTGCATGTGTCTGGGCCAGCCCGCTCTGACGTGGGATGCCAAATTTTTCCTTAAAATTGCTGCGGATATGGGCAATTGGGCTTAATCTGATGTCTTCTTTCATAATTTTCAACTACTTTCTATCTTATAATATAGATTCTGCATTATCTACATGAACTCCATTTTCTCAATTATTTTTTCGTATTCTCTGGCGCTTGCCGCCACATAAATCCGTGTAGTTTCAATCGAAGAATGTCCGAGAATGTCTGCCAGATGTGGAAGGTTATGATCAATCTCAAAATATTTTCTGGCAAACAAGTGACGAAAATTATGAGGGAACACTTTACTTTCATCCACATTGGCCGTCTCACATAGTTTTTTCATTTCATGGCAGATATTGGATCTGTCTAGCGGCTTTCCATTTCTGGTTGTGAAGATCGGCCCGGTGCGGATGTTCTGCTTTTTCATATACTCTTTTAGCTTTCCCCTTAGTTCCCTGGATAAAAGGATTTTTCTGTTCTTGCCTTTCAGCCTGATCTCTGACCGGCCAGATCCCACAGCCTCTGCTGTGATATATTCCAATTCACTGACCCGGATCCCTGTTCCGGAAAGTGTCAGCAATACATAATACATCCGTCCGTTTTTCGTTTTCTTTGCCGTATAAATGAGCCTTTTATATTCCTTTTCTTCCAGTTCTCTGGCTTCATCACTGAACGCACTATGCTGCACTTTCAGATAACGTACCCGGCTTTCGTCATTGCCCGAAAATTGGAGATATGCATTCAATGCTGCTAATTTTACATTCACTGTACGGGCTTTATATTCCTCCTGTAGTATTTTACGATATTCGATTATTTTCTCTTTTTGGATATCCCCGCCCTGAAGAAAATCTGCAAGACATGTGACCTCTCTCATATATTTTTGAATTGTCGCCGCTGCACGTTCTTCGTCCTGTAAATGTTTTCGGAAATCTGCTATCATTTTATCAGTTACTTTTTTTCTGCGGTTTTTTCCATTTCGCCCATACATTCCACTAGCGCTGCCATCCTTTTTCCTCCTTGTCCTTTCCATAAGATATGTTCCTTTATTATGCCATAACATTTGGACTAATTATGAAAACAACAACGATTATGGTTCTCGAATAGCTTCTGGGATCAAAACTGTGAAATGATAAAAATCATCTCAAATCTCCTATGCTTTCTTCTGTCTGAAAAATTCCGTCAAAAAATCAAAAAAATCAATTACATTGTGGCTGTCTGTCTTATTCCTGTTATAGTGGATGATAATATCTCTCTGACAGACAGGCTCCTCTATTTTCAAAAGCCGTACGGATTCATTTTCGATACTTCCCCAGGTAAATTCCGGCCAGAAACCAATTCCCAGATTGGCCGCAATCATATTCTTCACTGCGGATGGATTATCGCTTTCAAAAATAATCCTCGGCGTAAATCCCGCATGCTGGCAAAAACGATCGCAGATATAACGGAATTCCCGGGAGCCAAGAAGACTGACAAATCCCTCTTCTTCCACTTCCGTAAGACAGATGGATGTCCGATTCCGATATTTTTTATTTTCCGGCACAGCCAGATAAATTTCTTCTGCACAGGCAAAACTATTTTCTTCATCTGATGCCTGGTAAAAGAGCTTCGTCGTAACGGCAATGTCGTAAAGCTCACTTTCTACATTCTGATGTAATTGAAAATTGATATCCCCATGCTCCTTTTTATACTGGATGATCGCCTCCATCACAAGGCTGGATGCCGCCAAAACATTCATATGGATCGTCTCGCTCTCCAGCTCGACCATCATCTTGAGCTGTTCGGGAATATCATCGATCTGGGACATCAAGGGTTCTAATTTTTTCTGCAGATATTTCCCATATTCCGTCAAAACGATGTTACGTCCTTTTGCCGTAAACAACGGCACTCCCAGGTCATTTTCCAGCCGCCGGATGGCCTGGGTCAGAGCCGGTTGTGTAATATGGAGATTCTTTGCACTGTTCGTCATGTGTTTTGTATTCGCCACTTCCAGAAAATACCGGATCTGCATCAATTCCATCTCTATTTTCCTTTCTTCTGGGAATGATAAGCGGTTTTCGCATCACGCTTCTTTTTATTCATAATATAAACATTATGAATTTTATAAATATTATATATTAGACATAATCAAACGTCAATGTTAAACTATAGCAGAAATCTAAAGTAAGCGATGCGTAAAAATTTTTCTATGGATTTTACGCATACAAAGTTGTCAAAAAAGAAAGAGAGGAAATGAAAATGGCTGAACTTCTTGAGTCCACCATGCTGGTCTGCTTTGGATTATCCTGGCCCATGAATCTTGCTAAGAATATCAAAGCAAGATCAGCAAAAAACATGAGTCTCCAGTTTATACTTCTGATCATCACAGGGTATATTGCCGGAATCTCTGCAAAAATCTACACCCACAGGTTCAATTATGTATTGATCGTGTATCTCTTAAACCTGATTGTTGTATCTGCCAATGTGGTAGTCTATTTTATCAACTCCCGCTATGACAGGCAGGCTCAGGCAGCGAATGCGCAACTTAGTAAAGAACTCTCAGGACACGGAACCCCTGCGGCAACGGGCAATACAGGAAATACTGCAGAAACTGCCCATACATCCGCACCTTTCCAGCCATCGATTCATGAACAAGGAGATGATGAAATGCAAACATATCGTGAACTTAACAGCATAACAGAAGCAGGCGGCGTTGTACTTTTTGGCTCCAACACGTTTGCCGCACTTCCAGTCGGAGAACTGTCACAGGCTTTTCGTATTACCGAGCCGATCTACAACCGGAGTGTCAGGGATATACGCATTGACCAGATTGAACGTTATCTGAAAGTATGTCTGTATGACTTGAATCCACGTAAAATTTTTGTTAATTTGGGAGATATTGATATCCTGGATGAAAATGTAGATGTAGACAATTTTATATCCAAATATGAATGGCTCCTTTACATGATACACACAAAGACAGAAGCTTCTATTTATATCGTACCGATCGTATCAAAAAGCCCGGCGGCATTTAAGATCAATGAACGTCTGAAAGCCCTTGCCGCACAGACCGGATGCAAGTATATTGATGTGTCTGGTGTTTTCGAATCCCAGCGGCCTACACTTCGTCTGTTCGAATTGATGAAGGTGCATATGCGCAACCACCCGATCAATTTTGCGGATGCAATGGAAGTCGGAACTTTAAGCAACCGGCAGATTGCAGATACGCCGAATGACGGCCAGGCCTCAGCAGCGCCGGGCCTGCAAAAAGATGTAGCCTACGCAAAACATTGAGATAACAAGGGCCGCCTGCAGGCAAGCGGCCCTTTCTTTTAACAGAACAAAATGATCAACTGTGATGCCAGTACAACCGCGATCAATGCGATCGGATAGGTAGCCGCATATGCAGCCGCAATATCCTCCGTACCAGCCATATTGATCAAGGTTCCCAGTGCCGGTGTGCTGGTCATGCCGCCAGTCAGTGAACCAAGATTATTGAGCAGGGGCAGCTTTAATATATTCTTAGCCACAATAAATCCAATGACCATCGGAAGGATTGTCATGATCGCCCCATAGAGGAAATAAACCGGTTCAAAGTATCGTACAAATTGCGCGCCGCCGGACACTCCTGCTCCAATCAGGAACAGCATCAGCCCCATCTCCCTGAGCAGCTTTAACGTCGTGTTCTTTGGCATGATCGATATCTTTCCTATATGGCCATAGTGCCCAAATACAAGAGCCGTCAGAAGACAACCGCCTGTCGTCGTCAGCGAAAAGTTCTTGTAGATGAGACTTCCGATCATGATTCCTATGATTGCTGCCAGCGAAAATGGGAAGAATCCAAATTCGTCTACCTCTGTCAGGATCAGGCTGCTCCTTTTGCGGCTTTCTCCTTCTTTCGCAGTAATCTTAGCCACTTCATCGTTCATATTTGCTTTCATGATCTTTGGAACAATCTGTACAAACAGCACGACTCCCACCACACCAAACAAATAGGAGATACCATATCCCACGGATACCAGGGCTTCCAGATCAGCTCCGACTGCTGCCTTTGACGCGGAAAATGCCGGCGTGCTGGTCAATGCTCCGGAAAGAAGGCCTACCATGATCGCCCTGAACTGTTCATGCTCCAAACCTGTTAAGTTTGAGCCGATCATAATGCATACAATACATGTTACTGCCGCGGCAAGAATGATCACTACCCCCAACAGTACATAAGATTTAAAATTTCGTTTCAGGTTTCCGAAAAAGTTCGGTCCGGCAATAAAGCCTACAGACGTCACGAAGAAGATCAATCCCATATTTTCAACGATTTTCAGCGCATCCGTAGCGAAGGACACCTCACCTGCCATCAGGTTATCGGACAATTTTGTATATAACAGACATCCATAGACCAGCGCTACAATAAATACTCCTGCAGTCCCAAGATTGATTCCCTTTACAGTGATCTTCCCAATTGCATATCCCACAGCCGCAATCGCAAAGACCGAGAACGTCAGAAATGCTACAGCCTTTACTGACAATATCCCTCCTAATAACTCCATGTCTTATGACTCCCTTCTGTATCATACAGAAAACCTGCCACTGGCAGCTTTTCTGCATACTATGGTATCTAAAAGACAGCAAGCCGCCAGCCTGAAATAGGCCGGATACCGTTACTGTATGCAGCCTGTTGCCGTAAACAGTAACACCTGGCTTGCTGTCTGTATGAGAATGCTAAATATGAATATCTATCATCCTTTATGTTCTTCCAGATAAGCGGCACGTCCGCTCTCATACAGGTTATTTCCTTCGCTGTCAATGATGACAACAAGCGGCATATCCTCTACATAAAGCTTTCGGAGTGCTTCTGCGCCCAGATCTTCATAAGCGATCAGCTCTGCCTTTTTAATACATTTTGCCAGTAGTGCGCCTGCACCGCCGATCGCGCCAAAGTAAACGCCGGAATATTTTTTCATTGCATCAACCACTTCCGGAAGACGTGCGCCTTTTCCGATCATTCCACGCGCGCCCACAGACATCATAGTCGGTGCATAAGCATCCATACGTCCGCTCGTAGTCGGTCCCGCAGAACCGATCACCTGTCCTGGCTTTGCCGGGGTCGGCCCTACATAATAGATGGTAGCATCTGTAGGATCAAATGGGATCTCTTCGCCCTTTGCCAATGCCTCACACATCCGTTTATGGCCTGCGTCGCGAGAAGTATAGATTGTTCCTGTCACCAGTACGCTGTCACCGGCGTGAAGTGTCTTTGCAAGTTCCTCTGTCAATGGTAATGTAATCTTTCTTGCTGCCATCTTAGATCACCTCCGATTTATGACGTGTTACATGGCAGTTGATATTTACTGCACATGGCATGCCTGCAATATGTGTCGGCAATGTCTCGATATTCAGTCCGATTGCCGTAGTTTTTCCGCCAAAGCCCTGTGGCCCGATGCCCAGCTGATTGATCTTCTCCAGCATTTCCTTTTCCAGATCTGCATAAAATTCATCTGGATTAGAGGAATCGATCGGCCGCATCAACGCTTTTTTAGCAAGAAGGGCTGCTTTATCAAAGGTTCCGCCGATCCCAACGCCAACGACCATAGGCGGGCATGGATTCGGCCCTGCAGTCTCTACGACTTCCAGGATAAAATCTTTGATCCCCTGAAGGCCATGGGATGGCTTAAACATACGGATCTGGCTCATATTTTCACTTCCAAAGCCTTTTGGCCCAACGGTCACTTTAATCTGCTCGCCCGGAACAATCTCTGTATACAGCATTGCAGGGGTATTATCTCCTGTGTTGCCACGGCGTACCGGATCTTTTACAACGGATTTCCGAAGATATCCCTTATCGTAGCCACGGCGTACACCCTCGTCAACCGCTTCCGCAAGATTGCCGCCTGTCAGATGCACATCCTGCCCGATCTCTAAAAATACACATGCCATACCGGTATCCTGGCAGATCGGTACACATTCACTGTCTGCAATCTCAAAGTTCTCAATGATATTATCCAGAACTCCTTTTGCGATTTCTCCATCCTCACAGGCGCGGCAATCCTTGATCGCGCATTTTACGTCCTCCGGAAGATGTTCATTTGCTTCGATACAAAGCTTTTCTACGACATCCGTAATCACGCTTACATTTATCTCACGCATAATCTATGTCTCCTCCTTTCTTGCAATCAATTTGCAGTAAATTGATTACCTGTCAGCCCGCCGTCTGTATATTTTCAGACGGCAGGCAATTTTCTAAACCTTTTATCTCTCGTGACGCGCATATTTAGGAAGAAGCTTCGGTGATACCTCTCCTGTCGCTGCAGAAGCGCCTTTTAACTCCTCATCATAGCTTGCCACATGGTCAAGATTCATGGTGCCGAGTTCGACTTCTTTTGCTTTTGCTGCCGCTTTCTTGCCTGCGTTCCGGCCAAATACGATCACGTCAAGAAGGGAATTCCCCATCAGTCTGTTTGTTCCGTGGATTCCGCCTGCTGCCTCTCCTGCTGCTAAAAGATTCGGGATTGTTTTCGTGAAGCCTTCTCCGTCAATCTCAAGGCCGCCGTTCTGGTAATGCAGTGTGGGATAGATCAGGATCGGCACTTTTCTCATATCAATTCCATATTTCATATACATACGGAACATTGCAGGGATCCTCTTTTCAATCGTTCCCTCTCCTCCAAGAATTTCAATCATAGGTGTGTCAAGCCATACGCCCTTCTCTCCGTCAGGCGTCTCTACGCCGCGGCCTTCCCTGCATTCACGGATAACGCCTGAAGCATTGACGTCACGCGTCTCCAAAGGATGGATATAAGCTTCACCATTTGCGTTGACAAGCTGTGCGCCGACAGAACGGACTTTCTCCGTCACAAGAGCGCCAAGGATCTGTACCGGATAAGCTACACCTGTCGGATGGTACTGGATGGAATCCTGATAAAGCAGCGGTACTCCTGCTCTGTATCCCAGTACAAGTCCGTCTGCCGTTGCCCCATAGTGGTTCGACGTCGGGAATCCCTGATAATGCATTCTTCCTGCGCCGCCTGTTGCGATCACAACAGTCTTTGCCCTTGCGACAGAATAATCTCCTGTCTCCATATTGAGAAGAACCGCGCCTGCTGCCTGGCCTTTCTCATCTTTGATGATCTCTACCGCAGAAGTAAATTCTACTACCGGAATCTGAAGGTTCAATACTTCGTCACGAAGTGTACGCATAATCTCTGCTCCGGAATAGTCCTTACATGCATGCATTCTCTTTCTGGATGTACCGCCGCCATGGGTCGTTACCATACGTCCGTCCCCGTCTTTATCAAACATAACACCCAGTTCATTCAGCCATTTGATCGCGTCAGGAGCTTCCATTACGAGACGTTTTACCAGTTCTGGCTTTGCAGCGAAATGTCCGCCGCCAAACGCGTCCAGATAATGCTGTACCGGAGAATCATTTTCCTTATCCGCTGCCTGGATACCGCCTTCTGCCATCATCGTGTTCGCGTCGCCGATGCGCAGTTTCGTTACGATCATAACGTTTGCACCTGCATTGTGTGCTTCAATGGCACAGGAAGAACCGGCGCCGCCGCCGCCGATCACCAGTACGTCTACGTCATAATCAACTTTCATAATATCAACCTTCTCACTTACAAGACGGCTTGTTGAATGAAGCATTTCAGCCAGTTCGAGCGGCGCTTTCTGTCCTTTGTTCGGGCCTACTTTAATCTCCGCAAAAGCATCTGGATTATAGTCTGGATGGAATTCTTTCAGGAGAGCGTCTTTTTCGTCAGCAGTCAGACGTCTTGGTTCTGTAGACATACGTTCTGCCCTTGTAGCCTCTACCTTTTTGATGGATTCCATCATATTCTCTGGATATGGTGTATACATATTCTACCCTCCCCTATTTCTCAATCTCTCTTGTATTGTAAAGTTCCTGCATCTCTTCAATCGGCTTCTGCATGATCTGCTCGATCAGCTCGTCAAATTCGCCCTTATTGATCTCATCCACACGATTTTTCAGATGCTCCGTCTCAGGCGCGATGTATTTACCGGTGAGACGTCTTGCCAAAAGGCCAACCATCGGGTGAGAAATTCCGGCCGGACATCTTACGGAACAGCATCCACAGCTTACGCAGTCAAAGGATTCTTCCGCACATTTCTCGAACTCGCCGCGCTGTGCATATGCAATATACTGCATGACATTCAGATCCTGTGTACATGCCTTTGTACATGCATTACATCCGATACAGCTATAGATTTCCGGATACAACTCCATCATGATCTGCTGGGTCGGCTTGATATCCTTGATCTCGTAGGTTCTCTTATCCGTCGGGAAGAACGGGATGCTTGCTACATACATCCCCTCTTCTACCTGTGTCTGGCAGGCAAGGCATGTCTTTAATTCATTTTTTCCTTTGATCCTGTAGATTGTCGCACATGCTCCGCAGAAACCATGACGGCAGCCACATCCTCTTTTCAGTGTATAACCGGCGTATTCCATAGCAGTCATGATCGTAAGTTCTGCAGGTACGCTGTACTTTTTACCGAAAAAATATACATTTACCATCTTTTCCATGTTATTATTATCCTTTCGCTTTAATACTCGTTTGGCAGTTCATCAATCTCATCATACCGGAATACCGGACCGTCTTTGCAGACATATTTGGAACCGATGTTGCAGCGTCCGCATTTGCCGACTCCACATTTCATACGGAGTTCCAATGTCGTATAAACCTGCTCTGAGGTAAATCCAAGCTCTTTTAAGCCTGCAAGCACAAACTTGATCATGATCGGCGGCCCACATACAAGTGCTGTTTTGTCTGTGTCAAATCCAAGCTCCTTCACATAGTTCGGAACAAATCCAACATGGCCGTCCCAGCCTTCCTGCTCCCGGTCAATGGTCAGATATACGTTTACGCCTTCTGTCTTCATCCAGACTTCCTGGATTTCCTTTAACTGGACAAGATCATCTGCGGAACGGGAACCATAGACAATATCCACCGTACCATAATTCGCACGGTTATCCAACACATAATTGATGACAGAACGAAGAGGCGCCAGGCCGATACCGCCTGCGATAAACAAAAGGTTCTTCCCCTTAAGCTCTGTCTCTACCGGAAATGAGTTACCATACGGCCCACGGACGGTAATCTCATCGCCCACTTCCAGGCTGTGGAGATAATCTGTCAGGATTCCACATTTCTTAATGCTGAATTCCTGAAATTCTTTATTTGTCGGCGAAGAAGTAATGGAAAACATACCTTCGCTGATACCCGGTACGCAGACCATTGCGCACTGTCCAGGCATATGCTCAAACAGTTTGCCGCCCTCCGGTGCGTTGACACGGAATGTCTTTACATCCGGCGTCTCTTCCCGGATGTCTGTGATCACGCCGATCTTAGGGATCAGAGTATCTAATGTATAATTCTTATGACATGTACATTCACCCATTATTTTTCACCTCCCTGATTCTGAAATGCTTTCACGACCTTCACGATATTCAGGGCTGACGGACATTTCTCTACGCAGCGCCCACAGCCTACGCAGGAGTACATCCCGTCATTGTTTGCCGGATAATACACCAGTTTATGCATGAATCTCTGGCGGAATCTCTGCATCTGGCTGGTACGGTTATTACCGTGTGCCATCATCGTAAAGTCGGAATACATACAGGAATCCCAGCATCTGTAACGGGAAACGCTGTTTCCTGCGGTATAATCTTTGATATCATAACACTGGCAGGTCGGACATACAAAAGTACAGGTGCCGCATGCCAGACATGGCTTATATAACTCTTCCCAGATCGGAGAATCGAATTTTTCAGAAAGTGCGTCTCCATTCCATCCTTCCAGAGAAAGATTCATATAGGGAAGTTTTTCTACAATACTGTGGATTGCTTCTTTTTCTGCTTCTACGGCTGCTTCGTCCGCATCAGCCAGCAATTCCTTTACGGTATTTGTAAGAGCCTCGCCTTTTTCGGTCAGCGCTTTCCAATAAAGCTCCTCCCCCACCATCCAGACTGCCACATCTGATGCAGGCTGTGCGGCATCTACGTCAAATACCTTACAAAAGCAGGTTTCCTCCGGCTCATGGCAGGCCATTGCCACGATCGTCCCGTGGTCTCTTCTTGCCGCATAGAAGGTGTCGACCGGATCTGCCAGAAATACGTTATCCAGAACTTCCATGCCCTTGACATCACAGGCTTTCATACCAAATACGACAAAGTCCTGTTCCTTCAAAGCCTCCGGCTCTACAGACATTTTCTTTCCTTCTTTTTTAACGGTGTAAAGGCCTTCACTCTGCGGAAAAAATGCATCCTTCGCTGACTTTACAGTTTTCAATGTAGCCAGATCCACTTCTGCATCTTTGCTCCATGCCGCAAAATTTGTCTGCCCGGCTGTTTTCACCGGAAGATACAGTTCCTGACTATCCGCGATCATCTGGAATAATGCGGAAAGATTTTCTTTTGCTATCTTATACATACATTATCCCCTCTTTCCTACTATACTTGGTTCCGCGTCTTCAAACGTATAGTTTGTAAGCGGTGCTTTTGACTCTGTATCTGCCCCAGCCTGATATTCTCCATACAGTTCATCAATATCCTTGATAAATTTGCGGTTGAACAGGTGAAGCGGGATTCCCTGCGGACATACACGGCTGCATTCTCCGCAGTCCGTACATCTTCCTGCCACATGGAACGCACGGATGATATGGAACATCTTTTCTTCAAAGGTATCCACGTTTGCTTTCTGGGAGCTGTCGAACTTGTTGTTGTCAAATACACATTTGCGGCAGCTGCAGGCAGGGCAGGCATTTCTGCAGGCGTTACAGCGGATACATTTGCTCAGCTCGTTCCGGAAAAACGCGAACTTTTCTTCCGGGCTCATAGCCTCGATCCTTGCCACTTCGTCAAAACGCTCTGCATCCTTAGTTTCTTTGGAATCACCGATCAGTTCATCATAGACCATATGGTCTTTCCCTTTGCAGACATGGCATCTTTCCAGCATGGCATCTGCATAGGCACAGGTCTTTTCACCATAGATGGTCTGAATCTTCAGTGTTTCTGCCTCATCTGTGATCTCTGCGCCCTCAATACTTTCGATTCCCTTGATCCCTTGTTTTTTGATCCTCTCGATATCCAGCTTTCCCTTGCATCCCACACCCACGATATAAGCTTTTTCTCTGTCTACGCGGTGCTCTTTGATCAGTTGGTTAAAGCTGTATGTATCACATGGCTTTAAGCAGACAAGTGTCTTGCCTTCCAGTTTGGATGCCTCGATCATATATTTGCTCAAATTTGCTCCGCAAAATCCATTGTAAACAAAGTCTTTCAAAGATTCTGCGGTCTCAAAGTACGCCGGCTCCGGGTTATAAGGCAAGTCTCCGGCCTTCCAGCCGAGAACCCGTGCCACAGTTCCATCTGCCAGCAGTTCTTTTGCACGGTTTATCAGTTCTTGCATCTTAAATCCCCCAATCTTACATTTTCGCCAAGAGAATAGATCTTCTCTACAAAACTGTTCATTGTCTCAGAGAACTTCACACCCTCTGCCGCAGATACCCACTCTACGCGTGTACGCCCGTTTTCCACACCGATATAATCCAGCATGGAGAATAACAGAGTCATACGTCTTCTTGCGTAGTAATTACCGGTACTATAATGGCAGTCTCCCGGATGGCATCCACACATGATCACCCCGTCCGCTCCTTTTTCAAACGCTCTTAAAATGAACATCGGATTCACACGGCAGGAGCAGGGAACACGGATGATCTTTACGTCAGCAGGATAAGACAAACGGCTGCTTCCTGCTAAGTCAGCTCCTGCATAACTGCACCAGTTACAGCAGAACGCTACAATTTTCGGTTTGAATTCTTTATTTTCTAACGACATATTGCATCCACCTCCGCTAGAATCTGTCTATTTGAGAATCCCTGTAAGTCCATAGCCCCGGACGGACAAGCAACGGTGCAGGCGCCGCAGCCCTGGCAGAGCGCGTTGTTGACCACTGCCACACGGCGTGTCTCACGGATGCCGTGGTCGTTGACCTCTTTATCCTCGTATGTAATCGCGCCATACGGACATACATTCTCACAAGTAGAACATCCGTTACACAACAGGATATCCGACTGTGCGGTACATGGATTCGTCATCAGTTTATCTTTTGCCAGAAGTCCGATTGCCTTTACAGCAGCAGCACCCGCCTGAGCAACGGTCTCCGGGATATCCTTTGGCCCCTGGCATACGCCGGACAGGAAAATGCCTGCGGTCGGTGACTCTACCGGACGCAGTTTTGCGTGTGCCTCGGTCAGGAAGTTATTGGTATCAATACTTGCAGTCAGCATGGTTGCGATCCTGCGCACATCCGGATTTGGCTCGATTGCCGTTGCAAGTACGACCATATCGGCCTCTTTCAGGATCTGGCGGTTATCGAGAAGGTCTGAACCCTGGACTAACAATTTGCCGTCCGGCTGCGGAATCACCTTTCCAACCTGTCCTTTGATGTAGTTGACTCCATACTGCTCAACCGCTCTTCTGTAAAATTCATCAAAGTTCTTGCCCGGTGTACGGACATCAATATAAAATACGGTTACGTTTACATCCGGATATTTATCCCGGATCAGCATTGCATGCTTTGCAGTGTACATACAGCAGATCTTAGAGCAATATGGTTTTCCTCTATCGTCTGAGCAGCGGCTGCCCACACACTGGATAAATACGATTTCCTTCGGTGCTTTTCCGTCGGAAAGACGCTCTAAATGTCCATGGGTCGGTCCTGCCGCATTCATCACACGTTCCAATTCCAGAGAGGTGATGACATCCTTGCTCTGGCTGTATGCATACTCGTCATATTTTTCCAGATTGATGGTGTCAAATCCGGTCGCAACTACGATCGCGCCATACTTTTCTGTAATAATCTCATCCTTCTGGTCGTAGTCGATAGCACCTGCCTGACATACCTTGGAACAAAGTCCGCACTTACCTGTCTTGAATTTGATACAGGCATCACGGTCGATCACCGGAACATTCGGGATTGCCTGTGCAAACGGCGTATAGATAGCGCTTCTTGTATTCAGGCCGCGGTTGAATTCGCTTGGCGCTTTTTTGGACGGGCACTTCTCCTGGCAGACGCCGCACCCTGTACATTTGTCCATATTCACGCTTCTTGCTTTCTTACGGATATCAACAGTAAAATCACCTACGAATCCACTAACCTTGTCCACTTCACTGTAAGTATAAATCTTGATCTTTTCATGGGCTGCCGCCTCCACCATCTTTGGTGTCAGGATACATGCGGAGCAGTCCAGTGTGGGGAATGTCTTGTCAAGCTGTGACATCCTTCCGCCGATACTTGGCGTCTTCTCCACGATATCTACTTCATAACCTGCATCCGCAATATCCAATGCAGTCTGGATTCCCGCGATACCTCCGCCGATCACAAGCGCTCTCTTGGTCACACGGCTCTCACCTGCCTGCAGTGGCGCATTCAAGTTCACCTTTGCAACTGCCGCTCTCATTAAGATCACAGCTTTCTTTGTTCCCTCTTCCATATCCTTATGAATCCAAGAACAATGCTCACGGATATTGGCAATTTCAACCATATATGGATTCAGTCCCGCACGCTCCGCTGCTTTTCTGAAAGTCGTTTCATGCATACGCGGAGAACAGGAACATACTACGACCCCTGACAATTTTTTCTCATGAATGGCCGCTGCAATCTTCGCCTGTCCTGCTTCAGAACACATATACTGGTAGTCTTCGGCATGGACAACGCCTGGCTCCATCTGAGCCATCTCTACAACTTTTTTTACATCCACCGTTGCGGCAATATTACTTCCGCAATGGCAGACAAATACTCCTATCCTTTGCACGTAAGTCTCACCTCCTGTATCTTCTGAATGCACTGACTAATAACTGCTGTGGGAGTTCCGGATCTAATAATTCCGGAATTTCATTTGGTGACAGATAATCCTGGTCTTTCTGACGTACTACTACCTGTCTTGCCGCATCGATCAGTTTCCCTGGCTTCACGTCACGCGGGCATCTCTCCACACATGCAAAGCAGGAAAGACATTTCCAAAGTGATTTGGAATTGACTAAGCTTTCAATATCTTCATTGATCACATAGGATACAAACTGATGCGGTTTGATATCCATCTCATTGTAGGATGGGCAGGATGCAGAGCATTTACCGCATTTCATGCATTTAAGCGGATTGACGCCGCTGATCTCTTTGATCAATTCCGCCTGTTTCTTTTCAGAACTCATTACTTCTGCACCTCCTCTTTGACACCTAAGGCCTCTGCAAGCAATTCCGTAAAGTAAACTACCGGAACCTTTGCATTGCCGCTCTTATTCAGATTATACAGACACAGCGGACAGGCTGTGATCAACAGCTCCGCGCCAAATCCATCCGCGCTGTCCATAATCTTCTCGCACATATTTTTGGACATCTCCTTCTCTTTTAAGGAAATGTAGCCGCCGCAGCACTCGTTGCGGTATGGATAGATCACCGGTTCCGCTCCGATGGCACGGATAAAGTCTTCGATGATCTTCGGATTCTCCGGATCATCAAAACCAAGCAGTTTGCCCGGGCGAAGAAGCAGACATCCGTAATAAGCGCCTATTTTCCTTCCTTTCAAAGGATTTGTCACCTTTTTCTTTAATTCGTCAAACCCTACTTTGTCACGAAGAACTTCTAAGAAATGAAGAACCTCCGTCTCGCCTGCATAAGGCTCATCCAGCTCCATGTAATTATTTGCCCTGGTGCGGATATCTTCCACATTCTTCATATCATCATTGACACGCTTGATCACATGATGACATGCAGAACACAGTGTCACAAGGCTCTGGCCCTTTACTTTTGCCTCATTCAGAGCGCGGACAGAAGATAGCTTTGTTGCGATCTCGTCAGAGCCAAGCGGATATACTCCGCCGCAGCACTGCCAGTCTTCAATCTCTTCCAGTTCAAATCCCAGCGCTTTTGCCGACGCCCTTGCATAAGCATCCAGATCTTTCGCCTTTGTCCTCAAAGTGCATCCTGGATAATAACTGTACTTCATAGTTCTCGCTGTCCTTTCTTATTTTTATGATATGCCGCCAATTTTTCTATTGAAAATTGATGACCTGCTCGCACATCAGCGCGAGTCCTTAATTAAAATCTCCGATTTTACAATTCAATCTGAGCAATAACTGCTTTCAGTGCGTCTGCACTCGCTTTAAGCTTTCCAACTTCTTCATCGGTCAGAGTCATCGGAACCTTGCCATGGACACCCTTTGGCCCAACCAGCGCAAGTGTACTTAAGCATACATCTTCGATGCCATATTCGCCGTGCATCATAGAAGATACCGTAGAAACAGATTCAGAAGCAGACATCAGGATGCTGCATAATTTGCACACGCCCCTGGTTACTGCATAGAAGGTAGCCCCCTTATTTGCAATGATCTTGCCGCCGGATTTCTGCACGTATGTAAGCATTTCCTCTTTATCTACTTTTTCAAATCCCGGCATCATATCACAATAATCATCTACATTAACGCCCGCGATCCTTGCTGCTGACCATGGGATAAAGGAAGTATCGCCATGCTCGCCAAATACATATGCGTGGATATTTCTCTGTGCAACTTTAAAATGTTCGGAAAGACCACAGCGAAGACGTGCGGAATCCAGAATGGTACCGGAACCGATAATCTGATTTTCCGGAATGCCTGAGATTTTTGTAAAAACATATGTCATGATATCAACCGGATTGCTTACAATAATATAAAGCGCATTTGGTGCTGCTTTTACGATCTCCGGGGTAATCTGCTTTAAGATGTTTACGTTGGTCTGGGTGAGCTCAATTCTTGTCTGTCCTGGCTTACGGGCAATTCCAGATGTGATGATCACGATATCAGAATCTTTTGCATCCTCATATTCACCTGCAACAATAGAAACAGGGTCTCTAAAGCATGTTCCCTGCTCGATGTCCATAACTTCGCCTTCTACTTTTTCCTTGTTAATATCGATCATAACGATCTCAGATGCGATGTCCTCTCCAGACAATGTGTACGCAATTGTTGAACCTACGCTTCCGGCTCCAATGATTGTGACTTTGCTGCTCATGTTCTTTTCTCCTTTTAAAATTGTTTTTTCTTAGCTACATATGACACCAGACAAATCTCGTCATGTTTTGTCCTCGTCTTTCATTATAATAACATATTGACAATAAATTAACAATCCTTTTTCGATGGAAATTTATACAAAAATCTTCGTTAATTTTAGTCAATACTTCCAAATCAACCGAAACATATTTTTAGTCAGATTTTAGAAAAGGGCCTGCCACAATTATTGTATCATGACAAACCCTTTATTTTCTTTATACCTGAAAAGCAACTAGCCAAGCGGACATGCTTATAATTACAGTTCACGGCCAAACCGGCCTCGAACTGTAACTGCTTATATACATATTTGACTCCTTAGAACTTCCCAGCTTTCGCCGCTTCCTCTACGGAAACTGCAACTGCAACAGTCATGCCGACCATCGGATTATTTCCTGCACCGATCAGTCCCATCATCTCAACATGGGCCGGTACGGAAGAAGAACCTGCAAACTGTGCGTCAGAGTGCATACGTCCTAATGTATCTGTCATACCATAGGAAGCCGGTCCTGCTGCCATGTTATCCGGATGCAGTGTACGTCCTGTACCACCGCCGGATGCTACGGAGAAGTACTTCTTGCCCTGCTCCACGCATTCTTTCTTATAAGTTCCTGCTACCGGATGCTGGAAACGGGTCGGGTTGGTAGAATTTCCTGTGATGGAAACATCTACGCCTTCCTTGTGCATGATCGCAACGCCTTCACGTACATCATTCGCGCCGTAGCAGTTTACCTTGGAACGAAGTCCGTCAGAATAAGCGATTCTCTGTACTTCCTTCAACTCGCCTGTGAAGTAATCATACTCTGTCTCTACATATGTAAATCCATTAATTCTGGAAATGATCTTTGCAGCGTCTTTTCCAAGTCCGTTCAGGATAACACGAAGAGGTTTTTTACGGACTTTGTTTGCCTTTTCAGCGATACCGATCGCACCCTCTGCTGCAGCGAATGACTCGTGTCCAGCCAGGAATGCGAAACAGTCTGTCTCGTCTTCCAGGAGCATCTTGCCCAGGTTGCCGTGGCCAAGGCCTACTTTACGCTGGTCTGCAACAGAACCCGGGATACAGAAAGCCTGAAGCCCTTCTCCGATTGCTGCTGCTGCGTCTGCTGCTGTCTTGCATCCCTTTTTGATTGCGATAGCAGCGCCTACAGTATATGCCCAACATGCGTTCTCAAAACAGATTGGCTGGATGCCTTTTACCTGATTGTAAACATCCAATCCGGCATCTTTTGTGATTTTTTCGGCCTCTTCGATAGAAGCAATACCATAGCCGTTTAAAACTTCATTGATTTTATCAATTCTTCTCTCATATGATTCAAATAAAGCCATTTAATTATCCTCCTGATTTATTTTAGAAACTCTCGATAAGCTGTTGGCTATTCTTTACGTGGGTCGATGATCTTCGCAGCATCCGCAACACGGCCATACTGTCCTTTTGCCTTCTCCCAAGCATCATTCGGCTGGTCGCCTGCTTTGATGAAATCTGTAAACTTTCCAAGGTTTACAAACTGGTATCCAATGATTTCATCATTCTTATCCAGAGCGATCCCGGTTACATAGCCTTCTGCCATTTCCAGGTAACGTGGTCCCTTTGCCAGAGTTCCGTACATCGTACCAACCTGAGAGCGGAGTCCTTTTCCAAGGTCTTCCAAACCTGCGCCGATTGCAAGGCCGTCTTCTGAAAATGCGCTCTGTGTTCTTCCGTAAACAATCTGAAGGAATAATTCTCTCATAGCTGTGTTAATCGCATCACATACAAGGTCAGTATTCAATGCTTCCAGGATTGTCTTTCCAGGAAGGATCTCAGATGCCATTGCCGCGGAATGTGTCATTCCGGAACATCCCAGTGTCTCAACAAGCGCCTCCTGAATAATACCGTCCTTCACGTTGAGTGTCAGCTTACATGCGCCCTGCTGCGGAGCACACCAGCCAACGCCATGTGTAAAGCCGGAAATATCTTTTACTTCTTTTGCTTTTACCCATTTTGCTTCTTCCGGGATTGGAGCTGGTCCGTGATTCGCACCCTGGGCTACCGGACACATCATTTCTACTTCATGTGAATAAATCATGTTAATACTCCTTTCAAATATGTATGATTTTCTCTTGTATAATGCCGAAATACTTCACATCACACTACTGTTATTTTCGCACAAATTTATCCATTCGTCAATCGTCACTTTGTATAAGATTACTCTTAATTTCTGGCTAATTCGGACAGTTGGAATCAAAAAAGCAGGCCTATATGCCTGCCTTTCATCTCAATTGGTTATATTTCATCAACCAGCCCAAAACATTAGAGCGATTTTAACATTTCTGCTGCCAGATACAGCGCCTCTTCCACAGTATGAAGCCTGTTTTCCATACGTGTCCCGTGGAAACGCAGTTCCCTTACCTGCACTTTTCCTCTCACATAGCAGCCGATATATACCAGACCAACCGGTTTTTCTTTCGTGCCGCCCCCGGGACCTGCTATTCCCGTTGAACTGACCGCCACGTCCGCGCCTGCCGCCTTCGCAGCACCTGCTGCCATCTCGCCCGCAGTCTGCTCACTGACTGCCCCGAACTGCTCTAGGGTCTCTGCGCGTACACCGGCTAGACGCTGCTTCGCCTCATTGGAATAAGTCACATAGGCTTCACCCAATACATCCGAAGCCCCTGCCACATTGACCAGCGTCCCGGCAATTAAGCCGCCGGTACAGGATTCTACGGTAGTCACTGTCAGTTTATGTTCCTGCAGAAGCCGGACTACGGTTTCTTCCATCGGCTCCTCTCGTCTTTCTTCCTGCATCCTACATTCCTCCCTGTGTGAGCACCTGTTTATTTTTCATCACATAGTCTGCCAGAGAAATGACCGTCAGCGCCAGGGATACCCAGATTAAGATTTCCCCGATCAGATCAAACACGCCGCCGAAATCTGCGATCAACAGGATCACCATCGCCATCTGGGACACGGTCTTAAATTTTCCCCAGTAACTGGCGGCGATCACAATCCCATTGTCCGAAGCCACAAGACGGAATCCGCTGATGATGAATTCACGGGCAATGATGATGATGACAAACCACGCCGTAAGCTGCCCGGAATCAATCATACAGATCATAGCGGAACAAACGAGCAGTTTATCTGCCAGCGGATCCATAAACTTTCCAAAATTCGTCACCAGATTATATTTGCGGGCAATCTTGCCGTCCAAAAGGTCTGTCAGGCTTGCCACACAAAACAGGAGCAGGGCAATCCATTTATTTGCAGCCCCTCCCACATCTGTCAGCATAAAAAAAACGAAAAACGGCACCATAATTATTCTGATAACAGTCAACTTATTTGGTAAATTCATTACACAAGCCCTCCTATTAAATCATATTCTAATGCTCCGGTTACCTTTACCCTGGCAAAGTCTCCGGACAAAAGTTCCTCATCCGCATCTACAAAAATCAGTCCGTCCACCCCAGGGGCATCCCTGTAAGTCCGGCCCACATATGCATTTTCATCCACTACTTTGCCTTCGATCATGACCAGCACCTCCTTGCCGACCATATCCTCTGCATTGGCAAAGGCAATCTCCTGCTGTAGTTCCATCAGGTCTGCCTGACGCTCCTGCTTGATATCATCAGAAATCTGCTCCGGCATCTCTGCCGCCGGTGTATCTTCCTCCGGGGAATAGGGAAAGACGCCCAGCCGGTCAAATTCCATCTCATCCACAAATTCCATCAGCTCTTCATGCTGTGCTGATGTTTCCCCTGGGAACCCTGTAATTAAAGTCGTTCTCAGGCAGATATCCGGAATCTCCCGACGAAGTTTTTCTACAGTATCTATAATTTCCTGCTTTGTCGTCCGTCGTCCCATCCTCCTTAAGATCTCATCATTTGCATGCTGGATCGGAATATCCAGATAATGGCAGATCTTGGGTTCTTCCTTTATTGTCTGTATCAGTTCATCCGTAATCTCCTCCGGATAACAGTAGAGAATCCGTATCCATCGGATTCCTTTGATCTTGCACAGTTCACGCAGAAGCACTGGAAGCCTTTTTTCGCCGTAAATATCTTTTCCATATAATGTGGTCTCCTGAGCCACCAGGATCAATTCCTTGGCTCCCTGTTCTGCCAATTCTTCTGCCGCTTTTAAGAGCCGCTCCATCGGCACACTTCGAAAAGCACCTCTGATCTTTGGAATGATACAATAGGTACAGTGCTTATCACACCCTTCTGCAATCTTCAAATATGCATAGTGTCCGCCTGTAGTCACCTGCCGTTTTGTCTTTACCATTGGAAGAGCCTTCAAATCTGCAATCCGCACTTCTGTACGCCCCACAAGCGCGGCATCCAATGCATCAAGGATCTGGTCATATGCCGTCGTACCAAGCACCACGTCTACCTCAGGGATTTCATCTAATATCTCCTGACGATACCGCTGTGCCAGACATCCGGCCACGATCAGAGCTTTTAATTTCCCTTTCTTTTTATATTCCGCCATCTCCAGAATATTCTGGATGCTTTCCTCTTTGGCATCATGGATAAAGCAGCATGTATTGATGATGATCACATCCGCTTCTGCTTCATCATCTGTCATTTCAAACCCCCGGGACGCCAAAAGACCCAGCATCTCTTCCGTATCTACAAGGTTTTTATCACATCCAAGAGATATCAGTAAAATTTTCATATCCTCTCTCCATTTTCTTTTAAAAATGTGCTTGTTCCTGTTTCCCGTCCACAATACTGTAGAATTTGGCTCCTCCTACGCACATCATGTGCAAAGAAATAGGGCTATCTCCTACACCAGATAGGGATAGCCTGATTGATCATTCCTCTACATTTGCACTCTCAGCGATGATTTTTAACTGTCCTTCATTCAACTCCTGGATTGCCAGAGAAAGGGGTTTTGCCTCGCCTTTGATACTCACCATAGGCATCTCTCCGTCAATGATCTGCCTGGCCCGCTTCGATGTAGCAAGCACAATGGAATACCGGCTGTTAACGACCTTAGTCTCGCCTTCTTCAACGTCTTTGTTTACCACTTTCATCAAATCTGTATAAGATGGATGCAGCATGCTTTTTATTCTCCTTTCAGTTCTTGAAGATCTTGTTTTATTTTTTCCATAAATTGTGTATTCCGGAAATTCCGGCAGTGCTCACCCTGGATAATGCCATGCATCTCTTCTACGCAAACATCCAGTTTGTCATTGACGATCAGGTAGTCATACTGCCCCATTCCTTCCGCCTCCTCTGCGGCCCGGCAAAGCCTGGAGCCAATGACCTCCGCAGTCTCTGTTCCCCTGCCCGTAAGCCGTTTTTTCAGTTCTTCTGCCGTAGGCGGCGTAACAAAGAGGAGCAGCGTATCCGGAAATGCTTTCTTCACTTTCATTGCACCCTGGACTTCAATCTCTAAAATGACGTCCTTTCCCGCCTCTAGCATCTCTTCCACATAGGCGCGCGGAGTCCCATAGTAATTCTCCACATATCTAGCATACTCTATCAGTTCATCTTTCGCAATCATTTTTTCAAATTCATCTTTGGTTTTGAAAAAATATTCTCTTCCGTCCGCTTCCCCCTCACGCGGCTGTCTTGTTGTTGCAGATATTGACAACGCGTATCGGTCGGGATAGCGTTGTAAAAGCGCATGCATCAATGTCCCCTTGCCAGCCCCGGAAAAGCCGGACACTACCGTTAAAATCCCTTTTGTCTCCATCCCGCACCTCACTACTCAATATTTTGGATCTGTTCACGGATTTTTTCAATCTCCGTCTTCAAGCCGATCGCATAATTTGAAATTTCCAGGTCATTGGCCTTGGACAATATGGTATTGGCCTCCCTGTTCATCTCCTGCGCGATGAAATCCAGCTTCCTTCCAATCCCTTCGGATTCCTCCAGGGTATCCCGCATATGGGAAATATGGCTTTTCAGACGGACGACCTCTTCATCCGTACAAATCTTGTCCGCAAACAAAATGACTTCCGCCGCCACTCTGCTCTCTTCTAACTGCGCATCGCCTAAAAGCTCCTGTACTTTCTCTTCCAGCCTCTCCCGATACCGGGCTGCAATCTCCGGAGAATGCTCTTCGACCTTGGCAGCCAGCTCCTCAATCCCGGAAAGCTTTGCAAGAATATCTTTTTTCAGATGTTCCCCTTCTGTCACCCTGGCTGCAACAAATTGGTCGAACGCGCCTTCCAGTCCGCTTTTTAGGCCCTTCCATAATTCTTCTTCATCCTCGCTTTGTTCTTCCATCGTCAGGATCTCAGGGCAGCGCGCCAGTGTAGACAGGCTGATGTCACCCACAATTCCAAATTCATCTGCCATCTGCCGCAGGTACTTCACATACTCCCCGGCTAATGCCGCATTATATTTTAATGCTCCCTGCTCCTCTGCTATATTCTCATAAGTGATAAAAATATCAATCTTCCCACGGCTTGCATATTTCCTCAGAAGTGTCCTGATCGCACTGTCAAAAAAATTCAGCTTCTTCGGCATTCGGATATTGACATCCAGATACCTGTGATTGACACTTTTTAATTCCACCGTAAATTTTCGGGAATCCTGCTGATACTCGCATCTTCCAAAACCAGTCATGCTCTTTATCATGATCCTTGCCCTCTATAGTCTATAAGATCTCATACTTACTGCTTCATGTAACTTACCTATTATACCCCCCAAACTCCGTTCCGGTCAACTCTTTACCTATAACTTTTCTACTTTTCCTTATGAAAGCAGAAAAAAACCGCCCTATTTTGTCTGCCTCTGGCAATGGGCCGGCTTCTTTCTAAAACTTCCGTTTTTTCTATCACTTTTTCCCTAAAATTATCTCCCGGCAGGCACTGACCGGATACCAACTGCATCCGTCACAAATATCTTCCAGCATCTTTGGAGTCATCTCCTGCCGGATTTTCTGCACAAGCTCCTGATAAATATATTCCTTTTCTTCTAAATGAAAATATTCTACAACCTTCCTGTCAAACTGTTTTACTTTCTCATTGGTCCGGCACAGATCCGTACCCAGCATATGAGGGCAGCTCATACACAAATCGTCTGTAGAAAATTTTAGACGAACCGTGATTGGCTCCTCGCCTCTTAAACGCTCTGTCAGCCGATCCATATTTTCTACAAAATCCTCACTATACCCTTTTCCGCTGTATCCCTGTGTGCAAAGAAGGTGATGCGGCCTTAAGTCCATTGCAAAGCTGCCCCCAGTCTTGTCTGAATTTTCAATCCCAATACAGATGCCGCTGCTGCTTTGATCACCGCAGCGGGAATAAATGGCAGCACACAAGCTGAAATCCCTGTCCATACAGACGCTTTCATAACAATACAAAACATTGCTACACCTACTACATAATTAGAAAGCGTACCCAGAATAAGGAATAAAAGGAACATTCCTTTCTGCTTCCTCAGCTTCATCCCCATCCCGATCAAAAATGCCATAACCGGGAAAGAGAGTAAAAACCCTCCTGTCGGGCCGGTCAAATCTTGAAATCCGCCGCTGAATCCTGCAAATACTGGAACTCCTACTGCTCCCAACAGTAAATACACCACCATGGAGACCGCCCCGTTCTTTGCTCCCAGGATGATCCCCGCCAGGGTCACTGCAAAAGTCTGCATCGTCATAGGCACGCCCAGCGGCATCGGGATTGAAATCTGCGCCAGCACTGCCGTAATAGCTGTCATTATTGCAATGCTGCATATCTCCTTTGTTGTAATTTTTGAATTCTTCATCATTTCTGCCTCCTCCATAATAAATTTCCCTCATATACAAAACAAATCCAAAAGATAGTCCATTCCGTCATACCCACCCGGAATTTCCTTTCCTAAAGTATAAATTCCCTTCCTATGATTGTCAACCATTTTTTGTATATAGTTTACGTTCAACATCTGTGACTAATTTGGATAAACCGTAACATTTTTTGATTTTATAAAAATAACTAATGAAAAACTGGAAGATACATATTATAATAGGTCAAGATGGCAAAAACAAAATTTTGCGCTGGAACATCTACACTTCAAAAGAAAGTGAGGAATACAACATGGCTTTTGATGGAATCGTCGTGGCAAACCTGGTTCACGAATTACAAGAACAACTGATAAATGGAAGAATTGCAAAAATCGCGCAGCCCGAAACAGACGAACTTTTACTTACGATCAAAACTCCTTCTGGACAAAAGCGCCTCTACCTTTCGGCAAGCGCATCACTTCCGCTGGTCTACCTGACCGAATCCAATAAACCCAGTCCCATGACTGCTCCCAATTTCTGTATGCTCCTGCGCAAGCATATCGCAAATGGACGGATAATAGACATTTACCAGCCTAAACTGGAGCGGATCATCCATTTTACTATTGAGCATCTTGACGAAATGGGGGATTTGTGCCGCAAAGACCTAATCGTAGAGATCATGGGCAAGCACAGCAATATTATCTTCTGTACTGAAGAAGGCTCTGTCATAGACAGTATCAAGCATGTCTCCGCCCAGATGAGTTCTGTCCGTGAGGTGCTTCCCGGACGACAATATTTCATTCCAGATACCATGGACAAGCACGACCCTCTATCCGTTAGCTTTGAAGTCTTTTTTCAGACGCTTACAAGAAAACCAATGCCTCTGTCCAAAGCAATCTACACCAGCTTCACCGGTGTCAGCCCGGTCACGGCAGAAGAAATCTGCTCTATTTCTGGGGTAGATTCTTCCCTCCCCCCGAATGCCTTGTCTGAAGATGTCCTACGGCATGTTTACAACCAGTTTGACATTTATTTTTCTGCCGTAAAGGAAGAAAAGTTCTCCCCCGCCATCTATTATGAGGGAAAAGAACCAAAGGAATTTTCCTCCCTGCCGCTGACCCATCTGTTTGGCAATGCCGCAGAAGGCACAAAAGGATATCACTATACACAATTTACATCTATTTCCCAGGTGCTGGAGACCTACTATGCCCTAAAAAATACCCTGACCCGTATCCGGCAGAAATCCACGGATCTACGGCATATTATCCAGACCGCCCTGGAACGGAATCGTAAAAAATACGACTTGCAGCTTAGACAACTGAAAGATACAGAAAACCGCGAAAAATTCAAAGTCTATGGAGAGCTGATCAATACTTATGGATACAATCTGGAAGAGGGTTCTAGAAAACTGGAAGCCCTAAACTATTACAATAATGAAATGGTCTCGATTCCTCTGGATGCAGCCAAGACGCCGCGGGAAAATGCACAGCGTTATTTTGAAAAATATAATAAGCAAAAAAGGACTTACGAAGCGCTATCCCATTTTATCCAGGAAACCCAGGAAGAGATTACTTATCTGGAATCCATCCGCACTTCCCTGGATATTGCCATGAACGAGGATGACCTTGCCGGAATCAAGGAAGAGTTGATCGCCTCCGGCTATATGCGGCGTAAATTTACGAAGAGAAAAGTGAAGATAAAAAACGATCCTCTGCATTATATCTCCAGCGAAGGATATCACATGTATGTAGGAAAAAATAATTTTCAGAACGACCAGCTGACCTTTACATTTGCCACAGGAAATGACTGGTGGTTCCATGTAAAGCAGGCACCGGGCTCACACGTGATCGTCAAGACCAACGGGGAAGAGCTTCCGGACCGCACTTTCGAAGAAGCCGGACGGCTGGCTGCGTACTATTCCAGTATGCGCGGAGTAGAAAAAGTGGAGATTGACTATGTAGAAAAAAAACATGTGAAAAAGCCAAAAGGAGGAAAGCCTGGCTTTGTCGTATATTATACGAATTATTCTCTGGTTATCGACAGCGACATCAGCGAAATACAGCAGATACTGTAAGAAACGCCTATATTTCAAGGCTTTATAAAGATTTCAGAACGTTTCTCCAGCAATACAGAAAACCTTCCGCTGGCTGCTTTTCTGCATACAAAAACTGCATTGCATAAACTCTGGTTATCCATCATCCAATGTTTATACAATGCAGTTTTCTATTGACCAAGCATACCTTCCTCTTCTTCTGTCGGTGCCTGCATGATCCCTGTTACTGCTTTTACTTCCTCCGGCACTGCAATCGGCTCAACCTCCCCATATCTGCTAAAGTCCAGCTTAATACTATAGGAGTTCACATTTGTTGTTTTATCAAACTCGTCATAAAGACTATTCATGACATTTGACATATCCACTACAATCCGGGCCGGGAGCATTTCTTCTTTATATACATTAAATGTAATCGGAATCATCAGCTCCGAGATTGCATCCTCATCCGGCAGTTTTACAAGCCCAAATGCGTTCAGCATCTCACTGCCAAGCAGTGCTTTCAGATTTTCTCCTGTTACATCTCCATACATCTGATAACATTCCTGCCCGTCAACGACAACAGTTTCATCTGCAATCCGAAAATCTGCAACGGAATCCGCCATCTCTGAAAAAAGGCTGTTATCAAATGTAATGCTTGAACCCTTTGTATTCTCTAAGACCTCTTTGCTCCAATTCCCATCTAGGCTGCTATATGTCACACGCCGCCCAGATTCAATCAACTGATAAATTTCCAGCACACTGTCAAGCTCTGCCCCACGCATTTTCAAATGTGCAGTCCCCTTGGCATGACCCGCTTTCGGATCCATGGTGCTCTCCATATCAATATCCATAGAAACCGCTGTTGTATACAATACATCTTCCAGTTCGATATCCAGCCTCACTGTATTTGCAAAGGAGGTAATATCAGACATATTCTCCGATACTGCTGTAATCAGTTTTTTTGGTGTCAGTTTCTCACTGCACGCTGTAAGTATACACATACACAATATCAGTATCCCGAAACATCCGATCTGTTTCCATGCAGCCTTCCCTCTCTGAGCCATTTTCTTTTGTATCCTTTCGCATATTTTACTATAGGCGGGTTCCCAGCAGATAATCTATAAACTGCTGTGCAGTCCTTCCCGACAGCCCCCCATGGTTCAGTTCCCATTTATTTGCCTCCAAAAGCAGCGTCTCCTCTGGCATGTCAATCCCATTTGCCTTTGCCAGTGTCGTGACAATATGCTGAAATTCCTTTTTGTCAGGAGAGCCAAAATAAATAGTCACACCAAATCTTGCCACTAAAGACAATTTTTCCTGTACCGTATCATTCGTATGCAGTTCTTCATCGCGGTCCGCTTTATCTTTAAAAGTTTCCCTGATCAGGTGCCGCCGGTTAGAGGTCGCATAAATCAGCACATTATCCGGTTTTTTCTCCAGGCCGCCCTCGATGACTGCTTTCAGATATTTATACTCAATCTCAAACTCCTCAAATGACAGGTCGTCCATATAGATAATAAACTTATAGTTGCGGTTCTTAATCTGTGCGATGACATCATTCAGATCACGGAACTGATGCTTGTACACCTCTATCATACGGAGCCCTTGTCCATAATACATATTCAGGATTGCCTTGATGGAAGAAGATTTTCCGGTTCCGGCATCCCCATAGAGCAGGCAGTTATTCGCCTTCCGTCCTTCTACAAATGCTTCCGTATTATCGATCAGCTTTTTTTTGGCAATCTCATATCCAACTAAATCATCCAGATGGACATGAGCTATATTTGTGATCGGAACAATCTGTGCTCCCTCCCCCTCTGGATGCTCGACGCGGAATGCCTTATGAAGCCCCAGCTTTCCTACTCCGAATTCCTGATAAAACCGGGTCAGGCAGTCTTTAAATTCCCGCACACTCTCCGCCTCGCCTAAAGATTGGCTAAGCATACAGATACGGTCACGAATCCGCTTATTAAACATCTTACTGCCGGCATTCACATTCTGGAAGTTTTGCAGCACAGAAAAACTGCCTGCACACAGAACTTCCTCCATAGGGCGGAAATCATAATCAAATAATTCCTTCATCACTTCAAAGTCATGCAGCACAATCTGATTAATACTCCCTTCCACCTCTCCCACAATCTCGCAGGATGTACTATATGCATTTTCATCACTGGCAAGCAGAAAAGTCAGGTATGTGTGCCATAGATTTCCTTCAAACCCATAGCTGACAGAAAGCTCCAATAATTCATTGACACATTCAAATAAAAGACTCCTCAAATCATCTTCATTGTAATATTCATTATCATAATTTTCCATCAAAAAGGTCATGTCCTGAAGGATATCCCCGTATTCCATATTTTTATAGAGCATCAATTCATTTGTGCGCATAGTTTTCTTCCTTATGATTATTAGTAATTTCCTAAAATTTTTAAATTAATTGCTTCTTCACGTAGTCCACGGATCGTATTTTTTACGGCCGGTTCCCCCATATTACCGTCAAAATCTACGAAGAACCGGTATTCCCAATTCTTTCCTTCCACCGGACGGGATTCAATTTTTGACATATTCAAGTCATTATATATAAAATGTGACAATAGCCGATACAGCGAGCCGCTCTTGTGAGGCACTTCAAAGCAAATACTGATTTTCGAAGCATCCTTTAAAAATACCTTTTGGTTTGTCACCACAATAAACCGGGTCGAGTTATTGTCATCATCATTGATATCCTCCACCAGCACGGAAAGCCCGTGTACCTGGGCTGCATATGCACTGCACACTGCTGCCTGGGTGGTATCCTTATCTTCCACGATTTTCTTTGCCGCAACCGCTGTATTCACCACGCTGATCTGCTGCCAGTCTGCATGTTCATCTAAAAAGTGTGTAGTCTGCATCAATGCTTCCGCCTTAGAATATACTCGTTTGATCCCATCCAGATCTGTTCCAGGCAATCCTGCCAACGTATGTTTCACCGGAAGAATAGTCTCACCTACTATATAATTTTCAAATTCGACCAGAAGGTCATAGACCTCCGCCACAGCTCCTGCGGAAGAATTATCTATCGGCAGCACGGCATAATCGGCTGCTCCGTCCTCAATCGCTTCCATAGCCTCACGGAATGTACGCACATGGAAACCATTGCAGTTCTCTCCAAAAAAGCGATGCATGGCCGCCTGGCTGTAAGCCCCTTCCACTCCCTGGAATACGACTCTCGCCGTCTCCTTCTCCAGAGAATCGATCTGTATGAAAGGCAGTCTTCCCAATGCTCCCGCTTCCACCATCTGCTGATACTGCAGCTTCCGGCTCATAGACATCATCTGCTCATATAACTCCTGAATTCCCTTTTTATTAAATTCATTCGTTGCCTTCGATGCCACATCTGCCAGCTTATTGCGCTCCCGCTGCCGGTCCAGCACTTTTGCCCAGGAGTTTACTTTATACTCTCCTACTTCCCTGCAGACATCCATCCGTTCTTCATAGAGCCTGACAATCTGCTCATCAATCTCATCCAACCGTACTCTTAGTTCTTCCAGTGTAGCCATAGTATTTTCTCCTTTAATCTCCATTCTCACTAGTATAATATATTTTTAGTGGAAAATCCACAAAAAAGTATAACGATTCAAATTTTTGTTGACAAAGGTAAAATTATAAGATATTGTAGGTAGAAGGATTTACGTTCAGGAGGCAGGAAATGAGAGCAGCATATTTGAAAACCCGAGAGAATATCCGAAGGCATAAGCCGAAATCTTTCTTTCATTTTATAGTTGTTTCTATTTTTTCCATATTGTCTGTTCCTTATTCCGGGCATACCATTCCCCATTCATTCCGTTTATTTCAATTGAGATTTTTTCTATTTCCGCAAAACAGTGGATCAGTCTTATATGATCACATATATATCTGGCAGCAGAACTTTCAATTTCCAAGACCACCACAACTACAACAGATAATATATAACAGCCAGTAGCCAAAACCGAACTTTTTTATTTTCGGAATGGTTCCTATATAGTAACACAAAGTAATTATACAAACCAGAAGGAGGTACTTTTTATGAGACACTTGATGAGTCCCTTGGATTTCTCTGTCGAAGAGCTGGACACACTTTTATCACTGGCGCAGGATATTGAGGCACATCCTGAAAAATATGCACATGCATGTGCTGGCAAAAAGCTTGCCACCTTATTCTATGAGCCAAGCACACGTACACGTCTGAGCCATGAGGCTGCTATGCTAAATTTAGGCGGAAGTATTATGGGATTTTCTACCGCGGATTCCAGTTCTGCAACAAAAGGCGAAAGCGTTTCTGATACGATACGGACTGTTTCCTGCTACGCAGATATCTGTGCCATGAGACATCCAAAGGAAGGCGCGCCTATGGTGGCCTGCGAGCACTCCCGTATCCCAGTCATCAATGCCGGGGATGGCGGACATCAGCATCCGACCCAGACATTGACAGACCTTCTGACTATTAAAAATCTGAAAGGCCGTCTGGACAATATGACGATCGGCCTTTGCGGAGATTTGAAGTTCGGCCGTACCGTGCATTCACTCATCCACGCCCTTGTCCGTTATAGCGGCATCAAGTTCGTCCTGATCTCTCCAGAGGAATTAAGGCTTCCCGATTATATGCGTCTGGACGTATTGGATAAGAAGAATGTCCCTTACAAAGAGGTCGTGCGCCTGGAAGATGCTTTACCCGAACTGGATATCCTGTATATGACTCGTGTACAGAAAGAGCGCTTCTTTAACGAAGAAGATTATGTACGCATGAAGGATTTCTATATTCTGGACAGAAAAAAAATGAAATCAGCTCCACAGGATATGCAGGTGCTCCATCCGCTCCCTAGAGTAAATGAGATTGCAGTGGAGGTGGACGAGGATCCCCGGGCCGCATATTTCAAGCAGGTCCAATACGGTGTCTATGTACGCATGGCTCTGATCTTGACCCTCTTAGATATCCATGTAGACTGATTCCCGATAATATACCGGAACTATCGTTATCTTGTTTCTTGTATATGACAAACTGCCAATTTACTGAGACTGGCAATCCATATAACTGTTTTTGTAACATTCTAATTGATGAAATATTTTAAAAGAAAGAGGCTGCACATGGTAAAGAATATGTTAAATGTCGGAAAACTCTCTGAAGGATTTGTATTAGATCATATCGAAGCTGGTAAAAGTATGGAAATCTACAAATACCTGCATTTGGATAAGCTGGACTGCTGCGTTGCCATCATTAAAAATGCAAAGAGCAGCAAAATGGGAAAAAAAGATATTATAAAAATTGAATGCCCAATTGATTTTATGGATCTTGACATTCTTGGATTCATTGACCACAATATTACCGTCAATATCATCCAGAATGAGCAGATTGTAGAGAAAAAACTGCTCAAACTTCCGAAAAAGATAACCAATGTCCTCCGCTGTAAAAATCCACGTTGTATTACATCTATTGAACAGGGATTGGATCATGTTTTCATCCTGACTGATGAAGAAAAACAAATCTACCGCTGCAAATACTGTGAAGAAAAGCATCGCGGCAGAAAATAAAGTACCAGGTGAAATATAAAATCACATATACAATGCCGGATTGGCTCTTTTTCATGATCCAATCCGGCATTTCTTTTTCCTATCCTCTAAGCAGGATACAATGCTGCTTACAGCAAATTTTAAACTGATCAAGCAAGACGATAAGCCGGGTTATGTCGTTAGACAATCATCTATCTAGGCCCGGCGTCGCCGCCGGGCTCAAGCGACCTACCTAAAGCGTGACGGGCCGCCACATTGCTTTTTTCCGGTCTTGCTTCGGATGGGGTTTACATGTGCCCTCCCTGTTACCAGGGAGGCGGTAGTCTCTTACACTGCCTTTCCAACCTTACCGCAGTCTGTCTGCTGCACTCCTGCACTTCCACATCATGCTTACAGTCTAAATATCTGTCCTGATACTTTATAAGATGCGGCGGTTTATTTCTGTTGCACTGGCCTTAGAGTCACCTCCACCGGACGTTATCCGGCATCCTGCCCTATGAAGCCCGGACTTTCCTCGTCTGCCGCCTTTCGGCATCCGCAGCCGCGATTGTCTGTCTTACTTAATACAGTTTTAAATTATACTATGTATTTTTAAAGATGTCCATCCTTTTTTACAGTTCCAGGCCTTCGTCTGTCAAAAGCCCGTCTCCGTCCGCAGCAGTGGTAGCCAGTTCATCGCACCGCTCATTTTGTGGATGCCCCGCATGTCCCTTGATCCAGTGAAAGACCACCTCATGCTCTTTCTTTGCCTCTAAAAGCCGTTTCCAGAGATCCACATTTTTTACCTGCTCGTTTTTTCCCCGTTTCCAGCCTTTTTTAATCCAGCCCTCAACCCAGTGCTGGTTAAATGCGTTTACTACATACTGTGAATCCGAATACACTTCCACGCGGCAAGGACGGTTCAAGGCTTCCAAACCGACAATCACCGCCATCATCTCCATCCGGTTATTCGTGGTCTTTTTATAACCCTGAGAGATTTCCTTTGTATGCAGCTCCCCCTTAGAATCCACATATTCTAACACTGCACCATAACCTCCCGGCCCATCCGGATTCCCACGGGCCGAGCCATCCGTATATAGCTTTACCTGCATTGTCTTATTTCCTTTCCATAATATTTCCATGATACTTTGACATTGACCTGAATGTCAAACTTCATGCATTTAACAGCTCTACTGTCTGCATCAGCTCAGGCAGGATATACTCTACCCCTTCTTTTGCAAGCTTCACACTGTCCGGCAGATTTACAATCACTGTCTTATTACGGATGCCTGCTGCCGACCGGTCCAAAATCACCTTTTTAGAATATCGGACATTATATGCACGAACCGCCTCCGGTATGCCGGGAAGCAGTCGTTCCACGGCTTCCGCCAGGGCATCTGGGGCACAGCTCCTCTTTGATGGCCCAGTGGAACCCACCGTCAAGATCACCTGTATGGTTCCTGCATCTGCTAACTGCCTCAGCACTCCTTCCACTATGATCTTATCGTCTGGGAGCGCTCCTGCCTTTGCTTCAAATCCCATCTGTTCCACTACACGTTTTACTGCCGCACCCGCTGGACTGACTTTCTTTGCCTTGTAAGCCCCTTTACCGATCGTAAATACTGCTGCCTTCATTCTATCCTATCCCCTTTCTTCTATGATGATTGCCCTTGAAACATGGTACTGCTGCTTCAACTACAGGGAACTTTATAAAAGAATGAAGAAACAGAAGCAAGGCAGAACTCTTTTACTGCAAAATCTGCTCTGCATATTCATTGGCTTTTCTAAAGATCTCTTCCTTTGAACAATCCAGATAAAATTCCCCGTCCTGATAAAGCACTTTTCCACCTACCATTGTCATCTTCACATTCATCTTACTGCCGCTGTAGACCAGGTTTTTCTCAGGGTTCCGAAGCGGCTGCATGTTCGGCTGATTCAGGTCAATTAAGATTAAATCCGCTTTTTTCCCTTCCGCAATCTTGTCACATTCTGCCAGTCCACAGGCATAAGCTCCATTCACCGCTGCCATCTTTAAAACTTCCCATGCCGGGACCGCTTCCGGGTCATCGCAGACTGCCTTTTGTAGTCCTGTCACTAAAAACATCTCCCGGAACATATCCAGACAATTATTGCTGGCTGCCCCATCCGTTCCGATCGCAACCGGAATTCCCATATCTACATAACGCTTGATCGGAGCAATTCCACTAGCCAGTTTCAAGTTAGAGGCCGGATTCGTTACTACATAAATTCCGCGCTTTTTTAATATATCAAAATCCGTCTCATCCATGTGTACGCAGTGGAACAGCGTCCCACCATGCCGGAAAAGCCCTAAAGAATCCATATAGGCAACCGGGGACATCCCTGTTTTCTCCCGGCATTCCTCCACTTCCTTTCTTGTCTCAGAACAATGTACGGAAACCGGAGCCTGATACTTGTCTGCCAGTGCCGCAATTCCTTCCATCAATTCTTTGCTTGTGGTATACTCCGCATGGAAACCAATCCGGTGGCTGATCTGCCGGGATGGATCTGTATTTAAGCGCAAGAAATCTTTTTCCACCTGCTCCACAGTTCCGCCGAAATTATTGATACTGTCACAAAATGCATACCGAAATCCGGTATCCTTTGCGGCACGCACCCCGTCATCCACATGAAAATACATATCATATGCCGTAGTTATTCCACTGGTCAGATATTCCATAAATGCCAGCTTCGTAAACCAGTAAAGACCTTCACCGGTAAGTTTCGCCTCTGCCGGAAATACTTTATTGTACAACCATTCATTCAGCTTGAGATCATCTGCATAAGACCTTAAAAATGTCATTGCCGAGTGGGTATGTGCATTTTTAAAACCAGGCATCAAAAGATTCCCCTGTCCGTCAATTTCTTTGTCCCAGGCCTCTTGTGCTTCCCGGTACGGCCCCACATAGGTGATCATATCATCTTGAATCCAGACTTCTCCCTGGCTGATGTCTTTCCCTTCTTCCATGGTCAGGACTTTTACATTATAAACTCTTGTCTTCATGGAACATTTTTCCTCACTTTCTAATTATAGACAATTCCAGAAACAATTATACAGAAAAACTGTCACTGGCGGATTTCCTGTATACGGTCATAATTTTTTAATAATCTGTGTCACCAGACGTTCAAAATCTTTTGCCCGTTTATCGGCTGTTTCCTGCACGTCTTTATGGCTCAGTTTTTCCTTGGAGATACCGCTTGCCATATTGGAGATACAAGAAATCCCACACACGCGGATCCCTGCATGGCGCGCTGCCAGCGCCTCTCCTGTCGTGCTCATGCCTACCGCGTCCGCGCCAAGGGACGCAAACATACGGATTTCTGCCGGACTTTCGTAGTTCGGTCCCGAAGCCTGTACATAAATCCCTTCCTGAACAGGAATCCCTTCCTCTTCGGATGTTTTACGAATGATTTCCCGAAGCTCCTGATCATAGATATAACTCATATCTGTAAAACGCTCTCCCAGTTCCGAAACATTTTCCCCTATCAACGGAGAAGGCACAAAATTCGAAATCTGGTCTGTGATCATCATGAAATCGCCAACATGGAAATTCTGATTGATCCCGCCCGACGCATTTGTTAAAAACAGAACCTCGATCCCCAAAAGTTTCATGACCCGGATGGGCAGGACCACTTCCTGGGGAGTATAGCCTTCATAGTAATGTACCCGCCCTTTCATCAGGACCGCCGGCACATCCCCAATAGTTCCAAACAGGAACTTCCCTTCGTGCCCCACTACTGTGGACACCGGAAAGCCTGGAATATCCCCATATGGAATCTCACATTCCACTTTCATATTCCTCGCGTAATTGCCAAGCCCTGACCCTAAGATTAATCCTACACGCGGTTGAAAATCCGTCACCTTCCTGCAATACTCATAACATGCTTTTACTTTTTCATACTCTTTGCTCATTCTGTCAGCCCCTTTCACCGTGAACACTTAAATACCAGCTCGTCCCATCTGCGGTCTACTTCCTTCTGGAACTCTTCGATCAGATATTCATTCTCTTTCTTAAAGAGATGTTTGAACCGCCCCTGCTTCACTAAAAATTCTTCGATCGGTAGCTTTTTCTTTGGCTCGTAATTCAAAATCCACTTTCCTTCCACCACCTCAAACAGCGGCCAGTAGCAGGTTTCCACACCCAGCTTGCAGATTTCCATGATATCCGGCGTATGATATCTCCATCCACGCGGACAAGGCGCCATGATATTTAAAAATGCCGCGCCCGGCGTATAAATCGCCTTTTCAGATTTGATATGCAAATCCTTAAAATTCTGCACAAACGTCGTCTGCGCAGCATAGGGGATATCATGCGCTGCGATGATCGCTGCCAGATCCTTCCGGTTCTGAGGTTTTCCGTTGCTCTTTGTACCCACCGGAGTGGTAGTCGTGTCCGCATACATTGGTGTTGCGGAAGAACGCTGGATACCTGTATTCATATAAGCACCATTATCATAGCATACATACACCATATCATGGTTGCGCTCCATAGCCCCGGACAAAGACTGGAATCCGATATCATAGGTCCCACCGTCTCCGCCAAATGTTATGAACTTATATGTAGCATCCAGTTTCCCTTTCCTTTTCAGAGCCTTATAGGCTCCTTCCACACCACTCAAAGTGGCTCCTGCATTTTCAAATGCATTGTGGATATAGCTGTCCTCCCATGCCGTATAGGGATAGGTAAATGTGGATACTTCCAGACATCCGGTGGCATTTCCGATCACTGCCTTGTCTCCCTCGTGAAGCCCCCGCAGCACATTCCTCACCGCAATCGTCCCTCCACATCCGGCACACATCCTGTGGCCGGGAGCCAGGCGTTCCGGTTTATTCATGGTCTCCTTAAAATTATAACTCATGCCTTGTCCCCCCCTATTCTCGAATTCCCAGATAGCGATAAGTTTCCCCTGCATCGCCGTCCTTCGCAATCTGTTTCAGAGCTGCAAAAACATGTTCCATATCTTCCACACGTACATCACGTCCGCCCAGCCCGTAGATGTAATTCACAGCCAGAGCCTGGGAGCGTGCACGGAACAAAGCCGCCATCACATCTGCTCCTAACGGCCCCCCATGGTTCGTATATCCTTCCGCACGGTCCATGACCGCAACAGCCTTTACGTGTGATAACGCTTTTGCGATCTCCTCCGCCGGGAACGGACGGTAAAGCCGGATCTTCAACAGTCCCACTTTTTCTCCCTTTGCCCTCAACGCGTCAATCGCATCTTTTGTTGTTCCTGCCGCAGATCCGATCATTACAACGGCATATTCCGCATCTTCCATGCAATATTCTTCAAACAAGCCGTAATCTCTGCCGGATACATTTGCAAATTCTTTCGCCACTTCCAGTACAACCCGGCTCACATGTTTCATGCCCTCCGCCTGATTCCGTTTTGCTTCCATATAATAGTCCGTAATAGAATAAGGCCCTACCGCCATCGGACATTCTGGATTTAACAGATAATTTTCCGGTTCATACTCACCCACAAAGTTCCGGACATCCTCATCCTCTAAAAGCTCCATATTTTCCACCGCATGGCTGGTAATGAATCCATCCTGGCAGATCATGATCGGCAGTCTCACATCCTTATGCTCGGAAATCCGGTAAGCCTGCACCATATTATCATAAGCTTCCTGATTATTTTCCGCGTAAATCTGAATCCATCCCGAATCCCGTGAACCCATGCTGTCCGAATGGTCGCAGTTGATATTGATGGGGCCCGACAGGGCACGGTTGACCAATGCCAGTGCAAGCGGCAGCCGGTTGGATGCTGCAATATATAACTCTTCCCACATATAGGCCAGGCCACAGGAGGATGTAGCTGTCAGACTCCTTGCCCCTGCCGCAGAGGCCCCGATTGCAGCGCTCATGGAGCTGTGCTCGCTTTCCACCGGAATAAACTCTGTATCCACCTGTCCATTTGCCACAAAAGACGCAAAATATTGTGGAATTTCCGTGGATGGTGTGATTGGGAATGCCGGAAATACATCCGGATTAATCTGACGCAGTGCGATCGCAACTGCCTCATTTCCTGATAAACGATCTCTTTTTGCCATCTTATTCCACCCCTTCCATCGTAATTGCGCCAAATGGGCATGATTTCACACAGATGCCGCAGCCTTTACAGTGCTCGTAGTCAAATGCTCCGCGCTTATAATCTGCAACCGGAATGCAGCTGTCCGGACATACCGGAACGCATAGCAGACATTGCTTACATTTATCCTCAATAAACTCCGGCTTGTCCGTAGACCACTCTCCGGTATTAAATTCTCTGGATGTCCCCGCGCCTGCAATGATCATTCCTTCCGTCAAATCTTTCCAGCCGGCTTTTACACCTAATTTCCTGATATCTGTCGCCATCTACTGCACCTCCTGAAATGACATCTTCAAAGCCGCCATGTTCCCCTCAATGACCTCCGGCTTTCCGGCAAATTTATGTGAAAAGGATGCTTTCATCTCTCTTAAAAAGGTCTCTTCCTCCATAATCCCCGCCACTTTTACGATGGCAGCCAGCATGGGGGTATTCGGAAAATATTTTCCCATAGTCGCCATAGACACCTTGTGGGCATCAATAATGTATACTTCTCCCTCATATCCTTTCAGATGTGGGACAATCTCTTCTTTTGTGCGCTGGGTATTCACTAAGATTGCACCTTCTTTTTTCAGTCCTGCCGTTACATCCACCGCCTCCAGCAGTGATTCATCCACAACCACTACATACTGCGGGTCATAAATGTTGGAATGTACACGGATCACTTTATCACTGATCCGGTTGTATGCAGTGATAGGCGCTCCCATACGCTCCGGGCCATATTCCGGAAATCCCTGGACATACTTCCCTGTCTGAAATGCCACATCAGCCAGCAGAAGCGCCGCCGTCTTGGCACCCTGGCCTCCCCGGCCGTGCCATCTGATCTCTGTCAGGTTGCTCATGTTCTTTCTTCCTTTCTGTAAATGTTGTCAAAAAACTTATCACATGTGACATAATATACATACTGGCAGTGTCTTCACAAAACCAAGAACACTGCCAGTTTTTATTTCTCAAAATATTCTTTACGCAGTCCTTCAGAACCGACAGAAAATAATTTATCTATCCTTTTTTCTATTTCTGGCAGTTCCCTATTTTACAAGCAATGACTTTCCTGTCATCTCTGCAGGCTGTTCCAATCCCATAAGCTCGATCAATGTCGATGCAATATCTGCAAGGCATCCGCCTTCCCGAAGCTTATAAGCAGGATCGGCATTTACCAGAATAAATGGAACCGGGTTCGTTGTATGAGCGGTAAATGGTTCTCCGGTCTCGTCATCAATAAGCTGTTCTGCATTCCCGTGATCTGCACAGATGAACATCTGTCCGTTTACTTCTTTCACTGCATCAACCGCTTTACCCACACATTCGTCCACGGCTTCGATTGCCTTGATCGCAGCGTTTTCCACCCCTGTGTGTCCAACCATATCCGGATTCGCAAAGTTGATAATGATCACATCATACTTATCCGATTTGATTGCCTCTACAAGTTTATCACACACTTCATATGCACTCATCTCCGGCTGTAAGTCATAGGTTGCAACTTTCGGAGATTTTACAAGGATCCTGTCTTCTCCCTCATTTGGTTCTTCTACGCCGCCATTAAAGAAGAAGGTTACGTGGGCATACTTTTCGGTCTCTGCAAGGCGAGCCTGTTTCAGTCCTCTATCTGCAAGGAACTGTCCAAAGGTATTGGTGATTTCTTCCTTCACAAAGGCAACCTGTTTATTTTCAATCGTCACATCATATTCTGTAAAGCATACATATGTGGTCTTTACACGCGGGCCTCTGTTAAAGCCTTCAAAGTTGTCATCACAGAATACTCTGGTAATCTCTCTTGCCCTGTCCGGACGGAAATTGTAAAAGATAATGGAATCCTGATCCTTGATCGTGGCAACCGGCGCGCCATCTTTCATAACCACTGTAGGAAGCACGAATTCGTCTGTTGTATCTGCATCATAAGAAGCCTGGATTCCGGCAGGTCCGGACTCGGCAGTCTCTCCGATGCCCTTCACGAGCGCATTATAGGCTTTCTCCACACGCTCCCAGCGGTTATCCCTGTCCATTGCATAATAACGTCCCATCACGCTTGCAACTGCCCCGACGCCGATCTCTTTCATCTTTTCTTCCAACTGTTCCACATATTCCTTGCCGGATGCAGGAGGGGTATCACGCCCATCAAGGAAACAATGCACATAAACCTTCTTGATCCCCTGTCTCTTTGCCAGTTCCAGAAGACCATATATATGCTCATTATGGCTGTGCACGCCGCCGTCAGATACCAGCCCGAACATATGCAGGGCTGAATCATTTGCCTTTACATTTTCACAGGCAGCAAGCAGTGCCTTATTCTCAAAAAAGTCGCCGTCCTGGATCGCCTTTGTGATCTTCGTCAAATCCTGATAGACAATTCTTCCGGCTCCCATATTCAGATGGCCTACCTCTGAGTTCCCCATCTGTCCGTCCGGCAGTCCTACCGCAAGGCCGCTCGCATTGCCCTTTACAAAAGGATATTCTGCCATCAATTTGTCCATAACCGGAGTCTGTGCCTGTGCAACGGCATTCCCGGTCCTATTATCATTTAATCCATAACCATCAAGGATCATTAATACAGTTGGTTTTTTACTCATCGTCCTTCTCCTTTACAATACTAAAATTCCAGTATCTATTGTACATGCTTTTCCCGGTTTTTGCAAACATCTTTTCTACATTCCAGAAGACAATTTTTTCTACAGATCAATGAATTCCATCTCCCCGCCTATTTTTAAACCACTCTTGACTGTCTACAAAACGAACAAAAGGCTATCCAACAGGCAATTTATACCAGTTCGAATAGCCCCTTGTTCGTTTTCAAAGGATGTTATTGTATCATTTTCACAAAAATCATTCTATTATTTATAATTCACAATCTTGCCAAAATCAGCCTTCAAAGACGCGCCGCCTACCAGGCCGCCGTCAATATCAGCCTGTGCAAACAGGTCTGCTGCTGTTGCTGCGTTTACAGAACCGCCGTACTGGATACGGATTGCTTCTGCTGTAGCATCATCATATACTTCCGCGATACAAGCCCGGATTCCTGCACAAACTTCCTGTGCCTGCTCTGTTGTAGCTGTCTTACCTGTTCCGATCGCCCAGATCGGCTCGTAAGCGATCACTGCTGTCTTTGCCTGATCAGCGGTCACATTCTGGAAACCAACCTTTACCTGCTGGCGGATGAAGTCCATCGTCACGCCCTGCTCTCTCTGCTCCAGGCTTTCTCCACAGCACATGATCGGAGTAATGCCATGCTCAAATGCTTTGAGGACTTTCTTATTCACATCTTCATTAGTCTCGCCAAAATATTCTCTTCTCTCGGAATGTCCAAGAACTACATATTTTACGCCAGCATCTACAAGCATGTTTGGAGAGATTTCTCCTGTATAAGCACCGCTCTCTTCAAAATACATATTCTCTGCTCCAACCTGGATATTGGTTCCTTTTGCTGCTTCTACAACCGATACGATGTCGATTGCCGGAACACAAAATACAACGTCAACTTCTTCATTTGCTACCAATGGTTTTAACTCTTCAACCAAAGCAACTGCCTCGCTTGGTGTCTTATTCATTTTCCAGTTGCCTGCGATAATTTTCTTTCTTGCCATGATATGGCCTCCTTGTATTTTATTCTATTACGGGATGTTCTCCTCACTCTGTCCGGAGAACGAAGCAAACACAAAGTATGGTCAGGCATTACAATGCCTGCTTTTTCTTAGTGCTTATTTATCATTTGCTGCTGCAACACCTGGCAGTTCTTTTCCTTCTAAGAATTCCAGAGATGCTCCGCCGCCTGTGGAGATATGGGTCATCTTGTCGCCATAACCAAGCTGGTTTACTGCCGCTGCGGAATCGCCGCCGCCGATGATCGTTACAGCATCTGTATCAGCCAATGCTTTTGCAACTGCTTCTGTACCTGCCGCAAACTTAGGCATCTCGAATGCTCCCATAGGCCCGTTCCAAACAACAGTTTTCGCTTCCTTCACTGCTTCTGCATAAATTTTTGCAGTCTCCGGCCCAATATCCAATCCCTGCCATCCGTCTGGAATCTCGCCGTTTCCGACAACCTTTGTATTTGCATCATTGGAAAAATCATCTGCAATCACATTGTCAACAGGAAGAAGAAGTTTTACACCCTTATCCTCTGCTTTTTTGATCATATCCAATGCATACTGGCAGTAATCTTCCTCTAACAAAGATTTTCCTACGTTTCCGCCCTGCGCTTTGCTGAATGTATAAGACATTCCGCCGCCGATGATCAAAGTATCTACCTTTTCCAGAAGGTTTTCAATAACAGAAATCTTGCTGGATACCTTTGCCCCTCCAAGGATTGCTACAAAAGGACGTTCCGGGTTGTTAACAGCATTTCCAAGGAAATCAATTTCCTTCTGCATTAAGTAACCTACCGCAGCCGTATCTACGAACTGTGTTACACCTACGTTGGAGCAGTGTGCTCTATGTGCAGTACCAAACGCATCGTTTACAAATACATCGCAAAGGGAAGCCAGGTCTTTACTGAATGCCTCTCCGTTCTTTGTCTCCTCAATTCTGTAACGGGTATTTTCCAGAAGAACAATCTCTCCATCCTGCAATGCTTCTACTGCTGCCTTTGCATTCGATCCGACAACTTCCGGGTCAGCAGCAAATTTTACTTCCTGGCCAAGCAGCTCAGATAACCGTACTGCAACAGGGGCTAAAGATAATTCCGGCTTTGGCTCTCCCTTCGGCTTGCCAAGGTGTGAACAAAGGATGATCTTTCCGCCGTCTGCTACGAGCTTTTTAATCGTTGGAAGCGCTGCAACAAGACGGTTCTCGTCTGTGATCTTCCCCTCGATCAATGGTACATTGAAGTCGCATCTTACCAGGACTTTTTTGCCCTTTACATTAATATCATCTACTGATTTTTTATTAAGCATGTAATATTGCCTCCCTGTTCTTTTACTATGAAAGTAACAACTAAAAAGGATCCGGTCCATGATAAGACCGGACCCCTTCTTGAGTCTATTTCAGAATCAAATCTGATGGATTCAGTTTTTTCTGAAAGCCTGTCCTACAGTAATGTTCCAAAATGCTTGATTGTTCTTACCATCTGGCTTGTGTAAGAATTCTCATTGTCATACCATGAAACAACCTGTACTTCTGTTGTGCCGTCGCCAACTGGCAGAGCCATTGTCTGTGTAGCATCAAACAGAGAACCATATCTCATACCTACGATATCGCTGGATACGATCTCGTCTGTGTTGTATCCGAAGGACTCGTTAGAAGCTGCTTTCATAGCTTCGTTGATCTGGTCAACAGTTACTTCACCTTCTACAACTGCTGTCAGGATTGTAGTTGATCCTGTCGGAGTCGGGATACGCTGAGCAGCGCCGATCAGCTTTCCGTTCAGTTCTGGAATAACCAGGCCGATAGCCTTTGCAGCACCTGTGCTGTTCGGAACGATATTCACTGCTGCTGCACGGGATCTTCTCAGATCGCCTTTTCTCTGTGGTCCGTCAAGTGTCATCTGGTCGCCTGTGTAAGCGTGGATGGTGCACATGATACCGGACTTGATGGTTGCAAGGTCATTCAACGCCTTTGCCATCGGAGCCAGGCAGTTTGTTGTACAGGAAGCTGCGGAGATGATCTGATCATCTTTTGTCAGCTTGTCATGGTTTACATTGTAAACGATAGTCGGAAGATCATTTCCAGCCGGAGCTGAGATGATAACGTACTTTGCACCTGCGTCAATATGAGCCTGTGCTTTTGCCTTGGATGTATAGAAGCCTGTACACTCAAGAACAACGTCTACACCGATCTCTCCCCAAGGAAGCTCTGCTGCACTTGCTTTTGCATAGATCTTGATTTCCTTGCCGTCAACAGTGATAGAATCTTCGCCAGATGTTACCTTATCTGCTAATTCATACTTGCCCTGTGTTGAATCATACTTCAACAGGTGAGCCAGCATCTTCGGGGATGTCAAATCGTTGATCGCTACGATCTCAAACCCTTCTGCTCCGAACATCTGTCTGAATGCAAGACGTCCAATACGTCCAAATCCATTAATCGCTACTTTTACTGCCATGATTAATTCCTCCTAAAAGTTTAAAATATTAACTGTAACACAGTTATCCTGGTGAACTTCCAACAAACATAAATCAGGCGCAGTTTGTTAAACATTCATCAACTAAAAATATTGTACTAAATGAAAAACAAAAATTCAAGTACTAAATCCATTTTTCTGGAAGTTTGTGTAAATCTTATACCCGGCATATACCTCTTTTGGCTATTTATGATAGATGCATTCTCTTTTTGAAACTTTGACCTATAATTTTATAAAGTCCGGCTTTCGCCCTTTAAATTGCGTATAATACCGGAATCCGCACTCTTGAAGGATCTGTCCGGCTTTCTGGAACTCATAGGCAACGTGCTCCGGCTTGTGTCCGTCCGACCCAACAGTGATGATTTCCCCGCCCAGTTCCCGGTAACGTTTCAGCACATCCGGGTGTGGATGGCAGAATCCAAGCCCATATTTAAGCCCCGCCGTATTCAGCTCGATCCCCTTCCCCATCTCGATCACTTTTTTCAGAATCTCATCCAGATATGGCGCAAACGAGGCATAGGAATATTCCTTTGCTTGATATGTCCCATACCGCACGATATAGTCCAGATGCCCCAGCACGTCAAATGTCTCCACATTTTTCAGGCATTCCAACATCTTCTGGAATGTCAGCCGGTAAAGCTCTGCATCCGTAAGATCGGAAAAAGCTTCTCTATAATAAGGGTCTTTTTGATCCACCACATGAAGCGAGCCGATGACAAAATCAAAGGGATATTTCTCCGTGATCTCCTTGCAGAATTTTCCCAGATGTGGCTGCAGGCCAAGCTCGATCCCAATGCGGATCTCAAGCTTTCCCTCATACTGTTTCTGTAATGTTTTTAATTGGGCAAAATATGTTTCCACATCAAAAAGAAACGCATTCTCTCCCATCCCTTCATAAAACGGATAATCTTGATCCATGTGATCCGTAATACAGATGGTATCCAGGCCTTTTTTTAACGCCCCCTCTGCCATAGATTCCAAAGCCGCGTCACTATCCGTAGAAAATACCGTATGCATATGAAAATCACCGGTGATCATAAGATGGTCCCACCTCCCAGTACATATTCTCCGTCATAGAACACTGCTGCCTGCCCCGGCGTGACTGCCCGCTGCGGTTCTTCAAACATACACGTTATCTCGTCCTCTCCGGTTTTCTCAATGGTTCCCCATGTCCCTTTATGGTTATAACGTATTTTTACAAATACACGCTTTGGCTCTGTCAGATCGTCCACAGACATAAAATTCAATTCCGACACTTTCATGGAATCCGCCAGGGATTCCTCATAGGACCCAATGACCACTTCATTCGTCTTTGGCCGGATCTCCAGAACAAATACGGGATATCCCAATGCGAGCCCAAGCCCTTTACGCTGTCCTACAGTATAATGAATGATTCCTTTATGCTTTCCCAGGACGTTTCCATCCCTTGTCACAAAATTCCCTTCTCCTAAAAGTTTTTTCCCCTCAGAACTTTTTACAGAATCTTCTATAAAAGACGCATAATCCCCGTCCGGCACAAAACAGATATCCTGGCTGTCTGGTTTCTCCGCCACTGGAAGGCTGATTTTTTCCGCAATCCTGCGTATCTCTTCTTTGGAATATTCTCCTACAGGCATTAGGGTATGCTTTAGCTGCTCCTGTGTCAGGTTATATAACGCATAAGTCTGATCCTTGGCAGATGCCGCCGAACGTCGGATGGAATATCTGCCGTCCATAAGCTTCGCTATCCTTGCATAATGCCCTGTAGCAATATAGTCAGCTCCAATCGACACGCTTCTGGACAGAAGGGATTCCCATTTCACATAACGGTTGCAGGCAATGCATGGATTAGGTGTGCGTCCTTTCAAATATTCATCTGTAAAATAGTCGATTACAAATTTCTGGAACTCCTGCTTAAAGTTCATCACATAATAAGGAATTTCCAAACGTGCCGCAACGCGCCTGGCATCCTCCACGGCAGACAGACCGCAGCACCCACCGTTCTCCTCCTGCAGCGCTGCGTCTTCATCCTGCCAGATCTGCATGGTGACTCCGATCACCTCATAACCTTGTTCCTTCAAAAGATATGCGGCCACAGAAGAATCTACACCGCCAGACATCCCCACTACAACCTTGCTCATCAGTACTCCTCTTCTTCCTCACCCTCATGGATATCAGCCTTTGGCTTTTCCAGGCCTTCGATCTTGATCCCGTTCTTTTCTGCATAATCCCAAAGAGCAGCATGGATGGCCTCCTCCGCAAGCAGAGAACAGTGCACTTTCACCGGCGGCAGGCCGTCAAGCGCCTCCATCACGGCTTTGTTCGTAACTTCCATTGCTTCCTGTATATTTTTGCCCTTTACCAGCTCCGTCGCCATACTGCTGGTGGCAACGGCAGCGCCGCAGCCAAATGTCTTAAATTTGACATCACGAATGATCTGGTTTTCATCAATATCCAGATAAATACGCATGATATCCCCGCATTTTGCATTGCCGACAGTCCCTACGCCGCTGGCATTTTCAATTTCTCCTACATTTCTTGGATTCTGGAAATGATCCATCACTTTTTCTGTATACATAACGATTCCTCCTATTTGTAACCAATTTGCATTGCAAATTGATTGCCTGCTGAATATAACCACTTACATAGCAAGTGATTGCCTGCCCGCCATCTGCCAGGCAGATTTTAAATGCGGGCAATTAATATGATACTTTATTCTACTATTCTTAAACATTCTGTTTTTTTATAAAATCTTCATACAGCGGAGACATATTCCGCAGGTTCTGAACGATTTCCTTCAAGGCATCTACAACCACATCAATATCTTCCTTTGTAGTATCTTCCCCCAATGTCATGCGCAAAGACCCATGGGCAATCTCATGGGGCAGCCCGATCGCCAGAAGTACATGGGATGGGTCTAAGGAGCCGGACGTACATGCGGAGCCGCTGGATGCACAGATTCCTTTCATGTCCAGCATGATCAACAGCGATTCTCCCTCCACAAACCGGAAGCTGAAATTCACATTATTGGGAAGCCTCCTAAGACGGTCGCCGTTCAGACGGCAGTACGGAATCTCCGCTTCAATCCGTGAAATCATATGATCCCGCAGTTCTTTTTCTTTTCCCGTACGTTCTTCCATCGTCCGTGCCGCACGCTCTGCCGCTGTACCGATCCCCACGATCCCAGGTACGTTTTCTGTCCCTGCACGGCGTTTCCTCTCCTGAGCGCCGCCGTGGATAAAGGAACGGATTTTTACACCTTTGCGGATATACAAAAAGCCGATTCCCTTTGGACCGTTCAGCTTATGTCCGCTTGCACTGAGCATATCAATATGCAGCTCATCTACACTGATCGGCACCTGGCCAAATGCCTGTACCGCGTCTGTATGGAACAGGATGCCATGCTCATGGGCAATTTCTCCGATTTCTGCAACAGGCTGGATCGTCCCGATCTCGTTATTGGCAAACATAATGGAAATCAGGATGGTATCTTCCCGAATCGATGCTTTCAACTGTTCTAAGTTAACAATTCCATATTCGTCTACGTCCAGATAAGTCACATCATATCCCTTTTTCTCCAGATATTCACAAGTGTGCAAGATTGCATGATGTTCAATCTTGCTTGTGATAATATGCTTTCCTTTTGAGGCATAGGCTTCTGCTGTAGCGATCAATGCCCAGTTATCTGACTCACTTCCGCCTGCCGTAAAGTAAATCTCTTCACATTTTGCTCCAAGCACATTGGCAATTTTCTCGCGATAACCTGTAATCACCTCTTTATTTGCAGAGGCGAACCCATAGATACTGGATGGATTCCCGTAATTCTCTGTAAAATACGGAAGCATCGCCTCCACTACTTCCGGTGCGGTCCTGGTCGTCGCCGCATTATCCAGATAAATGATTTTTCCCATATCTGTATTCCTCCTAAAATGTATATTTCATATAAATACCCGCACAAAAATGCGGATGTTATAAAGTAACTGTGCCAACATAGATCACAATTATTGCTGTCGATTATTAATTTTTACAGGCTGCATGATCCGGGATATCCTGACACTCCATGTTCCTGCTCTCCTGCACCAGTTGATCCAGTTTCATCTCGTCCACCGTCCGGTTAATGCTTTCGTTGATCTTCTGCCAGACATATTTCGTCACACAGCTATCCGCGATCTGGCATCCCTCTTCCGAATTCAACGCCGAGCAATCTACCGGGTCCAGGCTTCCTTCCAATGCCCGTAAGATATCTCCCACGGAAATCTCAGACGCATCCTTCGCAAGAACATATCCGCCGCCTGCCCCCCGTATACTTTTCACGAGCCCGCTTTTCTTTAACATTCCCATCAGTTGTTCCAGATAGCGCTCTGAGATATTCTGCCGGTCCGAAATGCTTGTAATAGAAACCGGAGCCCCTTCACCGGCTTGTGCCAGATCGATCAATGCGCGCAATCCATATCTGCCCTTTGTTGATAATTTCAACTTCCTAACCTCTGCTTTCCCAGGAACTTGCAATGAATACAGCCATACAATCTACATGGCAGCGTCAGGGAATCCGCTTGTTTCTATCATTTTTAATTCCTGGCATTTTAATCCCTACCGTTTTAATCCCTACAATTTTACTAGGATTAATTTCCGTAATGTAGAATAACACTTATCTCTTGTTCTGTCAAGTGGTCATAAAGAATATCTTGTAAAAATATATTTTTTAGCTGCTGCCCGCCTCCTGCCTGCCAAGACAGAGCACACGACATCACAGCCTGCGTACAGCAGCTCTTTCAGGAGCATGATTCTATGTCCAGAAAACAAACCATCATCCGCGGAACGATCATTTTAACCATAACCGGTTTTTTAAGCCGCTTTATGGGATTTTTTTACCGCATCTTTTTAAGCCGTACTTTCGGAGAGGAAGGAGTGGGGCTTTACCAGCTTATTTTTCCCGTGTATGCGCTCTGCTACTCCCTCACAACCGCAGGAATCGAAACTGCCATTTCCAGAACCGTAGCGCGGAAAGTGTCGCTTGGAAAGCATCGGGAAGCACAAGAATTCCTTCTGACAGGTCTTTTCCTGTCCTTTCTTCTTTCCTGTATCTGCATGATCGCCATACAAAAAAATACAGTGTTCATTGCCTCCAAAATCCTGGACGATGAACGCTGCATCCCATTACTTACCATTTTATCTTATACAGTACCCTGTTCCGCCATACATAGCTGCATCTGCGGATATTGCTATGGCCTAAAACAGACAGCCATCCCCGCCGCCGCACAGCTTGTAGAACAAACTGCACGGATATCCGGAGTCTTTTTGTTATATCGTCTTCTGATAAAAAATCAAGGAAACGCCCCGATCACCATCGCTGTCTGCGGAATGGTAATCGGAGAATTTTTTTCAGCAGCCTACACCATCAGCGCACTTCCCCATGCTCTCCGAAGACAAAGAACCAGACAGCCCCTCTTACATAGGCACAATCCAGCCCCAGATTCTGCCACACGGATTCTCCCCCGTATGAATGCAAATATTTTATACCAGAGTTTGAGGGAACTGCTTCCCCTTTCCCTTCCGCTGACTGCAAACCGAGTCCTGATCAATCTGCTGCAGAGCATCGAAGCCATCTCCATCCCCGGACGCCTGCAGCTCTTTGGGCTCAGTACGTCAGATGCATTAAGCCTCTACGGAGTATTAAATGGAATGGCGCTGCCCTGTATATTATTTCCTTCCGCCGTAACCAGTTCCATCTCCATCATGCTGATGCCTACTGTAGCCGAAATACAAGCCACTGACAATCGAAAGGAAATGTTGGATATTGTAAAAAAAGTGGCGGGAGCCTGCTTTATCCTCGGCCTGTTCTGCTGTCTGACGTTCCTGCTGTTTGGTTCCTGGATCGGAATCACTTTGTTCGGAAGCCCCACTGCCGGAAAATTCATTCTTACTCTGGCCTGGATCTGTCCTTTTCTTTATACGAACAGCGCCCTGTCAAGTGTGATAAACGGACTAGGCAAAACAAGCAGTACCCTGTTCATTAACACATTCAGCCTTCTTATCCGAATTGCCGGGGTCTTCTATGCCATCCCTCTTTTTGGGATCCAGGGATACCTCTGGGGACTGCTTATCAGCCAGCTTGCGGCCACCTTACTGTCCGTTATCATTATTTATAAAAATGTAAGACAAAAAAAGCTTATACTCGTATGATCCGCATAAAGTCTTTAGCTCCACGCAGAGCAAAAGAACTCACCAGACCAGGATACGGGACAGCCGCCCTCCCATCCTGCTCAATAATTCATTGGTAATACTGCCTGCGCGGCCTGCCGCCTCCGAAGCAGGCAGTTCCTTTTCGCCATCCCTCCCAATCAGTGTGGCGACCTCTCCAACTGAGACGTTTTCTATATCAGTCACATCTATGGTGAGCTGGTCCATGCAGATCCGTCCAATCACAGGCACCATCTGTCCGTGGATGAGTGCCCTGCCGCGGCCGCAGGACAGATTCCTCGGCAATCCGTCTGCATAGCCAACCGGAAGAACTGCAATCATGCTGTCCCTCTGTGCTACAAACGTTCTTCCATATCCTACACTTTCTCCTTTCTTTATTTTCCGGATCAGAACAACTCTGGATTTCAGGGAAAGGACTGGCCATAGTTCCATCGGCAGCTTCGTTTTATCTTTCGGCGAGCTGGGCACTCCATACAGGGCTATGCCCGCCCTCACATAATCACACCGGAGCTGCGGATAATTCAGCAGCCCATAGCTGCTCTGCATATGGATCTTCGGAACCGTGACTCCCTTTTTCCTCAGTTCTTCAAGAACTCTATAAAAACTGTTGATCTGTATCTTTGTAAAACGGATATCTTTTTCTTTTCGGCTGTCAGCAACGCATAAATGTGTATAAATCCCACATACCTGAATATGCCTCATCTTGAAAACATGAACGATTTTTTCTATCTCTTCTTTTCCAAACCCAAGACGGTGCATACCCGTATCAATTTTCATATGCGCTTTTATGTCATAGCCCTGTTTATTTAAAAGCCGCGAATAAGGATAGTCTATCAAAGTCTGTATCAAATCATATTTATGCAGCTCTCCTGCTCTCGCAGGGTCCGTATATCCCAAAATCAATATTTCCCCCACAATACCGCAGCGCCGCAAGCAAATCCCCTCATCAATCGTTGCCGCCGCAAAGGCATCCACACCTATTTGGTTCAGATAGGACGCAGTCTCGTACATTCCGTGCCCATAGGCTTCCGCCTTCATAACCGCCATCAATTTACAATCCGCCGGCATTTCATTTTTCAATATTTCCACGTTATGTCCAAGACTATGCATATCAATTTCCAGCCAGGCTCTATCCGTACCAGGGACATAGTCTGTACTTCCTCTATTTTTCCACCGATCCCACAATTTCACAGAAAAAACAGCAAAGAAAATAGAAGCTGCACTGACCATGAAATAATGCACCAGACTATTCTCAATCAGGATAGACTGCAGCCCTGTAAGTTTTGCTATGAGCCGTATTACGACAATCAGCATCGGATGGATGATATAAATTACGAGTGACGCGCTCCGCAGCAGTACTCTTCTTCCACCTCTTAAAAATGAAAGCTTTGTATCTTTCCGTCTTTCCTCTATATAAACTCTATTTTCTGCCGCAGACATTTCCGCGGCAGCTCCTCCCAGCACGAAAAATACAGGGGCAAAGAAAACTCCATTTCTGGTATAGTCCAATATATCAAAGATCTCTGCATATAGATTTTTAAGAAACGGAATTTCAGAGGCAATTCCATAATAGCTGTCCCCAAACAGTCCCACAATATAAAGGACAGAAGTGATCACCAGCACCTTTTTAAGCCCCCATTTTCGAACTGCAAAACGAAAATCATCAATTCCTGTATATGCTTTTCTGTCCTTCATGATCATGTTCTCCTTAAATCCAATTTGCTGTTGTAGATTCCTGGCAGTCTCGCCTGCCGTCCGTCTCTGTTGTCCCTCTCATACACTTTTGCACTGTAAGGTCAAAACAAATCCATCCACATTATTACCCGATACCTGATAGCAGATATCATCCGGTAACTGTATCCTCGTATTTCCTGCTGTCCCGGCAGGCACATAAAAAATTTCCATCTCCCGCCCCTCTTTGCTCCATTTCAGATGCTTTCCGGTATAAGGGAACTGCCGGATAAATGTAATATATTCCTCCAAAGTCAGATTCTTCGTACTCATAATTTCAGAATGCGGATAGCCGACATATCGGAAATGCCATGGCTCATGGGCAATTCCTGTCACCTCTTCTCTTCCCTTTGGATAACGCTCAATAAAACCATACCGGGGAGCTTCCTGACGGAATCTGTGGCAAATACCCTCATAAGGAAAATCCGGACAGATAAAATCAATTTCTTCTTTCTTTAGCCCCAAATCGACCGCAAGTCCCGTCTGATGTTCGCTGTGATAAGGAAAAGCAACGAATTTGCGTGTAAAATCTTCTCCGTTGTCTTGAAGCGATGTCTCATAAATGTCCGCCTGCTCTTTTACAGAACGATACCCGCTTACAGGAACAATACTGTCAAAGCAGTCTATTTTTTCAAAAATCAGCCGCAGGATGTAAACCGCCTCTCTCTTCATACGAATTTCAGAATCCTCTGTCACAGGAAGCAGTTTTTCTTCCCCAAAATCTTGAATTGGATATTCTGCATTTACCAAAAGCAGACTACCTGTATAAATTTTTTCATTAGACAATGTAAGATTCATCATAAGTACAGACCCAACAGTCTGTCCAGTAACTGTCCAAAGGACAGACCGATTCCTTTCATCATATTGGGGTAACGGCTATGAGATGTAAATCCTGGAATCGTATTGACCTCATTAAATACAATCTCACCTGTTGTAGTTAAAAACATATCTACCCTGGCAAATCCAGAACACCCAAGGGTTCTATAAATCTTTTTTGCCGTTTCCTGTATTCTCTTTTCAAAGGCTATATCAACCCTGGCCGGCATATGAATCTTTGATGTCTCTAAAGTATATTTTTCCGTATAATTGAAAAATCCGTCCGACAGTTCGATCTCATCCACCCGTCCCACAAGCAGCTCTTCTTTCCCTAACACCGCACATCCCACTTCAAAGCCATCTACATTTTCTTCAATCACCACTTTGTCGTCATGTTCAAAAGCAAGCTTTACAGCTGATCCAAGCTGAGATTCCTGAGATACTTTTGTAATTCCAAAGGATGAGCCAGCTCTGGCCGGTTTCACAAAAAGAGGGTACGCCAGGTCTCTTGATTTCTCCTCCAGTTCTTCTAACATGGATAAACGAAAGGTCATTGATTTTGGAACAGAAATTCCTGCCTCCGAGACAACTCTGTGTGCCAGATCCTTGTCCATGCACAGGGCAGAAGACAATAAATCACATCCAATGACCGGAATCCCTGCCAGTTCAAAAATCCCCTGCACCGTTCCATCCTCCCCGTTTTTTCCATGCAGTACCGGAAATGCCAGATCCAGCCGAATCATCCTTGTCTCATGTTTCCTTAATTCAAGCATACCGGATACGGTCCGGTTTTGAGAAATCACGACTGGGATCAGATTACAGATATCCCTGCTCCATGTGCCATTCCGAATCCGGCTGATGCTGCCGTTATATCGATACCAGTCTCCTTGTTTTGTAATACCAATCGGAACAATTTCATATTTTCCTGCATCCAGATTTTCCAATACTGAGCAGGCCGATTGTAACGATACTTCATATTCTGTGGAGCATCCTCCAAAAATTACAGCTAAAACTTTCTTTTGCATGTTGCATCTCCTTTCCTCTTAATACAGAAAATCCGCCACTGGAGACTTTTCTGTATACACCGGCACTAAAAAACAGCACACTTTGTTTTGACACCATGATTGTATCAAAACAAAGAATGCTGTTTTTCCGTTCATTCCAACGGTTTTCTTACATTTTTATCTCTAAATTCTTAAGATATTATGAAAAAGGAGTATTTACCGCAGCATCCTATGAGTTTTTGCTGGGAATGATCACTTCAAATTCAATCATCTCATTTTCACTACTGGCCGTTATCGTTCCTCCATGCAGTTCTACAATCTCCTTTGCAATAGCAAGCCCTAAACCTGCACCGCCGCTTCTGGAACTGCGGGCCGTATCCAGGCGGTAAAACCGCTCAAAAATACGCTCCAGCTTTTCCTTTGGAATCGTATTCCCACGGTTAGAAAATTGAATCTTAGTCTGTTCCCCATCCTGTACGGCCATTATATGGATCGTCCCATTTTCCAAGCTGTAATTGACAGCATTTCTTAAAAGATTGTCAAATACACGCTGCATCTGGTTTACATCACAGCTTAACATCGTATTTGGCGCAATCTCCAAAAAACATTTCAAGCTTTTCTCCGACAACATGGGCTGGAACTCAAAAGTGAGCTGTTCTAACAGGCGAGTTAGATTTACACGGCTATATTCTAAGGTAAGACTAGAAAGATTAAACCGCGTGATCTCAAAAAAATCATTGATTAAATCTTCCAGGCGCTCCGCCTTTTCCAGCGATATGGATAAATATTTATCCCGGAGTTCTTCGGAAATCCGGGCCTCATCCCGCAAAAGGGTCAGATATCAATAGTTCAAAAACCCAACAACCCAGTTTGCAAAACGTCCGTGCAAGATCACATCATAAAGCACATATATCAAAACAACATCAACGAATAAAAGCAATACAAGGCGCAAAAACACGGTTGTCCGCATCTGCTTGTATTCGCCTCTCATAGTCTTCTTATTCAATAGTATATCCCACTCCCCACACTGTTTTCACAAATTTCGGATGCCTTGCAGGTTCTTTTAATTTTTCCCGCAGTCTTCCGATATGTGCCATCACCGTATTATTGTTTTCAATATACTTTTCTCCCCAGACATGTTCAAAAAGTTCCTCAGAGGAAATGACATTTCCACGGTTCTCACACAAATACCATAAAATAGAAAACTCAATCGGAGTTAAGGAAATTTCTTTTCCATACAACGTACATTTGTGAGTACTTTTATTGATGATCAAGCCTCTGATATCGTATTCCATCAAAAGCCCGGTACTTTCTCCTGCATTTCCCGCCTGATTATAAAGAATATATCGGCGGAGCTGTGTCTTAACTCTTGCCACAACCTCTAATGGATTAAAGGGTTTCGTCATATAGTCATCCGCTCCAATGGTAAGCCCCATAATCTTGTCCATATCTTCCACTTTGGCAGTCAGCATGATGATCGGATAGAAATACCGTTCCCTGATCTTCTGGCAGATACGGAATCCATCAATATCGGGAAGCATAACATCCAGAATTGCCAGATCATACACTGTAGATTCAATACACTTTAAGGCTTCTATGCCGTTGTAGCATTTCTGAACCGTAAATCCGTCATTCTGCAGGCATACTTCGATCAGATCCGCAATCTCTTTTTCATCATCCACAATCAATATATTTCCATCCATGCCCTTATGCTCCTTATCTTCAGAATCTTAAAGAACCATTTAAAGCGTTCCTAAAAAAGCTTTCATCAATACCGGATTGACATGTGCCTCCAAAATAAGTCCCATCATCCCCATCAATATCACAAAAACCGTTTTTTGCTTGTTCCACCGGTTCTGAGGGTACATCCAGCAATACCATAAAACTACGATAGCGGCCGGGATATAACATAAGAAATGGGGCAGGATTCCTACGACACAAAGTATGATCCCTTTCACTCCCATACCAATGACCGCCATGGTAAGAAGCATGCCGCTGGAAAAGCCCGTCCAAAGCAGAAAAGCGACTGCAGAGACTTTTCTCATTTTTGTAAATGCCAATCCTACAAGGAATGCACACGGAAGAACGCGTACCCGCAAGAGATACAGCATATATTCCCCGGCAATAATCTCCACTGCTGCATACTGTTTTAGAAAATAGATACTGAAAATCCCTGGTTCTGCAATGTATTGTTTTACAACAAAATTAACATATAAAATCCCAAGCAGGAACCCCGGCATAAAAAAAGCAAACATCTGCTTCCTTGAACGAAGTATCTTCACAGGCTTTCCTCCAATCTTCCCGATACTTCATTATATGCCATATTTTACCGCATATGCCATAAGGGAAGATACTGTCTTGCCATCTTCAATCTCACCGTTAAAAATCTTCTCTTTCAATTCCTTTATCGTATAGGCCTTTAAGTCAATAAATTCATCCTCATCTAAATGCTGCTTTGATGGAATCAGATTTCTGGCTACATAGACTTCAATCCTCTCATTGCAAAAGGCAACTGTGGTACGCAGGGTAATCAGCCACTCCAGATTTTCACAACGATACCCTGTCTCTTCCTCCAATTCCCGTCCCGCACACAAAATTCCAGGCTCATCCTCCGAATCCAGCGCGCCTGCCGGAATCTCCAGCGTATATCTGTCTAATGCATTCCGATACTGCCTGACCATCAGAATCTTCCCGTCTTCTGTCACTGGCACTACCGCGGCAGCCCCTTTATGCCTGATAAAATCCCAGATTGCCGTATGCGTTCCATTGATCTCCATCGTATCCTGATAAAATTCAAGAATCGTGCCTTTATATTTTAATTCCCTTTTCACACGTTTAATTTCTTCACTCATTGTCTTTCCTCCTGTCATAACAAGATAGCGCTCCCTCACGATAGGCCGGATAAAGAAAAGCCCTTGTCTTCTGACAAGGGCTGTACTTTCTAAGCCGGTCCGATTATTGTTACTTTGCATAGTCTGTTACCCGTGATTCACGGATCACATTTACTTTAATCTGTCCTGGATACTCCAATTCATATTCTATCTGCTTTGCAATATCTCTGGCCATAAGTACCATATCATCATCCGATACCTGCTCTGGAACTACCATAACTCGAATCTCTCTACCTGCTTGAATAGCAAAAGACTTATCTACACCCTTAAACTGATTGGTGATTTCTTCTAATTGTTTTAATCTGTTCGTATATGTTTCGATGGTTTCTCTTCTGGCTCCTGGCCTTGCTGCTGAAATAGTATCAGCCGCCTGAATAACGCATGCAACCAAAGTCTGCGGTTCTACATCTCCATGATGGGACTCTACCGCATTGATGACAGTCGGCGATTCCTTATACTTCCGGCATAGGTCGGAACCAATCTGGATATGGGATCCTTCCACATCATGGTCAATCGACTTCCCAATGTCATGTAAAAGGCCTGCCCTCTTCGCCATACGGACATCTAATCCGATCTCTCCAGCCAACAGTCCTGAAAGCTGCGCAACTTCAATGGAATGCTTTAATGCATTCTGTCCGTAACTTGTCCTAAACTTCATACGTCCAAGGAGACGGATCAGCTCCGGATGGATTCCCGGCACACCAACTTCTAATGCCGCGGCTTCCCCTTCTTCCCGGATCATTGCATCCACTTCTTTCTGAGCCTTCTCCACCATCTCTTCAATCCTGGCCGGATGGATACGGCCGTCCACGATCAGCCGCTCCAAGGCAATTCTGGCAACTTCCCTGCGAATCGGGTCAAATCCGGACAAAACAACAGCCTCCGGCGTATCATCAATAATCAACTCTACACCGGTCAGTGTTTCAAGAGTACGGATATTCCGTCCCTCTCTTCCGATAATCCTTCCTTTCATCTCATCACTGGGGAGCTGTACTACAGAAATCGTAGTTTCTGCCACATGATCTGCCGCACATCTCTGGATTGCGTTGACGACATATTCCTTCGCCCTCTTATCCGCATCTTCCTTTGCCTGCAGCTCCAACTCTCTGACCATCTTGGCTGTGTCATGCTTCACATCATCTTCAACAGTTTTCAACAGATATTCTTTTGCTTGTTCGGAGGTAAGTCCTGAGATTCTTTCCAGTTCCTGTACTCTTTTTTGTTCGAGTTCTTCCACTTTGATTTCTCGCTGCTTCAGTTGCTCTTCTTTTGCTGTAAATTTCGCTTCGCGATGTTCCATTGCATCGGCACGTTTGTCAACAGACTCTTCCTTTGCAAGCACCCTTTTTTCATAGCGCTGCAATTCTGTCCGTCTCTCCTTCGTCTCTTTTTCAAGGTCATTCTTTGTCTTGATAGACTCTTCCTTAACCTCTAACAGAGCTTCTTTCTTCGCTGCTTCAGCAGTTTTTACGGCATCGTCTATGATTTCTCTTGCCCTTGATTCTGCATTCCCAATCTTGGAATCTGCATCATTCTTCAGCTTGGAGACCGTGGCAAGATATGTGACAACGCCTGCTATCAACGCGAGGGCTACAGCAATAACAATAGCAATACTCAATGCTATTTGCACAGGAGCACCTCCTTATTTAATTTTCATTGTACATTTATGATAAATACAACAGTTAAATTTTATACTGTTTTCACAACTCTGTCAAGCATTCTTGAGATTTTTACCTGGAAAGTGTTTGACAACTTACTATCCACGGGCGGCCAGGCCGTGAATTGTTACTAATAACTTTTTCACGGCTATTGCTGCACAGCACGTAAAATCTCCTCATACCGGAAACCTTTACGCGCCAGATATCCGCAAAATTTCTGGATTTCTTCCCGGGATGCACTGGAAATATCCATCCTTTTTTTTCGGATAATACAACGGATTGCTTCCTGCTCTCCATGATCAGAATAACAGGTATCAAATGCCTGTTCAATCTGCTCAGCAGGTACTCCTTTTCTGCTAAGAAGAGCATAGATTTCTTTCCTGCTCTTACTGTCTTTTTTACTTTCTATAAAGTTTTCTGCATAACGCAGATCATTTAGATAACCAAAGGAACGGACATAGGAAAGCGCTTCTTCGACAAGATCCTCCGGGTACATTCCCTGAAGTAATTTTTCCCGAAGCCCGGCCTCCGTACGGTCCATATCCGTAAGAAGATGCATGGCGCGCAGCTTTGCACGCTTTAAAACCACATCTTTTCTAATCTGTGCATAAACCTCTTCCGAAAGCTCTTCCTCTTCACTGATTCCAAAACGCGACAGTTCCCCTTTGTATAACACAAAGGCAAACTGCCCGTCCAAATACACTTTAAACTTTGCTTTTGTCACTGATTCCACTTTTGTCACGATCATGAAAGTTCCTCAATTTTGTTTCCAGGCATTCATAACTCTGCCTTTACAGTGCTCTTCCTGGATTTCTTTTCTTCTGCCTTTGCAGCAGCCTGCTCTGTTACTTCTCCTGCTTTTACAACACTCTCTTCTGATATCGCCCCTGTCTTTCCAGCTTCCTCATCCGAAGCCTTTTCACTAGTTTTCCCAGCACCCTTTACAGAGCCTTTATCTGATGTCTTTCCAGAGGCTTTCTCCTTCGGCTTCAGCTTTAGATCATCCGAAGCCTCGCTCTTATCCGCCCCTTCTAAATTATAATGCTCCCGTACTTTCTTCTCTACCGCCTCCATCACCTGTGGATTGGATTCCAGATAAGCCTTGGCATTCTCACGGCCCTGTCCGATCTTTTCCCCTTCATATGCATACCAGGAACCGCTTTTCTTAATAATATCTATACCCGCCGCCAAATCCAGAATATCACCGGAACGGGAAATCCCTTTTCCAAACATAATATCAAATTCCGCTTCTTTAAACGGCGGCGCAATCTTATTCTTCACGATCTTGATACGTGTGCGGTTCCCGACCATCTCGCCGCTCTGCTTCAATGTCTCGATTCTACGCACATCCATTCTGACAGATGCATAAAACTTCAGCGCACGTCCTCCTGTCGTAGTCTCCGGATTCCCAAACATTACACCAACTTTCTCACGGAGCTGATTGATAAAAATCACAACACAGTTTGACTTGCTGATAACCGGAGTCAGCTTCCGCAGCGCCTGGGACATCAGCCTCGCCTGCAGGCCAACATGGCTGTCTCCCATATCACCTTCAATTTCCTGGCGGGGCACAAGCGCCGCAACAGAGTCGATCACAATGATATCAATCGCGTTAGAGCGGACCATCGTCTCTGCAATCTCCAATGCCTGGTCTCCGCTGTCTGGCTGGGAGATATAAAGTTCATCAATATCTACGCCAATATTCTTCGCATAGACCGGGTCTAATGCATGCTCTGCATCCACAAAGCCTGCAATCCCACCTCTCTTCTGGACCTCTGCTATCATATGCAGCGCGACCGTAGTCTTTCCACTGGACTCTGGGCCGTACACCTCAATTACACGTCCTTTCGGTACTCCCCCCAGCCCCAACGCCAGATCAAGGCTCAAACACCCTGTAGGCACTGTCTCCACATTCACATGAGCGCTGGAATCACCCAGCTTCATTACAGTTCCTTTCCCAAAATCCTTCTCCAGCTTTGCAATCGCTGCATCTAACGCTTTCTTCTTATCTTCAACTACATTTGCCATATTCCATTCTCCTTCTGCACCGAACAATTGTTCGCCATACTGATATACTATTATAATTACTCTAAAATGTCAACCAAAAATCTATATTTTTTTCAATCCATTTCTGCCACCCCTCCTTTCATTAAGGACAGACCGACTCATTCTGATACAATACTCGTTCTCCATATACATCTGGGAATTCGTGTGAATGTTAACTGTGAATATCATGATCCGCATATAAAGATCATGTAAAGATATAAGTAAATGCCTGCCGTACAGACAGAAACGCTGTACAGAACCCCGTAATATCTTCTACGGCTGAATTTAGCTTACCACACTCTTCAACTATTCTCAACTATTTTTTCGATTGATATTTTCAGAATATTTTATATTATCCTTTATATTTTTCAGACTTAATTTTTTTTAATATTTTTTTATATTTTTCCTTGCATTTTTTTCCACCGGGTATTATAATGAGCATGTGCAGATATAGTTCATTGGTAGAATGCTAGCTTCCCAAGCTGGAGAGGCGGGTTCGATTCCCGTTATCTGCTCTGTTAAAACTGTCGGTTTTACTGGACTTCCATTATTTGTAAAATCATAAACCTATAAAAAAGCTGTCAATTTTTTTGGCAGCTTTTTTATTATCATAAAGATATATACACACTCATATGCCTAAAAATACATTGGCATCTGCCACTGCCATACAAAAAAGTCAAATCTATTGAATCACGTAAAAAATTCCCCGCCTTATCCGGCGAGGAATCCTATCAAAACCATCCAGCGGCTGATCTAGCTTCGCATCCTTTATGCTTCCAGAGATCTTTTCTTTGTGATCGTAACCTTCTCATCATAACATGTAAAGATCTTATCTACTTTTTCTTTATCCACTTTCGGAGTTACCACACTCACTACAGGAACCACGATCAGCCCTGCGATCATCGCAAACGCTCCGGCATTGATCGGTGAAGCAATATATCCGATAAACATATTGGATACCGTAATCCCTACGCCTGATGCAAAGCTGGCCCACACTGCTGCTCTTGTCACGCCTTTCCAATACAGGCCATAAAGGAACGGCGCCAAAAATGCACCGGCCAGCGCCCCCCAGGAAATTCCCATAAGCTGTGCAATAAAGGTCGGTGGATTTAACGCGATCACTACAGAAACTACAATGAAGAATACAATCAGGATCTGCATGGCCACAACCTGCTTTTTCTCATCCATATCTTTCAGCACACGATCTTTCAAAAGATCCAGCGTCATGGTAGAACTTGATGTCAAAACCAGGGAAGACAGTGTGGACATAGACGCAGACAGTACCAGCACCACAACAATCCCAATCAGGATATCCGGCAGAGTAGACAGCATATAAGGAATAATACTGTCAAAAATCACCGCCCCTGTCTCTTCATTATAAATGGACGGATTATCAAACAGCCTTCCAAAACCACCCAGGAAATAGCATCCCCCGGACACGACAACAGCAAAAAGCGTGGAGATCACGGTTCCTGTATTAATCGACTTTTCATCTTTGATCGCATAGAACTTGCCAATCATCTGCGGCAGCCCCCATGTACCCAGAGATGTCAGGATGACCACCCCAAGCAGATTCAACGGATCCGGCCCGAAAAAGGATGTGAATGCCCCTGGCTGACCCTGTGTAACCGGTACATCACTTGGAATCTGTGCCATCGTCTGCAATGCATTCAAAAAACCGCCCTGGCCGCTTAAAACAGCGCCGATGACCGCTACAATCCCAATCAGCATGATGATCCCCTGGATAAAATCATTAATAGCTGTCGCCATATAGCCTCCCAGGATCACATAGACCGCCGTAAAGACTGCCATCACGATCACACAGACACTGTAGGGAATTTGAAATGCCATCCCAAACAAACGGGATAATCCATTATACACTGATGCCGTATAAGGAATCAAAAAAATAAATACAATTACAGAAGCCGTAACTTTCAAAGACTCACTTCCAAACCGTTCCCCAAAAAAATCCGGCATTGTCTTGGAATTTAAATGCTGTGTCATGACTTTCGTCCTTCTTCCTAATACTACCCATGCAAGCAGGCTTCCGATCACTGCATTGCCAAGACCGATCCAGGTAGACGCAATCCCATACTTCCACCCGAACTGCCCGGCATATCCCACAAATACTACTGCTGAAAAGTAGGAGGTTCCATATGCAAATGCAGTCAGCCATGGCCCCACAGAACGTCCACCCAGGACAAATCCGTCTACACTGGTAGCATGTCTGCGGGAATACATCCCCACAGATACCATTACCGCAAAAAATACAATCAACAAAATCAACTTCACTACCATATCCCTTACCCTCATTTCTTTTTATAGACGGCAATGAAATATTGCCAGATATATGGATCCCCCGAAAATACTTTTGCACCTGCCTGGACTATACAAAAGCTTTTCGATGGGACGCCAATATGTGCCAGCCTGTTCATACACGCTAATTTACTTTAAAGCGTTAAACTTTAAAGCGTTAAAGCACTATTGCATAGTTTAACACGGAGTTTCCTCCGTGTCAATAAAAATACGTTGATTTCATGTCTTCTATCTTGCATCCTACTTCATACGTTCCACACGTTCCTGAATCGTTTTGTTAAAGTTCTCCACTTTCCGGCTGTATGGTTCGCTCATGTACTTTGAACTCAGCATAAAATCAGCAGTTGCCAGATTATTTGCAATCGGGATGTCATATACTACCGCAATACGCAGCAATGCCTTTACATCCGGGTCATGAGGCTGCGCCTCCAACGGATCCCACAGGAAAATCATAAAATCAATCTTGCCCTCCACGATCTTTGCCCCGATCTGCTGGTCTCCCCCCAGCGGGCCGCTGCAGTACCCTTTCACCGGCAGACCGGTCTTCTCCGCGATCAGCTTCGCCGTAGTTCCCGTTCCGCAGAGAAAATGGCTCTTCAAAATATCTTTATTTTCATCACACCATTCTACCAGCTCAGCCTTCTTACCGTCATGGGCAACCAGGGCAATATTCTTTGCCTTGCCGATTTCCAATGTCACAAAATTGTCATTCAACATATCCATTACCTCCTTCTTCATCAGAGTGCTCCGCCAATCAGTATTGCCGGAAAATCAACTGTAACGACAGATCGAGAAACTTTATGAACGCCCTCTCAATCCATCTGCTCCATGGAGTCAAACCGGATAGATGCCAGCGCCCCCATGAGCATGGTTAATATCATACTATAAATCAGCACGATTGGGAAGACTAAATTTAAATTTATTAAAATCCCCGCCAAAACAGCCGCTAGAGCACCAATGCCGATAATAAACATCTGTATGAAAATCCGTACCAGATCCTGTACTGTCCTGCCCAGATAATCTCCTATCAGGCACTGGACAACCACCTTTGTATACATTTTATTTGCCTGCAACACCATATAGATCAGAACTGCCTGCATGACCAGAACTGGTGAGATCCTCCACATGACCCCAATAGGGATACAGAACAACAGCCCGTCGGCCAGAGCCTTCACATGCTCCATTAAAGTCGCATACCACAGCTTTCTGACCGGTGTATCCGGTATCAAAAACAGATAGGGACTTTTCAGCTCTGCCTCCCACTTTCCTGTAACACCAGACATCACCAGAGTCATGTAAGCAATGATGCCCAGCAGGAACATCTGTGGGACTCCGGATTCTACCGCATTTTCCCGGAAAGCAAATGCCAGGAGCAAGGACACGATCAAATTGATGAGCGTCACTTTAGAAAATATGAAATAGCGTTCTTTTTTATATTCCAGAAGCTGTCGGTAAAAAACAGCCTTTGCGCCGCTGGCCTGATAGTTTCCCGATATCCTGCGGAATTTCTTTTTCTTTTCTCCGATGCCGGTAACCATCTCCCCACTGTTTTTCTTCTTACGCATTTCTGCATAATCATCCGCAAATTTCGCAGCATCCTCAAAATATCCGCCCCCGCATTTCATTTTCCACGCCGCTAAAAACATGGCTGCTACAGTCAATACATATAAAACCGTACAAATGACATTCAGCTGCGTCGGGCCTGACAAAATCAACCTGTATGCCGCAATATTCCATCCCACGACCGGAACCATCTGCAGCCCAGGCCAGTCAAAGAATGCGGAAAACGATTCCAGTGTGAATCCTTCCCGATAAAAATACCAGACAAAAAACAGCGTGACTGCGGCAAGAAATCCTTTCATTGCATTGCACAGCCCTTTCAAGACCCCTTCCGGAAGGCTCTCATTTGTATACAAGAATACCATAAGGCTCCCTTCCAGTAAAAGTTCAAGGATACACCCCACCACAAAAAACAAAAGCATCCTCCAGAGTTCCACACCGAAAACCGTCAATCCTGCCACTACAAACAGCAGGTTCACGGCAACAGACAGCAGATAATTCATCCATGCACTGTACACGAGGATCAGTTTCGGGCTAATGGGCGCAGGAAATACAAAATGTGTATGTCCCGGCCGGAATATCACGCCTTTTTTTGATGCATAGCCAATAAAATTTGTCAGGAAAACATAGATAGTCCATATAGAGATCAATACCACCATTCCCTGGACGGAATCAAATCTAAGATCCATCGCCAGCCTTCCCATCACGAAAGCTACATAAACCATGTAGGATGCCAGAAATATCATCAGGATCAGTGTAACTGGTTTTTTCACAGCACGTTTGATATTATTTACAAAAGACCTCCAGGTAAGATACACTAATGCTTTCATGATTCTCCACCACCCGTCATCTCGAAGAACAGATCGTCCAGATCCTTCTCGCCTACGTCCGCTTTCCGATAAGATCCGACAATATGGCTTTTGTCCATCACAAACATAATATCCCACAATTCTTCTACCATCTCCAGCATATGGGTGCTGATCAATACGGTCACCCCCTGGCTGCGCAATTCGAGCACAACTTTTTTCAGCTCTTTGATCGCCTGCGGATCCAGCCCCACCATAGGCTCATCCAAAAGCATGACCCGGGGCTTTATGGCAAGCGCACAGCAGATACTGACCTTCTGCATCATCCCCTTGGACAACTCATTTCCCAGCTTATCCTGCTTATCTCCCAATTCAAAGCGTTCCAAAAGCGCATCGGCTTCCGCATCAGTAATAGCGCTGCTGTACGCTTTTCGAATATACTCTATATGCTCCCGGACAGTCAGCGCATCGAACATGGCAGGAATCTCCGGCACATAGCCAAAGATCTTTTTCGCTTCCAGAGTCCTGGAGGAAATCCCCTGGATCCCGATCCTTCCCTGATATCGTAAAAGCCCTGCAATGCTCTTAATGATCGTAGATTTTCCCGCGCCATTAGGCCCGAGCAGAATCCCAACCTGTCCGTCTGGCACGAAAAAACTAACCTTGTCAACGGCCAGGTGCTTTCCATAAGATTTGCTTAATTCCTGAATCTCCAGCATAATTTCATACTCCTCATCTGTTCTTTTCACTATAAGGCATGATCTGTATATTCCTCTTCGTCCGGGCTGATCTCCTGCACCATTGCATAATACTGCATCAACGCCTGCGTTCCCAAATTCCCCATTCCTTCTGCTTCCAATTCTTCACAATTCGCAAGTACCTGGCTTAACACCCCAAGATCCAGACCGCTCATATTGGCCTCGATCAATGCCAGCCTCATGTCTTTAATAAAATGCTTCATAAAGAATCCCGGCGCATAATCTTCTTTCAAGATTTTAGGCCCCAGGCTGTCTAGCTGTTTACTGCCCGCTGCCCCGGATGACACCGAACGCAGGACAGTATCCAGATCCAATCCCTTTTCCTTTGCATAGGCCAGCGCTTCACACACACCTGAAAGCGCCCCCGCGATCATGATCTGGTTTGCCAGCTTACAGTGCTGCCCGCTGCCAGCCCTGCCCTGATAATTGATATTTGTCCCCATAGCCTGGAACAAAGGCATACAGGCATGAAAGTCCTCTTCATCACCTCCCACAAGAATGGAAAGCGTTCCTGCCTTTGCCCCCGTATCTCCTCCTGTCACCGGCGCATCCAGTACATGGAAATTCTTTTCTTTTCCTGTCTGATAAATCTTCTGTGCAATCTCAGGGCTGGTGGTCGTCATATCGATCAGATAAGCACCTTTCCTGGCATGATCCAGGATATTGCCAGCATCAAAATAAACCTCTTCCACATCCTGTGGAAATCCCACGATCGTGATCACCGCGTCCCGGCCTTCTACACAATCTGCAATACTTTCGTGGAAAACAGCGCCTTCCTGGATCACATCTTCCACTTTCGCCTTTGTCCTTGCATAGATGTGGAGCTCAAACCCTGCTTTCATCAAATTGCGCACCATCGACTTTCCCATGATGCCCACGCCAATAAATCCAATACTTTGTATCTGTCCCAATCTTCTATCCTCCGTTTTTCCAAAAAGCCACTTTTTTACTACGCAGACCTTATTGCCTGCATGTATACAATTTCCTGAGTGAATTGCCTGTTTCCCTTTTACTCTGCTTTCTCCACTACTTCACCCTGCTTTTTATAGATGCTATTGCCTGGCACGAACCCTCTGACAGAGGACAACGGATAAATGTTTGTATGTGCCCCTACAACTGTCCCGGGATTCAGGACACTGCCGCATCCAACCTCAACCTCATCTCCCAGCATGGCTCCGAATTTTTTCATACCTGTCTCGATATTCCCTTCCGGTGATTTTACAACTACCAGCTTTTTATCTGATTTTACATTCGATGTGATCGAGCCTGCACCCATATGAGATTTGTATCCCAAGATAGAATCCCCCACATAATTATAATGAGGAACCTGTACTTTATTAAACAAAATCACATTTTTCAACTCTGTAGAGTTGCCCACCACAGCACCTTCCCCGACAATAGCATTCCCCCGGATAAATGCACAATGGCGTACTTCTGCATCTTTCCCGATGATCGCAGGGCCGTTAATAAATGCAGTAGGTGCAACTTTGGCGGATTTTGCAACCCAGACATTCTCCCCACGCTTTTCATAGTCATCCTCGGAAAGCGCGGCGCCGAGTTCTAAAATAAACGCACTGATTTTCGGAAGCACCTCCCAGGGATACATAACCCCGTCAAATAATGGTCTTGCGATCGTTTCATCCAATGTATAAAGTTCCTGCACAGTCATTGCTTTCATGCTGATACCTCCCATAATTTTTGTAACTGACCTGCACTGTAAATAAATTCCCTCTGTATATCTATATGAACATCTGATCTTTATTTACTTTTCTTGTAGTAACCTGCCGCCCTATCATAACAAGCCTGGAGCTGAAATTGGTTTTGCAGGTTTTTGACTCCATCCGTACGGCTGACAATAAAATGCGTAAGTTTCTGCATGTATTCCTCTGGTGTAATATCGCCTTCTGCCACATAAGACAGCCCCTTTTCCCAGCTTGCGGTCAGCTCCGGATTGAGCAGGGATTTAATCGAATGATCCACCACATCATAGACCATTTCTCCCTGCAGGGTCGGTGTGATGATCTGCGTTTTTTTATTCAGCGCAAGATATTTGATATTCATTAATTTTTTCAAAATCTCAGCACGGGTAGCACTGGTTCCGATCCCGCTTCCCTTAATCTGGGCACGCAGTTCTTCATCTTCGATAAGCTGCCCTGCATTTTCCATTGCCAGGATCATAGAGCCGGAATTATAGCGCTTTGGCGGTGACGTTTCCCCCTCCTTGATTTCCAATGATTTTACCGGAAGCATTGCTCCTTTCCGCAGTCCCTGTACCGCCTGGAATAATGCTGTATCTATATTCTGAGCATCCTGTGCACCGTCTTTCTCCGCTTTTCTTGCCTGAGGAACCCCTGCTGCTTTCAGATAGCCTTCTTCCACCAATACTTTAAAGCTGGAAAAAAAACTTTCTTCTTTTATTTTTGTCACAACCGACACTTTTTGATACACGGCCGGCGGATAAAAAATACTCAAAAAACGCCGCACGATACAATCGTAAATATTCCGTGACATGGCGGACACAGACTGCAATCCCGAAAGCCCCTGCCCTGTCGGGATGATTGCATAATGGTCCGTGATCTGCTTGTCATTTACATACCGTGTCTTAGAGAGCCCTTTGTAGCTTCCGAATCCCAGGATATCTTGCAGATAGGGAGCTGCCATGGGATATTTCGACAGCCCGTTTAAGTTCCGGTTGATCTCCTTCGCTGCCGCAGTGGACAGTACACGGGCATCTGTACGCGGGTAAGTCACCAGCTTCTTCTCATACAGTTCCTGTACGATCCGCAGTGTTTCGTCCGGGCTGATCTTAAACCGCTTAGAACAGTCATTTTGCAGCTCCGCCAGATTGTAGAGCAAAGGCGGATTTTTCTTTTCTTTTTTCTTCTCAATAGAAATAACCTGACAGGACAACGGCTGTGAAGATTGCTGCTGTCCCTCTCTCAAGTACGCGACCAGTTCCTCTGCTTTCTTACGCTCTTTAAAGCCGTTTTCTTTATATAGGTCAAAGGACTCAAACCATCGGGAGCCCTTTATGGCCTTCCACTCACCTTCAAAAGTCTGCCCGTTTGCCTCAACCGTACTGACCACCCGATAAAAAGGGGTTTTCACGAATTCCCGTATCTCCCGTTCCCTGCGCACCACCATCCCAAGGACACAGGTCATCACGCGTCCTACGGATATGGCGTCTGACTTTTCTTTATGAAGATATCTAGAAATACTGTCACCATATTTTAATGTTAAAAGACGCGAAAAGTTGATTCCCATCAGATAGTCTTCTTTTGCACGCAGGTATGCAGAAGCACTCAGATTATCATACTCTGATAAATCCTTGGCTTCACGGATTCCCCGCAAAATCTCTTCCTCCGTCTGGGAATCGATCCATACTCTCTTTCGTTCTTTTCCTTTTACATGGGCTTCCTGTTCCACAAGCCGATAGATGTACTCTCCCTCCCGTCCAGAGTCGGTGCATACATAAATCCGCTTCACGTCTTTCCGGTTCAAGATGCCGCTGACAATACGGAACTGCTTTTCCACTGCCGGGATGATCTCATACTTGAACTCTTCCGGCAGAAAAGGCAGAGTGTACAGGCTCCATCTTTTCAATGCAGGGTCATATTCTCCGGGATAACTCATCGTCACAAGATGCCCGACACACCAGGTCACAATGGCTTCCTCACCCTCCAGATACCCGTCCATACGCCGGAAATTTAACTTTAAAGCCTTGGCAAATTCCTGCGCAACGCTCGGTTTCTCTGCTATGTATACTGCTTTCCCCATATAATTATGCTGCTGATCCTTCCTAACCCGATATACTGACAAAACGGTATGCACTCACCGTATGGTAGACCTCTCCTGCCCTGCAGATTGGACTTGGAAATCCCTCATGGTGGACAGCATCCGGGAAATACTGTGTCTCAAAGCAGACCCCTGCACGGCGCGGATACACCGCCCCCTCTTTTCCCGGCTCCTGATCCAGAAAATTCCCCGTATACACCTGAACCCCTGGAAGGTCTGTGTACACTTCCATCACAATACCGCTTTTGTCTCCAACTGCTTCCGCTACTTTAGCAAACTTTCCTTCATTTTTCAATACCCAGTTGTGGTCATATCCCTGCCCCAGTAAAATAGCTTCATAGGGAGAATCAATATCCGCGCCGATCACACGTCCGTCCCTGAAGTCCATAGGAGTGCCTGTTACATCCACAATCTCCCCTGTCGGAATCGACTGGACATCCGCCCTGGTAAATGCATCGGAATCCAACATCACCCGATGAGAAAGAATCGTTCCGCTGTCATGCCCGTTCAGATTAAAGTAACTGTGATTTGTCATATTGATCACCGTGTCCTTGTCCGGCACCGCGTCATAAGTAAAACGAAGTTCATTGTCCTCTGTCAGTTCACAACGTACTTTCATATCCAGGCTCCCCGGAAATCCCTGATCCCCGTCCGGGCTGTGCATCTGGAAAGTGATATGGTCATCCTCTGCCTCAATGACCTCCCAAAAACGCTTCCCATAAAAATCGTTCCCGCTGTGAAGGTTATTTCCATTCTCATTTGGTGTCAGGTCATATGCCACACCGCCCAATTCAAAAGAAGCGCCTGCAATCCGGTTTGCATTGCGCCCGACCGGAATCCCTATTGATTCTCCCCCTGCCTCATATCCTGCCGCGTCTTTGTATCCCAGCACCACATCCAGAAATCTCCCGTCTTTATCCGGCACCAGAAGTTTCACCAATGCTCCGCCGTAATCCGTAAATGCAGCGGACATCCCTGCATGATTTGTCAATGTATATAACTTTGCTTCCCTGCCATCCTTTATTGCGCCGAACGCGCTTATCCTGATCGACTTCATCTGATTTGTTTTTTCCTTTCTGTATTATTTTCTAAGCTGCCTTGGAACCGCCCTGCGCAGCCTTTCTAAGATAGATTTCTTCTCTTCCATCCGAGCCGGACGTTTCGCATGCATTGCCTCTTTCATAAAAATTTCCTGTGCGCAGACTGAGCGTTCTGCACTCTTCTTTTTCCGGTAAGTCCCGTCACTTGTCATGGAACGAGCCTTCACATTGTCTGCAAGCATGATACTGAGATACCGGACCAATTGTTTTTTGATTCCCGGATCATAGATCGGGCATGCGACTTCCACACGTTTCTCTGTATTCCTTGTCATCATATCTGCCGAGCCGATATACACTTTCTTATCATCCCCTGTACCAAATACGAATACTCTTGGATGCTCCAGATAACGCCCCACAATGCTGGTTACCGTCAGATTTTCTGTCTCGTCCGGAATTCCCGGAAGGACACAACAGATCCCCCGCACGATCAGATCGATCTTCACCCCGGCGCGGGATGCCTCTGCTACTTTCCGGATAAAATCAATATCTGTCACCGAATTCATTTTCATCAGGATCCTGCCCGACGTTCCTTTTTTAATCTCCTCATCCATCAACATCAGCACGTTCTGCTTTAAGCTGGTGGGTGAAACGATCAGATGCTGGTATGCCCCATGAAGGTTGCTGATCGCCATATTTTTAAAGAATACTGCCGCGTCTTCTCCGATTGTCTGGTTCGCCGTCATCAGCGAAAAGTCTGTATACATTTTCGCTGTCTTTTCATTATAATTCCCTGTTCCGATCTGGGTAATATAACGGATCTCATTCCGGCTCCGATATGTAATCAGACAAAGCTTCGAATGCACCTTGTATCCCTCAAACCCATAGATCACACGGCAGCCTGCTTCTTCCATACGTTCCGCCCAATCAATATTATTCTGTTCGTCAAACCGTGCGCGCAGCTCGATCAGCGCTGTGACTTCTTTTCCATTTTCTGCTGCTGCACACAGATATTCCACCAGTCTTGATTTCTTTGCCAGACGATAGATCGTGATCTTAATGGTCATCACATCCGGATCCACCGACGCCTCGCGGATAAGCTGTAGAAACGGCTCCATACTCTCGTATGGATAGGAAAGAAGGATGTCCCTTCTTTTCACCTGCGCCATCACGCTTCCTTCTGCAACAGACCCGGAAGGCTGCGGAGTGAATGGTTCGTCTGTCAAAGAACGCTTCATGGAATCCGGTACTTTTTCAATCACAGAGAAAATGAAATCCAGCTTCATAGGCACTTTTGTCTTAAAAATACATTCCTGCGAAATTTTAAATTTTTCACAGAAAAACTTTTCCATCTCTTTCCCCAGAGAACTGGCCGTCTCCAGGCGGACTACAGCTTTTCTCCTTCTCTTATGCAGCGCTTTCTGCATCACGAACCGGAAATCGTCATTATCCGCATAGGCATCATCATCCGGAGAGATATCTGCATTCCTTGTCACGCAGATATAATTCTTATCAGACACCTGATATTGCCCAAAGATCAGATCCATATATTCCAGGATCACCTTTTCCATCCGCACATAGCGCACATCATGCCCTGGCAGATAGACGATCGGAGACACAAACTGCGGAATCGGGACAATCCCCATCATACTCCGTTCTTCCAGCCTTAAGTTAGCCACCACATAAACTTCTTTATTTAAAAGATGAGGGAAAGGGTGGTTCACATCCACGATCTGAGGGGACAGTACCGGTAAAATCTGATCCTTAAAATATTTCTTTACAAACTTTTTCTCCTGTGCCTCAAGATCTTTGATATCCATATCGCTGATCCCATAGGCCGAAAGCTGTTTACAGATCTCCGTATATGTCTTATCCCTCTCCTTATAAAGTGGAGCAGCAGCCGCATAGATCGCTTTCAGTTGTTCACTCGGTGTCATTCCAGATTTCAGATCCACTTTCTTGTTATCTACTGCCGCCATGTCATACAGATTCCCTACCCGGATCATAAAAAACTCATCCAGGTTGCTGGTAAAAATGGATGCAAATTTTAACCGTTCTAAAAGCGGCACGCTTTCGGCACGCGCCTCTTCCAGAACCCGCTGGTTAAACCGCAGCCAGGACAGTTCCCGGTTTTGTGTATAATTCATCTTTTCCTTTGCCATTCTTCATCCCTCCATCATACTTTTCATAAATACACTTTTATAGGGCAATGTAAAAGCTGTACTTTTTCATATCATCATGCCTCCAGGTATTGTGTCAGCCTTGCATACTCCTGTTCCATCAGTTCATGCCCATGGCGATAGAACTCCATCAGATTCTCCGTATTGCGCTCCAACCGCGATACCGGCTTAATCTGCGGCCGCAGCACAAAAATCCGGCCTTCTCTCTCCAACTGCTCGATCTGTTCCATCGTGTGGTTATAATAAAGGTTCCGGAGCAAGATTGTACGCACCAGATCCGGATAGAAGCGGTAAGCCTTTCTGTATAGCTTTGCCAGCCCTTTGGATACCCCTTCTTTTCGATATCCTTGATTTCTTGTCAGGACCACCACGATCTTGGAATTCCCGTATGTCTTTGCACGTCCGATCGGCACGGAATCTGCCAGCCCACCATCCAGATAAGGAATGCCGTCCAATCTGACGACAGGCGTGAGCAAAGGCATACTGCAGGAAGCCCGGCAGATCTTCATCAGCCTCGTCCTGTCTTCTCTCTCATCATAATATTCTGCCTTGCCGGTCATGCAGTTGGTCACTACAAGCTCACACTTCATCTCGGATCGGAAATAGGTATCATAGTCAAACAGATGAGTCTTATTCGGATACACATCAAAGATCAGATCCATGTTCATCAGGCTTTTTTCCTTTGCAAATTTACGGATCCCATAATAGTAGTTATCCTTTTTATCTGTAGGGATCATACAGTCCCTTGTCCGCCCCGGCTGCCTGGACACATAGTCCACCGCATTGCATGCCCCTGCCGAAACACCGATAACATGCGACATATATAGATCCTGCTCCATCAGATAGTCTAAGACTCCCGAAGTAAATACTCCCCGGGTAGCCCCGCCTTCCAAAACGATCGTTGCTTTCTGCATGTTCCACTCCTTTTATATCACTCATTATATTTTCTATGGCTTATTATATACTGTTTTTGAGATTTCGCAAACATTAAATCCGGATTTTTTTGTTCCAAGTGAATCGTCATATTAATGCTTACTTCCGGACCGTGTACTACGCTGCACGGTCACACGATGCAAAAGTCACATATTTCCCTTGAAAAATAAAAGGTTTTATGTATAATAGAATGCGTGGCCAAAAAACGTGAATTTATTAGAAAATAGAGGGTTTATACATGATCAGTGCAAATAATGTTACCTTGAGGGTAGGCAAAAAAGCTTTGTTTGAAGATGTCAGCATCAAATTCACAGAAGGGAACTGCTATGGCATCATCGGCGCTAACGGCGCCGGAAAATCTACTTTTTTGAAAATTTTATCCGGACAGTTGGAGCCCACCAATGGCGACGTGGCCATCACACCAGGTGAGCGTCTTTCTTTTCTGCAGCAGGATCATTCAAAATATGACGAATTTCCGGTCCTGGATGCAGTCATCATGGGAAATGCCCGTCTGTATGAGATTATGGGCGAAAAAGAAGCCATTTATGCCAAGGAAGATTTTACGGACGAGGACGGAATCAAGGCAAGCGAGCTGGAGGCTGAATTTGCGACCATGAACGGATGGGAAGCAGAATCTGATGCTGCCGCCCTGTTAAATGGTCTGGGCATTGATACAGAATTACATGACAGATACTTAAAAGACTTAGGCGGGGCAGAAAAGGTAAAGGTCCTGCTGGCACAGGCATTGTTCGGCAACCCGGATATCCTGCTTTTGGATGAGCCCACCAACCACCTGGATCTGGATGCGATCGCATGGCTGGAAGAATTTTTGATCAATTTTGAAAATACAGTCATCGTGGTATCCCATGACCGTTATTTCTTGAATAAAGTCTGCACCCAGATTGCAGATATTGATTATGGCAAGATCCAGCTCTATGCCGGAAATTATGACTTCTGGTACGAATCCAGCCAGCTCCTCATCCGGCAGATGAAGGAGGCCAACAAAAAGAAAGAAGAAAAGATCAAGGAGCTGCAGGAATTCATTTCCCGTTTCAGCGCTAATGCATCCAAATCGAAGCAGGCGACTTCCAGGAAACGCGCCCTGGAAAAAATCCAGCTTGACGAGATCAAGCCTTCCAGCCGGAAGTATCCTTATATCGACTTCCGCCCCAACCGTGAGATTGGAAACGAAGTACTCTCTGTGGAAGGATTGTCGAAAACTATTGACGGCGAAAAAATCCTGAATAACCTGACATTTACACTGAACCGGGATGATAAAGTGGCTTTCGTAGGCGGTAATGAACTGGCAAAGACCGTGCTGTTTAAGATCCTGATCGGAGAGATGGAGCCGGACGAGGGAGTATATAAATGGGGCATTACCACCTCACAAGCCTATTTCCCAAAAGACTTTGGGGAAGAGTTTGACAGCGATTATACCATCACGGAATGGCTCACCCAGTATTCAGAGATCAAAGACGTCACTTATGTCCGCGGTTTCCTGGGAAGGATGCTGTTTGGCGGCGAAGACGGCGTAAAGCGCTTGAAAGTACTCTCCGGTGGTGAAAAAGTAAGATGCCTGTTATCAAAAATGATGATCTCCGGCGCCAATGTGCTGATCTTTGACGAACCTACCAACCATCTGGACATGGAAGCGATCACGTCGTTGAATAATGGTATGATCAAGTTCCCGGGGGTACTGCTTTTTACCTCCCGTGACCATCAGATCGTACAGACCACGGCAAACCGGATCATGGAGATCGTGCCGGGCGGAAAGCTGATCGATAAGATCACGACTTATGATGAATATCTGGAAAATGATGAGATGGCAAGGAAACGTCATACCTATACCGTACAGACGGAAGAGGATGACTAAGGATCACAAAACGCCTGAAAGGCCAACATTCTGGCTTTTCAGGCGTTTCCGCTTTTTTGTTATTCCACGCTCCAACGTCTCACAGGTTCTTTATAATAAATCTTATTTTCTTCCACGATCGCAGGAACCCCGTCTTTTACTTCAACGACCGTCACTGCACAGTTCGCCGGAACCTGCCATTTCCAGAAATCTACAATCTCCAGATTGCCCCGGATATGGTTTAAAAGCGCTGTCATAGCTGCCCCATGGGTAGATATTAAAATATGTTTTCCCTGCAGCTTTTCATCCTCACATACTTCCTTTAAGAAGCTCCCTGTCCGTTCCATCAATGCCTGGATACTCTCTCCGCCTTCTGCTGGCACATAATTTCCTGTATCCTTAAAGAATCGGTTAAACGCCTCGCTGTCTGCTGCCTTGTGTTCACCGCTGCAGCACATTCCTTCATAAACTCCAAAACCCATTTCCTTGATTCCCTCGGATTCAAAAATCGGAATATTCCTTCCCTCCAATATGATCTCCGCTGTCTTCTTTGCCCGGATCAGAGGGCTCGTATAAGCCATGTCAAAAGGAATATCTTTCATTCCTGCCGCTGTCTGCCGGGCCAGATGGATACCATATTCATTCAAGGGGATATCCGAATGCCCCTGCACCCTGCGTGCCTTATTCCAGTCTGTCTCCCCGTGCCTTACAACATATAATTTCATGTTTTATCTATCCCTCTCCTTCCTGTCAAATAGATGAACGATCTGATAGATTAAAAAGTATTCATAACATATCTCTTCCACATTGCCTATCTCTTATATTATACGAAATCCATATCAAGAAATCAATCTAAATCCGGTTGCCGCTGCTCCTCAGCGTTAAAATTCCAAAGCTTAAAGTTTAGCGTAAAAGGTTTAGAAAGAATTTATTTGCCCTGTTTCAGGTGATATGGTATACTATGGAAATATATGAGATAGAGGAAGGGGGTTCATTTATGCATACCAATGAATCAGCGGAAAATTATTTAGAAACCATATTAATCCTCAGCGAATCCCGCCCTGTAGTACGTGCCGTAGACATTGCAGCAGAGCTTGACTTCAAAAAATCCAGCGTCAGCGTTGCTATGAAAAAACTCCGTGAGAGCAATCATATTACCGTGACACCGGAAGGATTTATTTATCTGACCGAAAGCGGAAAGGAAATCGCAGACCGTATCTATGAACGGCATAAACTTCTCTCCTCCTGGCTGGAGCGGCTTGGAGTTGATCCGGAAGTAGCAGTTGCCGATGCCTGCCGGATTGAACATGTGATCAGCACAGAGAGTTTTGAAGCGATCAAAAAACATATCCTGTAGTCAGCATGAGGGCAGGTGATTTGTTCATCTGCCCTCATCAAACCTCATCCGATCGTGCTTTTAAGAATTTCACTCTTTTCTATTACAAAGCATTTTACTCTCAAGTTGTATCGTGAACTGAATAATATACCCGTTCACCAACATCGAAACGACCGTAGCGCCGCCAAGTTTTCCACCCAAAAGGAATCCGGTCACAGATAAAAGAATATCGATCGCAACCCTAGTAACATTTACATTTCTATGCAGTTTCCCGGATAAATACATCATCAGTGCATCCATTCCGGCTTCTCCTAATCCGGCCGCCACATAGGTCCCAATCCCAGCTCCCACCAAAACAAGTCCACATAAAAATCCCAAAGCACGCCAGTACAGGCTATGTCCTTCCACACAAATGACCGGTGAAAAAAGTTTAATAAAAGCGCCTACAAGCACACTGTTTAAAACAGAACCAATTCCAATCCGTTCTCTGTCGGCAAAAAACATGATCACAATAATCGTTATCATCAAAATCTGAGAAACGCTCCCCAATGATAAATGAAGCACCCTTCCGAGCCCGGCCTCGAATAATGATAATGGATCCAGCCCAAAATCAGCATAAACAAAGAGGTCAATACCAATCCCCATCATCATGGAACCCAAAATCACCATGAAAATCTCTTTCCACCTTTTTACCATACCTTCCCCTCATTGCGCCACTGCATTTCCGCAGCGCTGCCTAATCTTATCCGCAGCCTCAGGATACAGTTCACAAAGCTTCTCGCTGTCTCCATGCACATACTTTTCTGCATCATAAGCCGGGGCCATCGTCGTCCCCACCAGAGCATATTTTCCACCCTGTATCACTCTGGAACCTTGCCAGCATCCCGCAGGAACAAGGATCTGCGGAACTTCCCCCTGTGCAAGATCGCATCCTAAGACACGGCATTCTGCTTTCCCGTCCGGATAAAGCAGTAAAAGCTCTAAACTGTCTCCCATATAAAAATGATAAATTTCATCTGCATCCAATTGATGCATATGAGAAAAAGAATGTTCCGTCAAAAGATAGTATATCGCACTATATACAGATCTTCCATTTAAATCCGGCGCCCCGGCATAGGTATAACGATACATACCGCCCTCTCCTTCCAACGGGACCAGATCTAATTTCTCTATCATTGTTTTAACATTTTCCTGCGTCATCCAACCAATACCCACTTTCCATCCGAGTCCGCACTGTCCAGCATTGCATTACAAAGTTTGACAATATTTTCTCCTTCTTCAAAGGTCGGGTAAACAGGATCCTCTGATATACACCCTTTCTTCACATCTTCATAAAAGGACTTTACCAAACTGCAAAACGTATCCATAAATCCGTTTCCAAATCCGAATATTTCTGTATTCACGCCGCTCCCCTTGACGGCCGTATTCAACAAATTGTTATCCTCTGAATTCCACCACAGATTCATCTTCTCCCCGGTTACTTCCAAAGTGATCCGATTGATTCTTCCCTGAGATATTTCTGATAAAAGAAGCGTGCCGATCGCACCATTTTCAAATTTCAAATTAATAGCAGCCGCATCTTCGGAAATCACATTGATTGTTTCTGTCCGTTTTCCATTTTTAGAATCAGGATACATCGTGTTTTCTTCCACATACCGTTCCGGGTAAAATCTGCCGAAATTTGCCGAAACCGCCATTACTTTCTGGCCTGATATATACTGGGCAATGTCCATCCAGTGTGTTCCAATCTCCGTCACAGCTCGCATCCGCCCGGCTAATTTTGTATTATAACGCCAGTCGATCGGAGCCGGAAACGCATTAAACTCTTGTAAATAATTCCCATGGATCAAATTTACTCTGCCAAAAGCATCCGATTCCACCAATTTTCTCGCTTTCTGGCATGCCATATGGAACCGGACATTAAAATTGATCGCACAAACGACCCCGTGTTCTTTCGCTTTCCTTACCAGTTCTTCCGCCTGCACGTCTTCAAAACACAACGGCTTCTCACACAAAACATTTTTTCTATGTTCCAAAAGCTGCATCACCATCTCATAATGAAGATTCGGCGGAGTACATACATGAACCGTCTGAATCTCTTCTTCCAATAAAATGGATGGGTCACAGCCCCACTTTTTAATATGAAATTCTTCTGCAAAGGCTTTCGCTTTTTCCTCATCCACATCTACGATAGCCGCCACCGTAATACCTGCAGCCAAAAGCGCCTCTGCATGGGTATGCGCTATATTCCCTGCCCCCCAGATACCTGTCTTCATATTCTATTCTCCTTTACTTACACTTCTACCTCAATTACACTTTCCAATGCAATTGTAATTTCATCCTCCACGGCCTGCGCCATTTTTTCCGGGTAATGGTCAAATTCTTCTGAACCAACAAATTCAAAACACGGACCATCCGCAGCAATGATACAACCTGCCTTGATCCCTCTCACCGATGCGATCACAAACAGCACGGAAGCTTCATTTTCCATCGCCAAAACCCCTGCCTCGGAAAGCAGACGGTTATTCGACGGTATCATTCCCGGATAAAACAGGCCGGACGTTGTAATAATTCCGGTTCTTACATCCAGATCCATCTTCTTCGCAGTCCTCTGCATTGCCGCAACTACATCCATCGACGCAACAGCCGGATAGGACTGTGGAATAAACTGTGAAGTGATCCCGTCCTCACGGCAGGCTGCTGTCGCGATGATCAAGGAACTCTGTGGGATATCTTTCTGCAGTGTGCCGCAGGTTCCCACGCGGATGATCACTTTCGCGCCGCCTAAAATTAATCCTTCAAAACTGACAGACGCGCCATTTCCGCCGACGCCATGCGAGGAAACCGTCACAGGAACGCCTTTATATACACCATTGAACGTCCAATATTCGCGGCTTTTCTTCACGACTTCCATATCATCCAGCCTGCCTGCGATCTTTTCCGCCCTTTCCGGGTCTCCGCAGGTAATGACTCTTTTGGCAATCTTGTTATATGGGATATCTATGATCGGAACAACTTTCTCCATTTCTTTCCTTCCTTTCAGGCCGAAGCCGCTTTTTTTCTATCTTTCATCTTTTTGTAAGAATAAATAACAAGCACGATCACTGTCACAATATAGGGAATCGTGCTGACAAGCTCTGTCGGAATTCCCATATTCTGTGTTCCCGGATTCACTGCAAAAGCGTCCGCAATTCCAAACAGAAGACAGACGATCAACATAGGAATGGGTTTATTTCCCCCCAGCGATGCCGCTGCAATCGCAATGAAGCCTCTTCCTGCCGTCATATCCTTGACGAAATAAGACACATATCCCATCGACATATAGACTCCGCCCATGGCCGCCAGCATTCCGCTAAGCGCCAGCGCGATGTATCTCACTTTCAGCACATGTATCCCTACAGATTCCAACGCTTCTGGATTTTCTCCGCAGCTTCTGATGTGGAGCCCCAGGGAAGTTTTATACAAGAATACACTCAGTACAAAAACCAACAGTACGGCCACATATGTCAGCACATTATGTCCCGAAACCGCCGCGCCGATATAGGGAATCTCTTTGATCAGAGGAATCTCTACCTGAGGCAGTACTCCACTCGCAAGCGAAGATGAAATTCCTTTTTCCCCTACAGCAAGGAATAAAAGAAATACCGTGCCGCCTGCCGCGGTTAAATTATACGCAATACCAGTAATCGTCGGGTCGGTCTTCAGTTTCGATACAATAAAACACATCAGGATCCCCAGCAAAGCGCCCACTGCCAGGGCCACGATCAGCCCGAGAAATGCATTGCCGCCCATCGCCGCACTTGCTACTACTCCGATCAGTGCACAGGTCAGCATCATTCCTTCAATCCCAATATTTGCAGTCCCGGCCAGATCCGCAACCATATAGGACATGGACGCATATAGGATAGGAGTTGTCATTCGGATAATCGAAAACAAGAAACTGATCGAAGTCACTATCTCTAATACTTTCATCATCAATCCTCCTTAGCCGCGCTTCTTATCATTTTTACCGTAAGCTTTTTCTTATAATCTGATAAAAATCCCGTAGCTGCGATCAATATAATGATCACTCCCTGAATAATAGAAACCACTTCGTTCTGCACATCTGTTCCCCGGCTCATAATATCAGAACCAATACGCAGATACGCAAGAAGGAACGCTCCTATGGGCACAAGTTTCGGATTGTTTCTGGCTATGATCGCAATGATCAGACCATCCCAACCATATCCGGATCTCCACTCCCAGTTAAAACGCTGCTGAGACCCCATCATATAAACGGCGCCGCCCAGACCGGCAATCGCGCCGCCGATCATCTGTGACAGAAGAATCGTTCCCATAACTCCGATTCCGGAATATTGGGCAAAATTCTTATTTTCCCCACACATCCGAAGCGCATAACCCCACCTTGTCCGATATAAAAAGAGCCATGCCGCCACGATCAAAACGACTGCAATGACCAGCCCGAAATGGATTCCTTTGGTAAATTCAAATAACCTTGCCGTTTCTGCAAATTTTAATGAAGCCACATGGGTACTTTTGGGATCTTTCATATAAGTTTTTAAAATAAAATCGCCAATATAAAACAAGATGTAATTCAACATCAAAGAAGAAACAATCTCATTTGCCTCAAATTTCAGCTTCAATATGGCCGGCAAAAACGCGATCACAGCTCCCGCCGCAAGACCCGCCAATAACGCCAAAACAGCATGAAGCCCGGAATCCATCTTGATCAAAGTGGCTGCCATAGCCGCCGCCAGGCCTCCCGCATAAAACATCCCTTCTACCGCCAGATTATACACCTTTGTCTGCAGAATAAACGTCACTGCCAGCCCCGTAAATAATAGCGGCGTCATCAATTCAATAATATTCGCCAGATACCGGAAAGAAATCAGCGGAGTAACAAAAAACTTATACATTGCTTCCAAAGGCTGTCCGCTTACCAGAAATATGATCACAACGGCAAAGCCTACCGCTATCCCCACAGCAAGAAAAGTCCTCAACAGTTCAAACCATGTCATCATTCTTTTCTTATTCTTCACTGTATGCCCTCCTTAGCTCTTCTTCGGGCTGTTTCTTTACTCCGAGCATGTAATATCCCAATTCCTCTTCACTTACTTTTTTTGCAAATGGGAAATACCCGGAGATTTTCCCCTGACACATCACAAGAATACTGTCTGAGAGTTCCAATACTTCATTTAGATCAGCAGAAACCAATAAAACGGCACATCCCTGGTCTCTGATCTCTACGATTTTTCTATGGATAAATTCAATGGCGCCCACGTCAACTCCCCTCGTCGGCTGATCTGCGATCAAAACGGCCGGATTTGTAGAAAACTCTCTTGCCACGATTACTTTCTGCATGTTCCCGCCTGAGAGCATACCGATTTCATCCAAAGCGCTGTCGCACCGAATATCATAATTTTCAACCGCATTGTGTACCCATTGGCCAATCTTCTTTTGGTTCAAAAAAAGACCAGAATTGATTTCTTTGGAGTCGTAAATACTGGAAATCAGATTTTCCCGAATACTCACATGTCCGGCACATCCGTAAATCATGCGGTCTTCCGGTATATAAGAGATTCCCTTCTGGCGGATCTGTTTGACTGACAGCCCACGCACCGATACCGGCTCTGATTCCACTTCATTCCCATTTGGCAAAACGGCGCGAAGCCTGATCTCTCCTCCATGCTGATCTAAAGGTTTCATACCAGTGATCAGCTCCACCAGCTCTTCCTGTCCGCTGCCTTCCACACCTGCAATCCCAAGAATTTCTCCACTGCGTACCGAAAAAGAAATCCCGTCCAAACTCTGCCTGCCAGCTTCATTTTTACAACTTAAATCCTTTACAAAAAGGCGTGCTTCTTTAGGCTTTGCCGCTTTTTTGTCGATATCCAGTATAATATCCCGCCCAACCATCAGCCTAGAGATATCTTCCACTGTAAGGCCTGCAACATCATAAGTCCCTACGCTCTTTCCATGACGCATGATCGTGATCCGCTGGCAGATTTGTTTTACCTCGTTTAATTTATGAGAAATAAAAATGATCGTCAGGCCGGCTTCTCTTAGTTTATTTAACTGCTCAAACAGTTCTTCCGTCTCCTGCGGGGTCAGGACCGCAGTCGGTTCATCCAGGATCAATAGCTTCACATCACGATACAATGCTTTCAGGATCTCAACCTTTTGCTTTTTTCCTACAGACAAATCCTGGACACAAGCAGACGGATCCACATCAAACCGAAACCGTTCGGAAAGCTCCTTCGTGATCTCTACCGCTTTTTTTCGATCCAGAAAGCCATGTTTTTTGGGTTCTTTTCCCAATACAATATTCTCCGCCACTGTTAAGGACGGCACCAGCTTAAAATGCTGGTGCACCATTCCTATCCCCAGTTTCAGCGCGTCGTCGGAAGACCCGATCTTTACCTGTTTTCCCAAAAATCCTATCGTACCTTCATCCGGCTGCTCAATCCCGAATAAAACTTTCATCAGCGTTGATTTCCCTGCTCCATTTTCTCCTAACAGTGCATGGATCTCACATGATCCCACCGAAAAATCCACATGAGAATTTGCCAGAACTCCGTTACTATATATTTTTGTGATATTCTTCATGCTTAATATTTCTGTGCCCTTCTCCATCCGCTTCACCTTTCCGGCTTATGGCTGAACTTCTGCTCTCAGCTTCGCAACCTCTTCATCCGTCATGTCAAATGCGCTCTTGATCTCAACCTCTCCATCTATGATACTTTGTTTTGCTTCTGTGATCTTGTCTCTGACCTCCGCAGGTACATTCTTCTGATACCATTCATTATCGGTAATCTCAATACAGCCATCGGATAATCCATAGATTTCTACGGCGCCAAATTCCAAAGAGCCCTCTGCAAATTTGCCAATTGCTTTGTCGATCGACAAATCCACCCTTTTCAGAATAGACGCATAGATTGCATCCGCTTTTTCTGCATCGCTGGAAAACAGTTCTGACTGGTCAGAATCCGTACCGATCGCATGATTTCCTGTCTCCTTTGCCGCATCCAAAACACCCAGTCCGGCGCCGCCTGCCGCCTGGAATACGATATCTGCGCCTGAATTATATAAAGCCACGCCAATCTCTTTTCCTTTTGCCGCATCCGTAAAACTATTCATATATCCTGTATTTACTTTGATATCCGGATTGATCAGTTTTGCGCCTTCAATATAACCTACAAGCCAGTCATTGATCAATGGGATGTCAAACCCTCCTGCAAAGCCGATCTCATTTGTTTCAGAAGTTCCTGCCGCAAGCACGCCGGCCAGGTATCCGCCTTCATAACATTTATATGTTATACAGAAAATGTTGGAATTGGCTCCGTCCGAAAAATCTACGCTCTCATCATACAGAATAAATTTTTGATCCGGATATTCTTCTGCAGCCTCCTGAAGCGGCTGAGAAATATTTACGCCTCCGGTAATGATCACATCCCATCCTTCATTTATAACATCTTCTAAGGCTGCTGAATATTTTGTAATATCTGTTCCCATCTCAACAACTTTTGTTTCTGCTCCATAATGTTCTTCAATCAGCCCTAATCCGGCATTCGCCGAGTCAAAAAAGGATTTGTCCCCCAAAGTGCCAGGAACCAAAAGTAATACGCTGATGCCGCCGTCCTTGTTTCCTGTATCTTCTGAAGCCTGTCCTCCCTCTGTATCCGATGCGCCTTTTTTGCCGCACCCTGCAAGAAGGCTTACCGTTAATACTACCGACAATAAAATTGCTGCTATCTTTTTCATGATATATGATTCTTTCATCCTTATACCCCTTCCTTCTTTTTCAGCATGTCCTCCTTTACGCAATAAACATGCTGATTCTTTTTTTCACATTCTGTAATAAATTCTTCCACATATTTCTCTTTTGATTCATCCACGATCAAAGCCGTTATCTCATCCAGTCCGCAGACTTTATAAAATGCCCTGTTTTCCAGTTTGTGGTGGTCCACTAAAAAATAAACCTCTCTGCTAGAACGGATCATTGCTTTTTTTACTTCTGCTTCATCCCGTGTCGCATCCGAAATCCCATGTACTGAATCAACCGCCTTAGAAGATAAAAACGCTTTGTCTACATAATAGTTTTCCAGCATTCTGACTGCCTCTGCCCCTACCAGAGACATCGCGCTTTTCCTCAAGTCTCCTCCGATCAGGATCACATCTATTTTCTCTTTATCTTTCAATTTCAGGCAAATACTGATATTATTCGTAATGACAGTTACATGGACGTCAAGATACTCTGCCATCGCATATATAGTACTGCTGGCATCCATAAAAATGGAATCCCCTTCGTTTACCATTGATGCTGCGTACCTTGCAATCCGTTCCTTCTCCTCAGCATGAAACTTTACCCGCTTTTCTACCGGATCTTCGTACATTCCGCTTGGGATACTCCGCGCCCCGCCAAGAACGCGCACCAGGCTGTTGTCCGCCTCCAGTTTTCTCAAATCTCTCCGAATCGTCATTTCCGATACATCCAACGTATTTTTCAAATAAGCGATGTCCACAAATTCGTTTTTCTTCACATAATCCAAGATGATTTTTTTTCTTTCTTCCGCAGTAAATGTTTTCATGCCAGCCTCCATTTTCTTTACTCTTGCCTTATTTTCCCATGATCATTTTGAGATTATCGCAAAAAGGAGGATACACGATACCTTTTTCTGTAACAATTGCCGTGATATTCTCTGCCGGGGTGACATCAAAGGAAGGATTATATGTTTTTATCTCCCTCGGTGCGATATACTCTCCATGAATACATAGTACCTCATCCCAGCTTCTTTCTTCAATAGGAATCTCACTGCCTGCCGCACATTCCATGTCGATCGTCGATATAGGAGACGCAACATAGAACGGTATATGAAAATATTTCGCAAGCACGCTCACTCCATACGTTCCTACCTTATTCGCCGTGTCGCCGTTCGAAGCAACCCTGTCGCATCCTACAATCACTGCATCAATCTTTCCCTGAGACATCACGAGCGCCGCCATATTATCGCAGATCAGCGTAACATCCACTCCATGCTGTGCCAGTTCAAAGGCGGTCAGATTCGCGCCTTGAAGTCTTGGTCTTGTTTCATCTGCAAATGCTTTGATCTTCATTCCCTTTTCCTGTGCCATATAGAAAACAGAAAGCGCGGTTCCATATCCGGAAGTTGCCAGACCGCCTGCATTACAATGTGTAAGAACGGTATCGCCGTCCTTTAAAAGACGAAGCAGCTTCTCCCCAATACTTCTGTTCGTGAGTTTGTCTTCTTCATGGATTGCAACGGCTTCGGATTCCACTTCTCTTTTCAGATCTTCCAGGGACAGTTCCCGGCGCTTTTCCATTTTTTCCAAAATCCGGTCCACTGCCCACATGAGATTGATTGCCGTAGGACGGGAAGACTTCAGATATTCTCCTTTCTCCTTCATATACCGGAAGAAAGAATCTCCTTTTTCCCCCTTGTAAGCGTGTGCAGCCAGGACCATTCCATATCCTGCCGCAACACCGATCGCCGGCGCTCCCCTCACGATCATTGTCTGTATTGCCCGATACACATCCTCCAGATTCTTACATACCACATAAGCAACCTTATTCGGCAAAATCGTCTGATCCAGAAGAACTAATTCCCCCTCCTTCCATTCTAATGTTGTAATTTCTCCCATTTTCACACTGCTCCTTTCATTTTTGTTCATTTCTATCATTTATATTGACATATTAGCACTTAGAATGTTAATTGTCAACATTATTCATGTTCATTTTTAACATTTATTCTCTACATGCCTTAATTTGGCAAAATTGAAATATATCCTTATTTTTACAGTATTTTTGGAGTTTAGTCTTATTTCGGCATCCCCAAAATATTCTCACCATAAAGCATATAAAAAATGTTAATTTCTAACATTTTTTGATTATAAAAAAACAAAAAAAAGAACTGTAGGAAAATATCCTGCACAATCTGTTCAGGATATTTTCCTACAGTTCCTTATATCTTGCTCAAATATCCAGTTCTAATGGCTCATCCAAATGTTCTGACACATACTTTCCGTTTTTCTTCCTCTGCCTGACGCATTCTGTCAGCAGATATTCAATCTGCCCGTTTACAGAACGGAAATCATCTTCCGCCCATGCGGCAATATCATTATATAGCTTTTCGGATAATCTAAGAGGAACCTGCTTTTTTTTCATATCACCCATCTTAATACAGACTGCCTGCGTTTACGATTGGCTGTGCATCATGATTGCCGCAAAGCACCACCAGCATATTCGAAACCATGGCCGCCTTCCTTTCTTCATCCAATTCCACCATCTGTGTCTCGCTGAGACGGTTCAGCGCCATCTCTACCATACCGACCGCCCCGTCCACGATCATCTTCCTTGCATCCACAACTGCGGAAGCCTGCTGCCGCTGGAGCATGACAGACGCGATCTCCGGCGCATAGGCAAGATGGGTGATCCGTGCCTCAATGATTTCCATGCCTGCTTCTACAACCTTCTGCTGGATCTGGTCCCGGATACGAGAAGCTACGATCTCACTGGATCCACGCAGGCTGCCCTCATCCGCAATTCCGTCTCCGGTAGTATCTACATTCGGAGCTACGTCATAAGGGTAGATACGCACGATGTCACGGAGCGCGCTGTCGCACTGCAGGGAAAGGTATTCTTTATAATTATCTACATTGAATACCGCCTTTGCAGTGTCTGTCACACGCCACATTACGGCAATCCCGATTTCCACAGGGTTTCCAAGGCAGTCATTGATCTTCTGGCGGCTGTTATTCAGCGTCATCACTTTTAGGGAAATCTTATTGCTTACCGGCATCTCCAGATTCGCAGACACAGATTCGCCTGCAATCGCTAAAGCTTTCCTTGAGCCTCTGTCAACATCGCCGCTCTGGCTCAGCTTTGTCTTCGCCGCAGGATTGACACTGGAACAAAACGGATTCACATAATAGAATCCTTCTCCTTTCAGCGTTCCCACGTATTTCCCAAACAAGGTCAATACAAGCGCTTCCTGTGGTTTCAGCACCTTCAGGCCGCAGAAAGGAATCCAGCCGATCCCAAGCCAGATACAGCTTATGATCAGCAGAACAGGCAGACCTTTGTGTGCAATGATGATCCCTCCGATTACACAGCCTGCAATTGCCGCAATATAAAGCAGCAGCGTCAGCAGCAGCATGGCCATACCATTCTTTTTGTTTGTAAGTACTATTTCCTTCATCTCTCCTGTCCTCCTTTTTGAATCCCTACAAAAATGCTCATTCAGATTCCTGGATTATGCCTGTAGCATTTCCAGATTCATTTTAATTATTTTTTATATATTTATAATATCATTTTAATATCATTATGTCAACATCAAATTTTATTAAAGTCAAAGGCACCGGAAGAACCTCTTTCATTTGTCCTGCCAGTGCCCTGCGCTGTCCATATATACTTTTTATCATGGATCCCAAAACAATTTCTGCGATCAGAAACAAGAAGAAAAGAAAGCCTTATACCCTTTCACTGCCTCATATAGATCCGCCTTGCTTGTCACTTCCCAGGGCGCGTGCATACTTAATACTGCAATCCCACAGTCAATGACATCCATTCCGTATTTTGCCATGATATAGGCGATGGTGCCCCCGCCGCCCTGGTCTACGGCTCCAAGTTCCGCGGTCTGGAACACTACATGTTGTCCCTCCATGATTCTTCTAAGCATAGCCATATATTCCGGATTCGCGTCATTGGCTCCGGACTTGCCGCCGCTTCCGCTGTATTTATTGAATACCAGGCCGTTGGCAAGATATGCCGAATTCTTCTTCTCAAAATATTTTTCAAACATCGGGTCAAACGCAGCGCTGACATCTGCCGACAGCATCCGTGAATTCATAAGCGTCCGGCGCAGTCTCAGATCCAGAGGCATCGTCCTGTCTTCCTGCATTAAAAGGCCGTCCTGTCCGATGTTTTCCCCCATTGCAGAATCTTCTTCCATTTTTTTATTCTGGCCGCAGCCCTTGGTCAAGGCAAGGATCTCCGCCACCGCATTTTCAAAGAACCGGGATTTCATTCCTGTGGCACCGTTGCTGCCGGTTTCCTCTTTGTCAACAAGAAGGCAGCAGGATGTCCTCTCCAGTTTTTCATGGTCTCCCAACTCTAATAAAGCGGTTAATGACGAAAATGCACAGCTCCGGTCATCCTGCCCATATGCCAGCACCATGCTCTTATCTATCCCACATTCTCTCGCTTTCCCTGCCGGCACTACTTCCAGTTCCGCTGACAGGAAATCTTCTTCCTCAATCTGATATTTCTCATACAGGATCTTTAGAATCTGCTCCTTTGCCACACTTTCTCCCACTGGCTGGTTCCCTACCAATACATCCATTTTTTCTGCGTCAAAAAAATCCTTTACCTTCTGTTCGTTACGCTCTCTTCCAAGGTGGGGCAGAAGATCCGTGATCACCAGTACCGGATCATCCTCTTTTTCCCCGATACAGATTTCCACTGCCGTCCCATCTCTTTTCACCACGATGCCGTGCAGCGCAAGAGGGCATGCAAACCACTGGTATTTTTTGATGCCGCCATAATAATGTGTATCCAGATAAACATTCCCAGTTTCCTCATAGCATGGGATCTGCTTGATATCCAGACGCGGAGAATCTACATGGGAACCAATGATATTCAGCCCACTCTCGATTGCTCCTTCTCCTATCTTGAAAAACGCCGCTGATTTTCCCATATGGGTAAAATACACTTTATCTCCTGGTTTTATAGCTCTTTTCTTTTGTATCAGCATCTGCAGATCCTGAAAGCCTTTTTCTTTTGCAAGCCTGACTGCCTGCGAAATACATTCACGCTCCGTCTTTCCGGCATCTAGAAAATGGCGGTATAGAAAACTTAGTTCTTCTACCGCCATCCTGTCTGCTTCATTATAAACTTTCCAAACATTTTTTCTCTCCATAATATCTACTCCTTTATCTGATCAATTACAAGATAGTATGGAAAGATTTTGTACTTTTATACTTTGCCGGGCGAAGTCCGCCTGTCCCACAAGGACATATATTCCGGGCAATATCTATACTATTTATTTCATATCCTTCAAAAAGGCACGATACCCTCTGTACGCCTCATAAACATCCGCCTTGCTTGCGATTTCCCATGGCGCATGCATACAAAGGATTGCCACGCCTCCGTCAATCACTTCCATGCCGTACTCTGCCAGAATGAATGCAATGGTTCCGCCTCCGCCTGCATCAATCCTGCCAAGCTCTGCCATCTGGAATCCCACTTTATTATCGCCAAATACTTTACGCAGCTTTGCGATATATTCTGCATTGGCATCATTCGATCCTCCCTTGCCTCTCGAACCGGTATGCTTATTAAATACCGGACCTTTTCCAAAGAAACAAGAGGATTTTTTATCATATACATCTGCATAGTTCGGATCATAGGCTGCGCTCACATCTGATGAGATCATAGTTGAATGAGCCAGAGTACGGCGCAGTTTCAGTTCAGTGTATCCGCCCACTTTATCATACAACTCCGCTACCGCATTTTCAAAAAAACGGGATTTCATACCGGTTGCACCTACACTGCCTATCTCTTCTTTATCCACCAGAATACAGCATGCAGTACGTGTCACGGTTTCCGTATCCAGCATGGCTGCCAGAGAAGTATATGCACAAATCCTGTCATCCTGTCCATATGCCATGATCATACTTCTGTCCAGACCACATTCCCGCGCCTTTCCTGCCGGCACCACTTCCAGTTCTGCTGACATTAAGTCCTCTTTTTCGATATGATATATTTCTTCAAGCAGCTTCACAATCTGTGCAGCAGCAGCATCTTTTTCCTCCCCTTTTAGAGGTCTGCTTCCGATCAGAATATCCAGATTCTCCCCTTCCACAACAACGGAAGCCTTCTTTTCCAGCTGCTTGGAAGAAAGGTGTACCAAAAGGTCTGTCACTGCAAAAATCGGATCCGTATCCTTTTCCCCAATAGACACGACTTCTTTCGTGCCGTCTTTACGCACGATCACACCATGAATGGCAAGCGGCACGGTCACCCACTGGTATTTCTTAATCCCACCATAATAGTGGGTGTCAAAATAAGCCAGCCCGCTTTCCTCATACAGCGGATTCTGCTTTAAATCCAGACGAGGGGAATCGATATGTGCTCCAAGGATATTCATGCCATCCTCCAGATTGTCTGTCCCTATATGGAATAAAGCAATGGACTTTTCCATCCAGGACACATAAACCTTATCGCCTGGCACAAGACGCTCTGCCGCATACAAATTTCGGTATCCTCTCGCCTCTGCCTGCCGTATAATTTCGGACACGCACTCTCTCTCCGTCTTCCCGGCATCCAGAAAATCCCGGTAGTCTTTACACACCTTCTCTAATCCTTCCAGTTGTTCCGCCTCATATGTAAGCCACAAGTTTTCCTTTTCCATTTTATCCCTCCTGTATTTTACAGCCCCTAAAACCCCGCAGAAAACTACGGGGTTTCAGGGGCATACTATTAAGCTGTCTTAATTCTGGAAACCATTTATGGAACGGTTCTAAAATCTAAATTTCTCCTCAAAATAGGCCTTCAGATCTTCAATCTTTACTCTTTCCTGTTCCATGGTGTCACGGTCACGCACTGTCACGGCGCCGTCTTCCTCAGAATCAAAATCATAGGTCACGCAGAACGGAGTCCCGATCTCGTCCTGACGGCGGTAACGTTTTCCAATATTTCCCCGGTCGTCATATTCACAGTTATAGTATTTTGATAATTCTGCAAATACTTTTTCCGCTCCTTCGCCCAGTTTCTTTGACAGCGGAAGTACACCGACTTTCACCGGGGCAAGCGCCGGATGGAAATGGAGCACGGTTCTCTTATCCCCGCCTTCCAGTTCTTCCTCATCATAAGCACTGCAGAGGAATGCCAGCACCATACGATCTGCCCCCAGAGACGGCTCGATCACATATGGGATGTATTTTTCATTCTTCACATCATCAAAATAGGTCAGATCCTGCTTAGATACTTCCATGTGCTGGGACAGGTCGTAATTCGTACGATCCGCGATCCCCCACAGTTCTCCCCAGCCAAACGGGAACAAAAATTCTACGTCTGTAGTTGCTTTACTATAGAAAGAAAGTTCTTCTTTCTCGTGATCACGATATCTGACTTCATCATCTTTTAATCCAAGCGAACTAAGCCAATCCAGGCAGAACTTCTTCCAATATGCAAACCATTCCAGATCTGTATCCGGCTCACAGAAAAATTCCAGTTCCATCTGCTCGAACTCTCTCGTACGGAAAGTAAAATTACCTGGTGTAATCTCATTTCGGAAAGATTTTCCAATCTGTGCAATTCCGAAAGGAATCTTTTTCCGTGAGGTCCTCTGCACATTTTTAAAATTCACAAAAATTCCCTGAGCGGTCTCAGGCCGCAAATACACTGTGTTCTTTGCATCCTCTGTCACACCCTGAAAAGTCTTGAACATCAGGTTGAACTGGCGTATATCCGTAAAATTGTGTTTCCCGCAGGTCGGACAGGGAATCTGGTGTTCTTCAATAAACGCCGTCATCTGCTCCTGGGACCATGCATCTACAGTCCCCTCCAGAGCAATTCCTTTTTCTTCACAAAAATCTTCAATCAATTTATCCGCACGGAACCTCTCGTGACACTCTTTACAATCCATCAGAGGATCCGAAAATCCTCCCAGATGGCCGGATGCTACCCATGTCTGCGGATTCATCAAGATCGCACAGTCTACACCTACATTGTACGGGGACTCCTGTACAAACTTCTGCCACCAGGCTTTCTTTACATTATTCTTCAGCTCCACGCCAAGGTTTCCATAATCCCATGTATTCGCCAGGCCGCCGTAGATCTCGGAACCCGGATATACGAAACCTCTTGATTTTGCAAGGGCTACAATCTTTTCCATCGTCTTCTCTGCCATAAAATTTGATCCTCACATTCTTCCTTCATCTTCATACTTTTCCGAGAACTATCCAAAACAGCCCAAACCGCTGAATCGTTCCCAAGCCATAGTCATTATAACGATTCTGAAAAGATTTGTAAAGATATACTGGCTGTCCAGGCGTAAAATAATTCCATTTTCCACATATGTTTTCGAAATCGCTGACTGCATTACATCACAATGCCTCCCAGTCCTCCACAACAGGTTTTCACAGAATCTCTATATATACATTCGGGCTTTAAACGGATTTTTCTTGGGAAATCCGAATAATCTCCCTGCATCCGGCGGTACACAGTCAGTCCGGATATCCCCCCAGTGCTCTTCTAAGAGCAGCACTGGAATATTTTTCTCCACCGCACTTTTCAGATAATCCCTCCCTGAGCCAATAGGGGTGGAGATCACGCCATCTACGCCCCTCTCTACCATATAATCCACATAATCCTTTGCCTGGATTCCATTTTCCTCATGAGTTGCAAAGGTAACTGAGTATCCCAACAGTCGGAATTTTTTCTCGATCTCACTGATGATTGCTGCCGTATGCGGTGAACTTACCCGGCCTGTGATCAGACCAATCATATAGGCCTTGGAAGTCCTAAGCCCACGTGCCGAACGATTTGGCAAATATCCCAGCTTCTGGATGGCAGCCTCAATAAGCTCCCGATTCTCCGCACGTACTGTACCGCCATTCATATACTTTGAAATCGTTGAAATTGCAAGATTCGTTTCTTTTGCCACATCTTTAATCGTCACTGCCATATCCTAATCTCCTTACGTTACATCGTACCAAAGAAAAGCGGCCGACTTTTATACTTTGACCCATTGCTCCCCATTGTAACACATAAGAAAAGGCCAGCGCAATAGAGCACCAGCCATTTCTTTGTATTTATTTACCGTCTATTTATATGCAAGTTCTACCATGACATGTCCCTTCAGCTTCTCGATTTCAAAGACAATCCTTCCGTCTCTTTCCTCAAAGGGTATCTCTTTCTCTTCTGGAACTAAACGAACTAACTTTACTGTCTTTTCTGTCTTTACAGAGAATTCTATATGATAGACCGGGATCACATCATCAATCGTATATAATTCATCGCAGTTCTTCATCGGAATGTAATGCAGCGCATGAAGGACATATCTTTTTTCCATCTCCTGTTCATTAAGAGCGACCGCCATAGAAGTCGGCCCATTATGCCGTACCAAAGCTTCTGGAAGCAGCATTTTTAGTGCAGCTTGAAATATCTCTCTGCACCATCTGGGATGTTTACTCTGATAGATAGAGAACAAGGGATGCATGAAATAGATACAGTCCCCATTCCTTACCACCGCAGGATATCCTTTTTCATGGGAGGAAGGTGTATGCCTGTGAGAGCAAAAATGCTGCCAGGTACGGTTAAAATAAGGAACATATGTATCCGCGAGCACTGCACCTGCCTCCGGCTCCACCTGCTCTCCTTTCAGATACATCACATGCTCTGTTTTGGGCAGCTTCTTCCCAACTATTTCATTTGGCATAATAAAATCTGGACTATATGGCGCCTCTCCCACATATTTTATTCCCAGACAGTCCAGCATAAATTTTGTCTTCCCCTTGTCAAGCCCTGATTTTCCTGTAGCCAGAATTTTCCCTCCGTCTTTCACATATGCTTCTGCCTTTTCTGCCAGCCGCCCGTCAAATAAGATCACATCCGGAAGAATCAGAACCGGATATGAACTCCAGTCCGACTTGTCATCTACAATATCAAACTGATATCCAAGTTCATCCAGCATCGCACATACGCCGTTGACAGGAGCTGATACACTGCCACCGCACTGTGCTTTTAAAACCTGCCACTCATCTGTAAGAACCGCAAGTTCTGTCACAGCCTTTGCCCCAATACACCAAAGTTCTTTCTTCTCTACTTCCTGATACACATTTCCTACCAGTTCGTAGACCGGGTCCGATATCTTTCCGTCCGGATCCAGCTGATCCCCGATCAGGCATTTGCTGTTATAGGCCAGCATTCGGAAACATTCATACTGGAGCGCCTCGAGATTTTTAAAAGAATGGAAATCCCCCCACATGGTATGGAATTTTCCGGTATGAGATAATAGATCCATCCCTGTAGTCCTGGCATACCGCACCGTATTCGTAAAATGTGTATACCCCCAGTCACCGCTTGGAAGAGATTCCAGCTCCCAGTGCGTATAGGCATCTTTTGCATCCACGGCAGCAGGGCCTATATGCCCGCCATTATAGAATACTGTAACATCTTCTTTCAGATTTTTGATAAAATCCGTTATATCCAGACGAAATTCCTTTAACATCTGTACCGCATATTTTACCCGCTCCTCTTTTACCTCTGGGTCATACCCCTGTTTCAACATACCATCCACACAATGCGCACAAGAACAGTCCACCACATTTACAATATCCAGAAACATCCCATCAATCCGCTCTGGTGTCAATACCTGGAACAGATCTTTTATATGTTCTTTCAAAAACTGCCTGTACTCTGGATTATTGACACAAAGTGTACGATAAAATCCAGGCTCATAAACCTTGCTCGCCTCTTCTCCACAGAAATCCACGATCCCCCGTCTGCCGTCAGGCAGCACCAGTCCGGATGCATTCTGCTCATATGGTAATCCCACTGTATCGTGGTGTATACCGGAACCCGTATTCCTCGTTTATGGCAGGCATCAATCTGTTCCTGCAGCAGATTTTTATTTTTCAGTCCTGGATGGACCATCTCTGGAAATCTTTCTGAATCATAGTACATCATACCATGATGGCACCGGGTAAAACAGCTTACAGAATTTACTCTGGCCGCCTCCAATGTGGACGCAAATCTTTCCCCGTCAAAGCGCTCACCTACTGACAAGATCTTTTCACTTGTATGAAAATCCATGTGTATCTGGCGAAACCTTAATTCCTCCATTAAAAATACCTCCTTCATAAATATAAGCATTTCACTGGCTATAACACAAATCCGGTTACCGTTCGCCAGCCCTCCAGTAAACAGTAACCGAACCACAATGATCAGCCTTTGATAGCTCCTGTCAGCATACCATCCTGAACTTTCTCATGGAACGCAATATAAATCGCAACCATCAGGATGACCGCTACAATGATACATGCAAAAATCGGCCCTAATGAAACCTTATATCCACCTGTAAATGTAAGCATTGCTCTTGCTACCGTATATTTATCCTGATCAGACATCAAGATCATGTCAAAAATTAATTCACCATATCCGGCGATAAATGCCAGAATCGCTTCTGTCGAAATGATCGGGGTACAGCATGGGAGCAGTACTCTGAATAACGTCTGTACATCCCCGCATCCGTCAATCCTTGCCGCATCGTCCAATTCCTTGCTTACTCCGTCCAGATAGCCTGTGAACAGAAAGATTGCCTGTGGAAGCGCGAATGCTGTATAAGTTAAGATCAAAAACCAGAATTCATTTTTCCCGCCAATCCTGGCGGCCATGGAAGAAATCGGGATGATCGTACAATGCACCGGCACCATAACTCCGATCAGGAATACCATATAGATCAGAGTCCTGCCTTTGAATTTTTTCCTGGACAGGATATATGCCGCCATGATCCCGATCACAATAGTCAGTATCGTGGAGGTAATGGCAAGAAACAGAGAATTGCCCACCGCCTGGAGGATATATGCGCTCTCAAAAGCCTGTGTATAATTGGACCACATGAACTCTTCCGGCCAGCTAAACATTCCAAGGGTAATGCCGTCATTATCCTTTACAGAACATAAAAATGTGATAAACAACGGGAATATGGTCATAAAAACCCAAAAAATCGCAAACAAGTAGATCAGGGGCTTACTTATTTTTCTTCTCATATTTTATGCCTCCTCTCTTTTGAGCACGGTATTCACAAGGATACTGATCGAAATTCCCAGAACTAGCAGCAAGACGCCGATGGCACTGGATTTGCCGAAGAACTTAAATGTAAATGCTTCATTATATAACAATGATGCCGGCACCTCAGAAGTATGGTTAGGCCCCCCTTGGTTATTGCCCATACAGGGTCAAATGCCTTCAAACATCCGGTCACACAAAGGATTGAGAATATCTTAAAGGATTCTTTTGACAATGGGATGGAAATATAACGCAATTTTTTCCAGCCGGTACATCCGTCCAGCTTCGCAGCTTCGTAAACATCACTTGGGATCGAAACCAGGCCGGCCGCAAAGATCAGCATATTATAGCCAGCATACATCCATTCATTGACCAAAATGATACACCACATATTCAATACCGGTGTAGATAACCAGTCCTGACACAACTTCTCCAGGCCGATGCCCCGCAGGAGCTGATTTACCACACCATAGGAGGGATTCAGCATATAAACCCACATCAATGCAACAGCAGTCGTGGAAAGCATGACCGGCATAAAATAACTGGTCTTCATGATCTTCGTACCCTTTAATTTGGAAGTAATCAGTAATGCCAGCCCAAAAGACAACGGCATCAATATCACAAATCCACCGATCATAAAAAACACAGAATTTAATAGAGACCGCCAGAAGTCTGCACCAGACAGCACCTGAGCATAATTTTTCAGTCCTACAAAGTTGACCGGCGCACCATAAATCCCCTTCCAGCTATGGAAAGAAAGATATATCGTATTACATACAGGATATAAAATGAACATTGCAAACAAGATCAAAGCCGGTGCCAAAAACAAAATAATCGTAAAATTGGATGAAAGTTTTTTCTTCACCTTTATATACCTCCGCTTATCCTACAGACACTTTTTCCAAGACCACAAAGTGCCTGCATAATATTCCGGAGAAGTGATAAATTTTACGAATTCAACAGATGCCGCGATTTCTTCTTCCGATTTATTCAACTGAGAAACAAAGAACATATCAGAAGCGCCGCCCTGTGCATAACCCTTACATGACTCATCCCCATATGGGAATGAAACTACACCAACCTTTTCATAGAAATCTGTTCCATAGATTTCATTTGCGATAAACCAGGAGCCATCCCATTTCATCGCAACATTGCCGGCCTTAAATGCAGAAACTTCTGTTGGAGCATCTGTATCCAATACGTTCCCGCCAAAATAGCCGTTTTCCATCATATCCACCATGTACTGGTAGGCTGCCTTCATTTCGTCACTGTCATAAGCAAGGTCTCTGGATGCCAGATCATCCACCGCATCTACGCCAAGAGATTTTATGATCAGACAGTTATTAAAATGTCCGAACCGATAGTTATCTTTTTCACCTGCACAATGTCTCCTTTGCTGCCGCCATCTGAGCCGGCACTATCGTCTCCACCACTGCTTCCGCTGCCGCCGCTTCCACCGCAGCCAGCCAGCAGACCTACAGTCATCGTTGTTGCCAATACTACTGCCAATGTTCATCTCTTCATCTTTTTTCACCTTTCTTTTTTTGAGTAAAACGTTTCGTTTTATGTTGTCCGTATCATACTACCGCCGCTTTATGTACGATCATGTCTGCATCAAATTCTACAGGATTGAATTGCGAAGCTAATTTCTCATATTCTTCCACAGGAATATCCAGATCATTCATGATCCACTCTGCGATACGGTCCGTCTTTTTTCCCTTGTATTCACCAGCCAAAAGTGCATAAAGCCCCCAGTGAATAAACAGGCCAAACTTCGCATCTTTAAACCACTGTTGTTTCGTATCCTTCATTTTCTCTTTCTCCTTTTCTTTTTCACGAAACGTTTTACTTTTATTTTGTATTTTTATCCTATAGATAACCAGAAAAGTCAATGAAATAATTTAGAATAATTATGCATTTTTCATATTTACGCAAAAATGCACATTAAAAAATGTGCATTTTGCCTTTCCTTCTTACCTCTATGCTGTTTTTATTCGTTTGCATTGTCGAATCGTTTTTTATTTTTTCAAAATACTTTAGGCCTTATCCTGAAGATTCAAAAGAATCCTTGTCACAAATCTTCCATCCTCAATCACGAAATCTGTCTCCCCATTATAGCGGGCCACTGTTTTTACAATACTGGAGATTCCCTGGCCGTCTCTTTTTCCTGATTTGGGCATCCCCATATGGATTCTGACATCTTCAGCACAAGTATTGCTGCACTGAATGATGATCTTACTCCCTTTCTTTGCAATATAAATATCTATTTCCAGTACAGGCTTGCCAGAATTGACACAGCCATGGATCGCATTTTCAAATACATTGGCAAGAATCGCAATCCAGTCAATGTCCCGGACAGATTGTTTCTGCGGCACGCCCACATCCATAGAAACATGGATATTTTTACTCTGTGCCTGTCTGGCATAAGCTGACAGAATGCTGTTTACCACCGGGTTCGCGCAGATAGGAACCATTCTTCTTTTTTCCACATCTTCACCGTACTGTTCCAGATAGCTGAGCAGATGTTCCTTATCTCCTTTCTCCACGTACTCTTTGATCAGCAGAATATGATGCCTTGCATCATGGCGGATCCTGGCCGCTTCCTTCTCCGACTCCCTGACCAGGTCAAGCTGGCTGCGCAGGAGCTGCTCATTTAATTCCAGCAGTTCTTTTTCTGTCTGAAAATAATGTTCCCTGCCAAGATGGATATACAGATGCAGGATCGTATATTGGAGGACTCCCGCCATAAACAGCACAAAGAATGCCCGTACCATATTGAATATGGAAAACCCCTGGAGATTGGGCCAGTATGCAATGATCGCGCCAAAAAATACAGACACAAATAAGGTGACTGTACTAAACGGATCCATCTCTTCAATCAGAAAATCCACCCCTTCCAGAAACTCTTTCCTAAATCTCTTCCATGTAAATATAAGCATCGCTGAATAGCACAGGAAACGCACCAGAATATCTACCCACAGATTATCTTGAAACCACCAGCGCGCCACATCCACCCCTAGGAATGTGCCGACAGAAAACAAATAGAATGTTGCTGCCATCTTGTATAAGGATATATATATGATCTCCCCGCTCATCAGGCTGCAGAAAATCCCTATAACAGGAAAGGATGTCAGCGGCGCTATCTTAACGAAACTCTCATAATCCAGAAGATACCACACACTAAAGCCAAACAGCAGAAACAAACCAAAAACCGCATAACAGCAGATTGTTTTTTTCATTGAAAACCTGGGCCGGTCCAGCATAAGAAAAAAGGACAGCATCAATGTGATACTCATCCCATTACGGAGAATCGCAACCCAAAAAGAACCACCCAACATCTTTTGTTCCTCCTCTGCCAAAACAAATTTTGTATTTACTATATCATCATTTCTGATCCAAATTCCATAGCCTGGGATAACTCATGTAATTTTTGGGATAAAAAATGTCCTTGTCCACCGGCCGTCCAATGAACAAGAACATCCTCTACCATATACTCATGTTATATGCTTCATTACCCCCCCCCTATTAATTTTCCGCTAAAATATTTCTCACTAAAATAATAGGAAAAATAATCTTTCTTAAATTCTGCAGCCGTATTCCTGGGAATATAAATCCTGACTTCATTAGCCATCTGTATTTCTTCCTTTTCCACAGATACCACATGATTCAGATTCAAGATATAAGAACGGCCGCATCTGTTGAACTGGGGTAATCGTTCCAAAATTCCCCAGAGTTCTTTGACCGTCATACGAATCCTGCATTCCTCCCCGGCCAGGTACAAAACCTGATAGTTTTTCTGGGATTCACAATAAATGATATCATCCGGATCAATCTGCCGGATTCCGCCTCCCGCAGTTTTGATCATAATCTGGTTTTCCCTTCTTTTTTGAATATGCCGGGAAGCCAGATCCATGGCATGAAAAAACATTTCGTCTTCCAACGGCTTCACGAGATATTGGACTGCATCCACCTCATAGGCTTCCAGGGCATGTTCCGTTGATGTTGTTAAAAAGACGATCTCAGAGTTTAAATTCCGCCGCCTTAATTCCTTTGCCGCCTCAATTCCACTCTTTCCTTTCATATAAATATCGAGCAGCAGGAAATCTGGCGTATACTCTTTTTCATGGATCCTTTCGAGCAGTTCCTCCGCACTTTTGAATCTCTCACTTTGATATTCCCATGAATGTTTCGTTTTCTGGTACGCCATCAAGAGATTTTCAATCAGGTCAAGTTCCTTTGCATCATCATCACACAACGCTACCAAATACATCTATCTCACATCCTTTAAACTGAATTACAGTATACCACTTAAGTACGGCTTTATCGGATCCCTACAGCAATGTCTCCAATATCTCCAGTGATTTAAACTTTGTTTCCACATATACATCCATATACCTTCCCATCACACGTCCCAGCTCTTCGAGCACCTTTTCGCTCACAAGAAAGGTATACAGTTTTTCAATCTTACTGCTCTCTATGTACTGCATGCTGTACAACGTAGAAGTATCCAGCTCCATGCCATCCGTCACGTCCTGCATACACTCACTGCATACCAGCCCGCCCTTTTTCACACTGAACAGCCTCGGATGTTCCTTATCTCCACAGGAAATGCATTGAAATACCTGAGGCCCTTCCCCATTGATACACAATGCCTTCAGTTCAAATATGCAGCGGATCAGCTTGTTGGGAATCTTATTGTTCACCAGCGCTTTCATAGACTGATACAAAAGTTTCAGCATTTCCCGCTCATCATTTGCCTCTTTTGTATAAAAACTGGCAAATTCCAAAAAATAAAACCCATAGTATGCTCCAACAATATCCTCTCGCAGTTCAGCAAAATAATTTGAAATCTCTGCAGACTGGATGGTATAGGAAGACCTCCCTGCATACAGAGTAAACTCCCCAAAAGAAAACGGATTTACCGCGCCGACTAAATGACTGTTCGGTCTTCTTGCCCCTTTGGCAAACGCAGCGATCTTCCCCTGTTCTTTCGTCAAGATCACTACGCGCCTGTCATATTCTCCAACGGGTGCCGTAGAAAGCACCATCCCTGTCACTGCAATCTGATTCAAAGTCTTCGTCCCTGCCTCTTTATGCGGTATCATCATCCTGTGAGTACAGAGGGATTACCATCGCTTCGGCAGTATGATGGGCCTTTTGCTTCTCCTGTCCATCACCCTTGCCTTTGCCGTGCCCATAAGCTTCCATCTTATACCCCAGGTAGTCACATATCCCGCCGGTTTTCATAAACTGCTCCCAGTATTTCTGCTCCATCGGCTCACCTCGTCATCTGTATTTGGAACCATATCGCTCTCCTATTCCTGATTTTAGGTTTTCCGATTTTGTGTGCCGCTATACCTCGTAAAATCTGCCAGTTCTTTTTCTCTGGAACCCCTTGACAGATTTCTTTCACAGCTTATCTTCACTATATCCAAAATTCTTCATCAAAAAATCGCTGTCGCGCCAGTTCTTCTGAACTTTCACCCAAAGCTTAAGATTCACCTTACGCTCCAGCATTTTCTCAATTTCAAAGCGTGCCGTGCTGCCAATCTTTTTTAACATACTTCCCTGTTTTCCAATAATAATTCTTTTGTGGGACTCCCGCTCGCAGATAACCGTGGCATCAATGTGCATCACCTTATTCTGGATCTTCATACGTTCAATGGCAACTGCAATGCCATGAGGTATCTCATCCTGCAGGCAGTGCAGCGCCTTCTCCCGGATTAATTCTGCCACGATCTGGCGCTCCGGCTGATCCGTCACCGTATCCACATCATAAAACTGCGGCCCATACGGAAGATACTGCATGATCACACGCACTAACTCCTGCGTGTTTTCCCCAGTCCATGCGGACACCGGCACGATATCTGCAAAATCAAACTCCTTCCGGTATGCATCAATAAACAGCAGGATTTCTTCCCGTTTTACCGTATCAATCTTATTGATCACAAGGATAACCGGCGTCTTTACCTTTTTTAACTGCTCAATAATATGACGCTCCCCGGCTCCGATAAATGTGGTCGGCTCCACCAGCCAGAGGGCTGCGTCCACTTCATCCAGAGAATGACGGGCGATATTTACCATATATTCCCCAAGTTTATTTTTCGCTTTATGGATTCCCGGCGTGTCAACAAACACAATCTGCCCTTCCTCTGTTGTCAGCACTGTCTGGATTCGGTTTCTTGTAGTCTGCGGCTTATTGGACGTGATTGCGATCTTCTGCCCGATCAGATAATTCATCAGCGTTGATTTTCCCACATTTGGCCGCCCGATCAACGTGACGAAGCCTGATTTAAAATTTTCTCCCATCTCATTCCCTCCAAATTTCAGCATAACTCGCCCAGAAACGCCTCTACACTAAAATAACGTTTTGACCTCTGCAAACAAGTCTTTTTGTGCCTCAATTTTTTCTTCACTGCCAATGACGCAAATCTGGCCTGCCTTTAACATTGCTTCCACAACAGCCGCCAGTTTCCGTATATCCTCCTGGGACGCATCCAATACTTCCATCCGCTCCTTGCGTATCATTTCTTCTGACACATGGTTCATATACAGGTTCATGGAACGGTCTCCCTTGGCAGACGGAGTCATGGGGCGGTCCATATTGCTGATCGTACCGATGATATATTTATTCATATCCCGGTCATTCACGTCAAACGCTTTCAAGTAGTCCACAACGCCCTCGTATACCTGCATCGTCTTTTCCAGGTTCGGGTCGCGGTAGGAAATCAGATATCCCTCGCCAATCCGGTTAAAATTGCACATACATCCATACGCGCCGCCTTTTACCCGGATATTCTGCCACAGGTAATCATAGCTTAAGATCACCTTCAAGATCTGTAATGCGCCGCTGTACTGCGCTCCATTGTCAATGAAATTCCCCACTCTCGCCACATACTGCACCTTGGATGACGTCTTGAACCCTTCATTACGTTTTTTACAGTGCAGGATACATCCCGGTCCTTCTCTTTCCTTCGGTCCGTTAAAGAACTTGTCCTTCAACATCCGTATGCCGCTTTCCGCAGCATCAAGCCCTTCTCCAGAAGAAGTCAGGCTGACCATCAAGTTATCCGAACAAAAAAGCGCTCTGGCAAGCTTCTTCAGATGCTTTACCAACTCACCCTTATGCTCTTCAAAGTGTTCCTCCATTTCCTTTACAGCTTCATAATATCCGATCCCATCCGTGTCATCCTTGAATTTAGAGATTGGAGAAGCATAGGACTGTGCCCTAAGCGCTGCCGTTGTATGCCCGGAAGACAGAAAACTCATCTGCAGCCTGGATTTCAGCATGGAAAGGATTTCTTTCAGCCTCTTCTCATCCTCCAGCTTTGATTCCATTAGGATTTCCCGCATCATAGAAAACAGCACATCCATTTTAGGATACAAAGCTTTCCCCTTCATCTCGAATGTGGCACGGAAAGCCTTTTCCTTTACGCCCTGCACATCCGGATACATCTCCAAAGATGTCCCGATTCCGCCTGTATGCACGTTGATCTCGTTAAACAATTCCCCGTATTCAAAATGAGCCGTATCAATGATCCCCAGAACAGACTGCAGCATCCCAACATAGGGCAGTTCCTCTTCCGGTACGCCGGACAAGTCAAACATCAGCGTCACATATCCGATGCCGTTAGTCTCCACATTGTGATGCACAAGAGGAATTCCATCTATGTCATTCACATCATTATAAATAGGGGCGATTTCCCTGGATATATCTTCACGCCCCAGCACCGGGATCTTTTCCCTGTCCTCTTTCGCATCTTCGCTTTCCTGATATTCCACCAGAGCCTTCGTATCTCTTGCCAGCTTTTCTCTCTGTGCATCTGTCAGGCTGTCCTTGTATGCCTGCAGTTTTTGATCCAGCTCCTGTTCCAGCCTGGCCGTCCTGCCCCGCTCCGGTTTCACAACCACGACAGAACCATGAGGATTATCTAAAAGCCATGTCTGGATCAGGTTCTCAAAATATCCGGTCCCAATCTGCCCTTTCAGGAATTCAAATACAGGGATGGCCTGCATATGGAGAAATGGCTTCGCTTCATCATATAACCAGCTGTCAAACATCTGGAGCCCGTACATCAGCCCCTTTGGATAGTTCCCGTAATCAGCCTCGCGAAACCTAAATTCATGATAATTGATCCCGGCCTCCAGCGCTTTTTTGTCAATTCCCTGTTTTACTATATTTTGAAGTGTCTTTTCCACCGTACCAATAAACGCCTGCTTTTGCCCTAAATCCGCATTCTTTGAAATCACAGAGAAAATAGGCTGATAGATCCCGTTGTCATAAGAACCCATAATATCTTTACCGATTCCGGCATCCACCAATGCTTTTTTCAGCGGAGCGCCCGGTGCAGATAATAATGCATAATCCAACACCTGAAACGCCACATACAGCTTTTCATCCAGGCTCGTGCCTATAACTTTATTGTAAGAAAGATAGGTATTCTCTTCCTCTGCTTCCTCACTGGAAATGGAGTATTCCATCTCCACTTCTCTCATCTCATCAAAAGGCTTCTGATAACGGATTGCCGAATCCACAGGCTCCAGCCCAAATGCAGACAGATATTTCTCATCCAGCCATTTCAGCTTTTCCTTCATGTCCATATCCCCATACAGATAGATATAGCTGTTAGAGGGATGATAATATTTTTTATGAAAATCCAAAAACTGCTCATAAGTCAGTTCCGGGATCACATCCGGATCCCCGCCGGATTCATAGGCATAAGAAGTATCTGGAAACAGGGAATTCAAGATCATCCGGTCCAGCACCCCCTCCGGTGAGGAAAACGCCCCTTTCATCTCATTATAGACGACTCCGTTGTAGGAAAGTTTCCCCTCCACATTTTCCAGCTTATAACTCCAGCCCTCCTGACGGAAAATCTCTTCATGGCGGTAAATATTCGGGTAAAACACCGCATCCATATATACATGCATCAGATTCTGGAAATCCTTATCATTGCAGCTTGCCACCGGATAAACGGTCTTATCCGGGTAGGTCATAGCATTTAAAAACGTATTCAAGGAACCCTTTACCAGCTCCACAAATGGATCCTTTACCGGGAACTCCTTAGATCCGCATAACACGGAATGCTCCATGATATGCGGTACTCCTGTGCTGTCAGACGGCGGTGTACGAAATCCGATCGCAAATACCTTATTCTCATCATCATTCTCCATTAAAAGAACACGCGCCCCACTCTTTTTATGCTTCAAAAGAAAACCTTTTGATCTCAGGTCAGATAAATCCTCCTGCAAAATTTCTTCATAAGCATCTAAATCCGAAAACACATCCTGCCGGCCTGTCTTTTTTGATTGTAAGGAATCAAAATCACCCATGGTCAAACCTTCTCTCCTATCATATTTTGCTGCCGCGTACCGGCATATCCGCTTTCTATCGCCAATCCCTAAAATGCCGGCAGCACATTAATGTTATTCATTATAACATTTTCAAAGACGTATTAAAAGGGGAAGATTTTATTTTTCTTTATATACCGGACAAACAAAAGGATGCCCCCTATGATCAGCAGCATGCGTACCACAAAAGAATATCTGTCCAGATATACCAGTACAGTCTCCCATGAGGCGCCAAGCGCCGCGCCAAGAGAGACCAGGATAATATTCCAGACTGTACTTCCCACGATAGTATACGTCAGAAACAGCGGAATCTGCATCTGCGCCATTCCTGCCGGAACGGAGACCAGACTTCGGATGATCGGTACACACCGTCCGAATAGAACGGCCTTTTTCCCATACTTTTCAAACCAGCCCACGGTTTCCTCCACATCTTCTTTTTCAAACCCCAGTACACGGAACAGCTTTCCTTTTGTCAGTTTTTCCAGTTTCTCCGGTGTCAATTCCATCCCCACCCGGTATAAGACCAGCGCCCCGATCGTGGAGCCTATCGTAGAAAATATAATCACGCCTGGTACTGTCAGCCTTGTATAAGTCGTCATAAAACCGCCAAATGTCAAGATCACTTCTGACGGAATCGGCGGGAAAATATTTTCTACCGCAATCAGAAAACAAACCCCCAGATATCCATATGTATTCATGATATAGATCATAAACTCCTGCACAGCAAATTTCCTCTCGCTAACATACTTTCGTTTCAATATATGAAATCTTTCCCGAAATCATGTATGTCTTATGCCCCACATCAGGAATCATATGTTTTTTTGAAAAACAAGCTCCTGCTCTGAAAATAAGGCATCCACCACATTTTCATATACATTCAGTTTTTCTGATTTTTTGATTTTTTTTGCGTATTTTTCATAATTGGTAAAAGCCGGTGCAAGGAATCCCCACAGTTCTTTCATTTTAAATAAAATCGGCCTGGAACCTGAAAGCACTTCCTGATACCCTTCATACAGGCGGTCATGGAATCTGCGCAATGTCTGTTTGTCCATCCGGATTCCCTTCTGGATTTCTCCAGACAGCCCCGGGTCCATCAAAAGCCCCCGCCCAAGCATCACCGTGTCCACTTCTGGAAATGCATCCACAAACCGCTGGTAGTCCTCCATAGAAAAAATATCTCCATTATAGCAGACTGGATTTCTGCTTTCCTTACAGGCTTCTTTGAACACCTCCCAATTGGGATGATTTTTATAAACATCCTGCTGGATTCTTGGATGGATGATCAGTTCCTTGATCGGATATTGGTTATAAATCTCAAGCAGGCGCGCAAATTCTTCCGAGCTGTCCTTTCCCACTCTGGTCTTAACCGAAATCTCCACATCCGCCTGAGCAAACACAGTATCCAAAAACCGGTCCAAATCCTCCGGAAAGGCTAGGAAACCGGAACCGCGCCCTTTTATAACCACTGTCCTGGACGGACATCCCAGATTCAGATTAATTTCCTGATAACCATATTTTTGCAGTTTCTTTGCTGTCCGTATAAAATCTTCTGCAGAATTCGTCAAAATCTGCGGAACGGCATACATCCCTTCGTTATTTTCCGGCAATATGTCCTGCCGTTCTCTGGAACTTAGATGCCCTCGCTGGTTCGGTTTTATAAATGGGATAAAATATTTATCTACGGAATCAAAGTATTTAAAAAAAGCTCTTCGGAAAACATATCCTGTAATTCCTTCCAAAGGGGCAAAATACAATTTCATTTTCTTCCAGTCCTTTCTGAAAATAATTCTTTACTTTTTTTCTTGAATCACCTCGCCTTTTGTAGTATGATATCTATCAGAAAATATTATAAATTATGGGAGGGATCACCAATGAAGAAAAAATTTTCACTTATTATTACTATGGCGGCCTGCTTTTGTATGCTGCTCGGAGGATGCGGAAAAAAGCTGACCGTAGAAGACGCGCCGGATTATGTAAAATCCGCCTTAGACACATGCTATAAAGGTGAATTTGAAGCTTATATGGAATTTACCAACAGCACTGAGGAAGAAGCGCAGGCATTATATAACGATGGGATCGACGCGAATATGGAGGCCAGCGGAATTACTGACTCTGCCATCAATATCAGCCAGGAATTGCAGGATCAATACCGTCAGTTGTTTATCGGACTGCTCGGCATCAGCAAATACACAGTAGGCGAGGCAAAGGAAGACGGCGATGGTTTCACCGTAGAAGTCAGTGTAGAACCTTTCACTATGTTTGACAGCCTGCAGGATGACCTGATCAATGAGATCAGCACTGTGGATCCTTCTACCTTAACTACAGAAGACGAGATGAATACCCTTGTATATCAAAAAATGTATGATCTCATGTCTGCTAAATTGAATTCCCCGGAATACGGCGAACCGCAGACTGTTACGGTACATATCCAGCCGGATGACGATGGAATCCAGACCATCAACGAAGAGGATCTTGTTCAGATAGATACGATCATGTACGCATCCATGCTTGAATAGGCATTACATCCTCCTGAGGTGCCTGTATATAGACGGTTTTATCTGCCGTCTATATACAAAAAGCGCCCTCGTACCTTTCCCCACACTTCCCTCTGTACATATTCATATGCACGGTCATAAAAAAACAGCGCTGCCTGTCCGGCAATCATAACTCCTATAAGTATCCATGAGTGAAGAACCCTGCCAAACAATAATTCTTGAAAAAAAAGCACTGCCGGTAAGTAGATCAGGTTAAATATGATATACTTTACTGCCAGAAATACTCTTTTTCTTTTCTTCACATCCACATTCCAACTGCCCATCAATTCCCAGACAATCTCAACAGCCAAAATATATACTGCCATTGCCGCATAAGTCATAACATAAAATTTATTTGGTGCGAGCATCGCTCCCAAAAGCACCCCTGCCAGATAAAATGCGGCTCCCATCTTTCCTCCAAATTCCCGGAAAATGATTCCCACGAAAAAGGATGCGGCCGCAAGCAGAAACAAGGTTCCGGTCTCTATGACGCTTCCCAGTATCATGCAGATAACGGTCAATGCCAGGAGCAGGCCGCCCAATGCCATTTTTTTCGCCTTTATATGCATGTGCAAAGATCTCCTCCCATACATTCGCACAGTTGATCCGCTATACACAAGTCACAGCACATATTCCCTGTACCGCAGGAGCTTCTGCCCATGCCATAGCCGCCTCTATATGGGTAGCTCTGATACTTCTGGCCGCTCCATTCAAGCTGGTTTAAAAGCTGGCGGTACTGCAGGTTATTCGGTTCCATATTCACGGCCTGGCCGGCATGGTCCCGTGCCATAATATTATTGCCAATCCCGGCATTGGCTGCAGCGCTCAGATAATACCACTCTGCCGTGCGGTTTGGGATCCCGCTCAGCACATTCAGCGCCTCCCTGAAACGTCTTGCACTCAGGTAATTGCAGACTGCCTGCATCTGGGGGTTCTGCTGCGGTCCGGCAGACTGATTTCCATAAGACTGGTTCCAGCCGCCTCCCTGGGAACCATAGCCATAATTGTATCCGCCCTGTTCCCGCTGCTTCATAATGATATCATATGCTTCCTGGACTTCCTTGAACTTTTCCTCGGCCAGGTCTGCAAGCGGATTATTTACATTCGCATCCGGGTGATACTTCCTTGTCAGATCTCTATATGCTCTTTTTACTTCATCATCTGATGCATTTGACGAAATGCCAAGCACATCATATGGATTCTTATTCATATTATCTCTCCTCTTTTATTACTTTAGACTCGCTGCTCTTTTCTTACAGCACACATCTACCACATCATATAATAAAAATCCAGAAATGTCCAGACTTGATATGGAATTGGACATAATGCCTGATCCCTGCTTTTAAGCTATGCACCGCCGGATTATTTTTGTTTCTGCATTCTCCGGTAATAGACAAGTCCTGCCGCATCTGCCAGAAACCACCCGATCGGCACAGCCGCCCAGATACCGGATACTCCCACTGCCAGGATCCCCGATAAAACATATGCCAGCACTACCCGTGTCCCCAGGGAGACCACCGTCAGGACCACCGACATGCCAGGGCGCTTTACCGCACGGTAATATCCATACCAAAGGAAAAGAAACCCGATCAGGCAATAAAAGCTGCCTTCTATCCGCAGGTACGACATTCCCACCTGGATCACCTCGGCTTCCTGAGGCTTTACAAAAATCAACATCAGAGGCCGCGCAAAAATAAAAACAAGCGCGCTCACCACCGCCCCAAATACAAAAGCTGCTTTCACAGCACGATGGAACCCTTCCTGAATCCGGTCTTTTTTCCCAGCGCCATAATTCTGCGCCACAAAGGTGGAAAATGCATTCCCAAAATCCTGCACCGGCATATAGGCAAAGGTGTCAATCTTTACTGCCACAGAAAACGCAGCCATCACGACTGCCCCAAAGCTGTTCACCAGCCCTTGGATCATTAAGATTCCAAAATTCATCACTGACTGCTGGATACAGGTCAAAAAGGACAGTTGAAAAATTTCGCTTAAAATTCCTTTCTGCCATCTCCAATCCCTTTTCCTTAACCGAAGCTCTGGAAAGCACACAGCCGTGTACACCATAATCCCAATCCCAGAGACGTATTGAGACAGGACTGTAGCCTCTGCCGCGCCCCGCACGCCCCGCTGGAGCTCAATGATAAACCACAGATCCAGCCCTATATTCAACAATGCGGAAATCCCCAGGAACAACAGCGGGATAACGGAATTTCCGATCGCCCGCAGGAGAGAGGCAAAGTAATTGTATAAAAATGTAGCCAAGATCCCGAAGAAGATCACCCACAGATATTCTCCCATCAATCCCAAAATATCCCCAGGCACCTGCAGGAGCGTAAGTATCACGTCCAGCCCTGCAAACACTGCTATACTGATGCCGGCCGCGGCCGAACCGATCATCACGAAAGAATGGAACATACAGGATTTCATCCGCGCCCATTCTTTCTTTCCATAATAGATGGAAAATGCCACGCCGCTTCCCATACACATCCCCAGCAGTATGGAGGTTAAAAATGTCATCAGAGAATAAGAGGAACCTACTGCGGCAAGCGCCTCCTTTCCAAGAAACCGCCCAACGATCAGTGTATCAACAATATTATATAGCTGCTGCAGAAGATTCCCTACCATCATAGGAAATGCAAACCACAGCAAAGAGGCCGTGATATTCCCCTCCGTCAGATCCTGATTCCATGTTTTCTTCATCTGTTCTCCGTCAAACCTTGATAAGGTTCTTCCTTTGACTTTTGTATTCCCGGTTTAAGGCTTCCCGTACCCTCTTTTTTGCTCCTCATTTCCTGCAGCCTATTATATCTGTTCCAGACTCCCATATATAAAATATTACGCAGGATATCCGCATCCTGCAGACAGGGCAGCTTTTCAAAAGCCGCGCTGCTCTCTGCGATCATCATGCACAGGATATCCCGGCAGCGTTCTTCATAATCCGGCCTCCGGCTTTCCATTCTCAAAGGATTGTAATTCCCTTCCGCCACATCTTTTTCCAAATCCTCATACGCATCCATGATATAAATAAATTTTCCAAGAAAAAAGCCCATCCTGCGTAAATCGTTCTCCCAGACATCTTCCCTGTACACCAGAAGTTCCTCCATCAGCCTCCCAAAACATCCAGCCGCTTCATCAATATCCTGGCTTTTGGATGCCTCTAATTTTTCCAGGGCTTTCAATTGTCTCTGCATCACCCTGTGCTGTCTGGGATACTGTCTGGCAGCCTTTCTTGCCCTGCGCCCCAGGGCATGGAGTCCGAAAAGGCTCCCCCATTTCCGTTCATCCTGCCAGTCATCTTTCAGATGATAGTAGGTTAAGATCACATTCATGTCAGCCCCGTACTCTGTGATTTCATTCTGCAGCATATTCTGTTTTTTGAAAGGATGTGCCTTACATCTGTGGCTGGAGGCATCTAATGAACATTCATATAACGAATTCAGCAAAATCACAATAAATGTCATATCGTAAGTCAATGTCATCTGCCCAAAGCTTTTGTACTTCTCTTTCAAAGTCTTGCATAAACCGCAATAGTATGCACGGTATTTCCGCAGATCCTTTACTTTTAATTCCGGTTCACAAATTGTTATATAACCAAACATTCTCTTCCTCCCAGCCTGCACGCTCTATATGCCGGATGAAGCACTCCCCCATCCGGCCTCTTCGCATCTGTCATTCTTCCTTTGCCCAGCCATGGGAACATTTCACGGCCTTTCTCCATCCTTCTAACATCTGCTTACGTTTCTCCTGTTCAATAGCCGGGGTAAATACTTTGTCAATGGCCCAGTTCTTCTTCACTTCTTCTTTATCTTTCCAATATCCTACGGCAAGCCCTGCCAAGTATGCTGCCCCCATGGCAGTCGTCTCCACACAGCGCGGACGGTTGACCGGGGCATCGCTGATATCTGCCTGGACCTGCATCAGAAAATCATTTGCACTGGCTCCGCCATCCACCTTTAAAGCAGCCAGATCCATCCCGGAATCTGCTTTCATGGCCTCTAACACATCATTGACCTGATATACCAATGATTCCAGCGTCGCCCTCACGATATGATATTTATTGACGCCTCTTGTCAAGCCTACGATGGTCCCTCTCGCATACTGGTCCCAATAAGGCGCGCCAAGCCCGGTAAATGCGGGAACGACATAACATCCATTTGTATCTTTTACCCTCTGTGCGAAATATTCACTGTCAGCCGCCGAATCGATCAGGCGGAGTTCATCCCTCAGCCACTGGATCGCCGCGCCTGCCACAAAGATAGAACCTTCCAGAGCATAAGTCACCTTTTGGCCGATTCCCCAGGCGATCGTGGTCACCAGCCCATTCTTGGAGAATACTGGTTTATCCCCCGTGTTCATCAGCAGAAAACAGCCCGTCCCATATGTATTTTTCGCCTCTCCCTGTTCAAAACAGGTCTGGCCGAACAATGCCGCCTGCTGGTCTCCGGCCGCGCCAGCGATCGGAATCCTGCCGCCAAAAAAGCTGGGGTCTGTCTCACCGTAAATCTCACTGGACGGTTTCGCCTGAGGAAGCATACTCTTTGGGATTCCCAGTTCTTCTAAAATCTCCTCATCCCACTGCAGCGTATTGATATTAAACAGCATGGTACGGGATGCATTGGTATAATCCGTTACATGCACCGCACCCTTTGTCAGTTTCCAGATCAGCCATGTCTCTACGGTACCGAAAAGAAGAGTTCCCCTCTCGGCACGCTCCCTTGCCCCCTCCACATGATCCAGAATCCATTTTACTTTTGTCCCGGAAAAATATGCGTCTATGACAAGTCCTGTCTTCTCCCGGTACTTTTCTGTCAGGCCTTTTTCTTTTAGACTGTCGCAATACTCCGATGTTCTTCTGCACTGCCAGACGATCGCAGGATATACCGGCTGCCCTGTATTCTTATCCCAAACGATTGTTGTCTCACGCTGGTTCGTGATTCCAATGGCCGCCACGTCTTCTGCTTTTGCCCCGATCTTATTCATCGCTTCTCGTGCCACCGCAAGCTGTGTGGACCAGATTTCTCCCGGATCATGCTCTACCCAGCCCGGCTTTGGAAAATGCTGCGTGAACTCTTTCTGTGCCACACTGCACATCTCGCCTTCCTTGTTGAATAAAATACAGCGGTTACTCGTTGTGCCTGAATCCAGTGCCATTACATATTTTGCCATGCCAGCTTCCTCCTTCTATTGTATCCAATTTACACAGTATTTTTCTTATGTCCTATGAATCCAATATATACTTCAGTTCCATTTCCTTATCCGTATATCATGGAAAACGCACTGATGCGTATAGGCCATCAAGCCCTTCATTTGATGACCTCATTATATCATCATAACCCATAAATAACAATGTAAATTATCCCCCTTTGCCGGCTGTCGCCAAATGTACATGCAAACATGCCCACTTGGCTCGTTGCTTCGCGGGAATAAAAAAGCTGCTGCCTCAAGAAAGAATAAACACAAAATACCATGCATAATTCATGCCATATTTCGCATCTTCCATTCTCAACGCTGCAGCCTTTATATTCTTTCGCACTAAATACCACTCAAAAGAATTTCCTTAAAATCTCTTAATCTTTTTCGAAGGTGTCTTTTCAAACTCCTCTTCCCGTACTTTCAAGGAGTGCACTTTCTTATACGCGGGACGTCCCTGGTTAAACGCGTCAATGACCTCCTGCAGTTTCTCCGGTACATCTTTGATCCGCTTTTTCTTCGCATATTCCAAATCCGGGAAGATCTCCGCCTCAATCACCGAATCCTTCTCACGCACTAAAATTTCCATTACCAACGGATCCTTGCTGATTTCATTTTCTAGTTCTTCCGGAGATACATTTTCTCCATTTTTCAAGATAATGAGGTTCTTCTTGCGTCCGGTCAAAAATACAAAGCCATCCTCATCCACATATCCCAGGTCGCCTGTACAAAGCCACCCGTCCACAAGAGCCTCTTTCGTCTCCTCCGGCATTTTATAATATCCAAGCATCACGCTGGAACCCTTGACCCAGAGTTCCCCATCCACTACTTTCGCCTCACAGTTTGGCAAAAGTTTCCCTACGGAACCCTGCTTCGATTCCCAAAGCAGGTTCGTACTGATCACAGGAGAACATTCTGTCATGCCATACCCTTGCAGAATCTGGATCCCATATTCTTTAAATTCCGATACCAGTTCCGGCGGAAGAAACGCACCGCCGCTGACAATGGTTTTCAGGTTCCCGCCAAGCCCGGCCTTGGCTACCATTTTCTTTGGCAGGATCCCTCCGGATTCTTTCAGTTTTTTATAGACCGACTCAATGACCATCGGAACAAGCAGTACGATCTCCGGTTTAAATAATTTTAAATTCTTTGACACATGCATGATGGAATCATTGATGCAGATCACAACTCCGATATACAGCCCTTTTAAGATATCCATCGTAAAACAGTACGCATGATGAATCGGAAGCAGGGTCATGCTGACTGTCCCTGCCGGGATCTTCATATCCAGGCAGACCGCATTGTCTGTCAGATTCCTGTGGCTTAACATGACACCCTTACTCTTCCCAGTAGTACCGGATGTAAACAGAATTGCAGTCATTTTATCCGGATCCAGTTCACACTGAAAGTTTCCTGCATATCCGCTTAAAAGCTGATGCAGAGACCATGTGATCTCCCTCGCCTTCTCTCCCTGCTGCCCAGGCGCCAGGTTTTCCGGGCTGCCTCCTGCCAGATGCTCCTCTGCCTGCATACACACGAAATGCTCCACTGCAGGGCACATTTCCCGTGCCATCGCTGCTACGTCCTTCCGCAGGGAGTCATACACCAGCATGCTGATATCTGCCCGGTTCAGAAGTTCACAAACTTCTGCTGCCGGGAGCTGTGCGTCCAGCGGCACGATCACGCTGCCGCTGTTGGCTGTCCCGAAGTAGCTGATGATCCATTCATATGTCGTAGGACCGATGACCGCCACATGTTTCCCCAGCATTCCAAAAGCCTCCAATGCACGGCTGAATGCTTCACTGTCCGCTTTTACATCACAAAATGTTTTTGTTACAATCTCTTTCTTTACCTTATAACGAACCGCAGCATTTTCTCCATACGTTTTTGCCGCGTACCCGATGATATCCTGCATGGTATTGATCTGTCCGCTCATAATCTGCTCCTTACTGCAGGCTTTCTATATATTTCACTGCCTGGCCTACGGTGACAATCTCTGCTGCTTCCCGCTCTTCTACCTCAATATCAAAGGCCTCTTCGAGTTCTCCGACCATACTCATAAAATCATAAGAAGTAAATCCCAGATCCTCCACAAATCTGGAATCCTCTGTAATCGCATTCCGGTCCACTTCCACATATTCACAAATGATATCTTTCAACCGATCTAACATATCCTTTTCCCTCTCTTTTGCCGTAAACATCCCGTATTGATAGTTACACTTCTCTGATAATATCCCCGACTGTCATATCCGGGTTTTCGATTCCTTTAAACAAAATCCTGCACATATAATAATAAATCTTCTGGACGCCTTCATAGTCGATCGCCCCCGTCTGATGTTCAAAGCTGAAATTCAGCCCATTGTCCTGCGCCCGGTGCATCACTGTCAGGTACAATGCATGGGCAGCGACTCCATTACTGTACCATGCGGATTTATACTGGATGTCCCCCAGACGGTCCAGGCCTTTATCCTTTGTAGTCAAAGGCTGGTAAGTCAGGCTCAGCGGTTCATAGGTCTGCCCCGGCGTCAGCTTGTAATATTTGCTCCGGTACGCAAAACACGCCGTCGGGTCATAATTTGCATGACGGAAGATCTGATTCTGTCCGTCGCGGATGATCTTTAACCCCTCCAAAAATGTATCCGTCTCTTTCACAACCGTCCTGAATGGAAAACAGTGGATCCTTGTGCCGCCGCTCTTCTTCTCTGACAGCGTTGCCCTCCGTGCGACCGTAGTGGTGATGGACACGTCGTCGTTTCCATTTTCCTTCTGCAGATAGGTCCGAAGCCCCATCATTAACAGGCATACCATAGAAATATGGTGCTCCTCACAGAACTTCAAAAGCCGTGCCGACGGATCTGCTTCCAGTTCAAACAGATCAATATTTGCCTCCACATTGGTAGAGGTAACGGTCGCAGCGCGCAGGGCAGGATTTTTCGTCTCAACCCGTTCTGCCTCCAGCTTCATTGGCCCAAAGAAACTGTTGTAGACCGGCTCTGATGAAGAAATCAGCTTTTCAAAAAATTCCGCGTCTTTTTTCTGTGCCCTACTGCCTGCTTCATAGGCCAGATCTTTTTCCAACTGCTTGATATAAGAAGACATTGCCTTCGGATATTCGATTCCCTCATATTTCATATGGCAGTAAATCTCAATGACATCTTTCAAGAACAAGATCAGGGACTGTGCATCCATGGTCATATGGTCCACCAGAAGATAGATTCCCTGAAAACCATCCGGCGTAATGATCATCACGACTTTGTTTAAAGGAGAATGATACCGTTCAAATGGTACGGAAGTCCATTCCCGCATCTTGAGTTCTGCCGCCCAGCCTTCCCAGCCGGTAAAATCGAAAAATTCAATATCACGGTCTTCTCTGTCCGCTACATACTGCCATGCATTGCCTTCTTCATCCTCAACAAAGCGCAGGCGCATGGACTCACAACGATCATATGCCTGGTAAATCGCGCTTTTCAATGTGCCAAAATCAAGACTCTGCTGGATGGTCAGGCTTGTTCCAATGTTTAATAACTGCTTTTTCGGACAGTATCTTTGAGAATAATAATGCAGTTTCTGTGCAGCCGTCAACGGATACGCTTTTTTTCCATCAATGATTTTCATAAGAAATAATCCTTTCTTTCGAATACAATATTAAAACCGGTTTCTTTACAGCACACTATCCAAAAATTCCGTCAGTTTATTTTCCACTTCCTCCGTTGCCATATAGTGAGACTCGCAATGCCCTGCCCCATGCACGATCAGCTTTTCTTTTTGTGACGCACAGTTGGCGTAGATTTTCTCACACATCCAGCAGGGGACAAAGCTGTCCTCATCCCCATGGATGAACAGGATCGGGACTTTCGCTTTTTTCACTTCCTCTGCCGCATCACATTCCCGCAGGCCGTATCCGGCCCGTGCTTTTACCATCTTATCCGCGGTCTCCATAATCGGTCTGGCCGGAAGATGGTACGTGTTTTTCAGCACATGGGTGAATACATCCCAGGCCGATGTAAACGCACAGTCTGAAATGATTCCTTTCACTGAAGAAGGCAATTCCAATCCACTGGTCATCAACACCGTAGCAGCCCCCATGGAAGTCCCGTGGAGCAGGATCTGGCAGTCATCCCCCAGTCTATCCTGCGTATACCGGATCCACTGCAGTGCATCCTTCCGGTCCAGACAACCGAATCCAATATAATCCCCCTCGCTCTTCCCGTGTGCCCTCTGGTCTACAAGGAGCATCTCATATCCCCGGGGCAGATAATAATTGGACAGGCCGATAAATCCGCTGACTCCCTCACTGGTATATCCATGGAAACAGATTACGACTCTCTTTGACTTTTCCTGCCCTGTAAAATATGTACCATGCAGCCTTAATCCATCGTCAGATTGTATGTATACATCCTCATGGGGCTGTTCCAGCATCCATTTTTTCCATTTTGCAATCTTGGGCATATAGCTGTCCCAATCCGTCCCCGACATTTCCTTTGTCCGCTCCGTCTTTGCATTCTGACGGATCATCGTTCTTTGGAAAAAATATTCCGTAATTCCCAGATCTACTGCTGCCAGAACGCCTACTCCAAACAGTGCTTTCCACCCTTTTTTCATTTAAACCACTCCTATTTTTTTGCAAACTCTTGAAGCTTCAACGCCTTATCAAAATCTCCCTCTACCTTTAATTTCCCAACCGTAAAAGCATGGACTGCATTCAGCTTTCCCTTTACGATCTTTAAAAGAGTATCTGCCGTTGATGTAAACAGCACGTCCCTGTCATAATATTCATAGGGCTCGATCCGAAGTTTCCCATCAGAAATCTCAGCGTAAAAAGCGCCTTCCGCCTCTCCCTGGATATTAAACTGATATGCAATATGTTCCTTGATACCGCTTACATCTGCCGTGCTGAATATCTCCCTGATCTCCTGCACCAACTCTTCGTATGTCATATTATCATTTCCTCCATTTTTTGTTTGAGTGCCTTCAAAAAATCGAATATATCCGCTTTACGGCCGGCTTTTCAAAAACACTCCTTTCCCTGTCTGCGCAAAGACAGTCCTTTTTCGACCGATGGTCGAATCAAGGTTTTATTTAACATAGCACTTTTTCGACCTTCGGTCAAGTTGTTTTATTTTTTTTTGGATTTTTGATGATTTTTCCTAAAATTGTGATACAATATCGCATAGAACATGGATAGAAGCACTTTGGAGAATGACGAAAGAATGGACCGTGGGGTAAAACATTATGCATAATAACAAGAAGACCGACCTTATTTTAGACTCCATGCAGAAATTAATGCAAAAGAAGGAGGCAAAGTCTATCTCTGTCAGCGATATTGCAAAAGAAGCTGGGATAGGTAAAGGAAGTATTTACTACTATTTTAAATCAAAAGAAGAAATTGTAGATGCAGTCATTGAACGTTCTTATTCCGATGCAATCAAGAAAGCCGAAGAACTGGTACAAAATCCGGAACTGGACGCACAGACGAAAATGGAGATCATCTTCCGGACCTGCCGGGATTCTTCTATTGAGCTCTCCCGTCAGGAAGCCGGAAGCTATCTGGAACTGCAGCAGAGCGCCCTGCTGCACCAGCAGTATATCTACATCATGATCCGAAACCTCCGGCCGATCCTGGCTGATATTATCCGCCAGGGAAACCAGGAAGGAACTATCACCTGCAAATCTCCGGAAGAAGCCGCAGAAATTGTCCTGATCATCCTGACTATCAAATTTGACAAATATCTGTCCAACTCTGATACAATACAGGCGCAGAAAACATTGGATGTATTTACTTATATGCTGGAGACAAGTTTCCATATAGAAAAAGGCAGGCTTGATTACATCTGGGCTGAATAGATAATCTGACACTTCAGAAAGGAGGACTGATTTTGTGAGCGATATTAAAAATTCTTATTTTTCCATACTGGATGATGCAAATATGTTTGAAAACTCCGGGCACCGCACTCGTTTTAAAGAGCTTCTTGACTGCTACGCGGATTTCCCTTTTTTTACGAAAGGGCTTTGTAAATGTATGTATCTTTCGGCCTGGGATGATGAGCACTTCTGTATCATGCTGGAAATCCTGACCGATATGAGCCTGGGCGGGGATGCAACTACCCGTGAGATGCGCATCAAAGGGGATGCCCTTGTGGAAGAACACCCCGATGCCGAGTATTATGTATATCAGCTTTCCAATGCTTTTCTGGACGGCACCTCATACAAGCTGCCGGAAGAAACGGCGCTCCCCCAAGATATCATGCATATCATTTCCCGCGCTTTGCAGGCCGGGAAACTGATCGACCAGATATGAATTTTCACGGACACTCGCCAAGGAGATAACGCACTGTAAAAACCTTGTTTCCAGAAGGGCTGCCGTGGATGCCGCCCACACGGCCAGGGGCTTTCCTAAGCCCCTCTTTTCATCATCTATAGATCATTTTTCAAACAAGATTGCTCCTACTTCTATATCCTGCCATGAAAAATATTCTTTTCCGTTTTTTACTCCTTCCTGATATGTCACCTGGAAATGATTCATCATTAATTCCCTGCCGTCATCCATCTGAATCCTATTATACGGCTTCACAGCATTGCTCATTTCCTCCTTGTCCGCATACGGATGTTTTATTTCATAATCCATGCAGCGTTTCGCGAAATCCTGGATATCTACAGTCACTGGTTCTCCTGTCCCCCGGTCAATGAACCGGAATTTTGAAAAGTCTACTTCTATCCCGTCATCCCCCTTTTCATCATAACAGCTATCCTGATTCAGCATGGACATTTTCTGATAACTTCCGATATCCAGATTCCCTACTAACTGACAGCAGTGGACATAATGGGTATCATAATGTGTCAGGCCGATTTCATCTCCATTCTGTTTTGCCATCTCTTCCACCTGCTCAAGATTCGAAATCTCATATTCTGCTGCTATGTCTTTCATCTCTTCCTGCTTTGACAGATATTTCCAGGCACCCGTCAGACGTTCATACTCCAGATAAGACAACTGCTGTCCTGCCCCGGCGGCCTGATAATATTTTTTCAGATAAAACAACTGCCATGAGTTCGAAAGCCTGTACATATTCATTCCGGGGACGAACACGGAAATCACGACGAGAATGCAGAAAAACGGCAGTATCTTTTCATGCTTTCCTTTGAAAAAATGCCAGATGAGGAGCGTTCCGATCTCAAACACGATCAACATCATTCCCAGATATCGGTTCGTGGTCATCCCATACTGCCAGATCCTGATCCCTATGGAATACACCTGAAGGAAGATCAAAGGCGCAAAAATATAGGGCATAGCGGCAATCAGGCGAGAATAAATGGTTCCATCCTGATAATAGCCCGCCATGATCCAAATGGGCATCCCAAAGCAAAACAACGCAGACAAGATTGAAAATATTTCGTTAGAAGGAATCTCCCATAAAATCAAAATTTTCAAAACGTAAAGATACACGATCACTGCCGCGCAGATCGTCAGCGCCGTAAGGACATATTTTACGATCATATAGGAAAACGTACCCGGTTCACTTTTCATATCATTCAATGCCACAATACAGTTCGGGGCCAGATAGAGGCCTGTTACAAGAAGACTGCCGGCCGGATTCAGGTAAAGGCTGCTGTATTCTAAAAACAGAACTTCAACAATCCCAATTATGATAGTTACACCTGTTATCAGGATCATATATACGATAAAGGTTTTGAATAAATTTGAAAAAACCTTCAACGCATATTTTTCAAACTGCATATGCGCTTTCTTGAAGCAAAGGTAAAGTGTTGACGCAAGCAAAAGCAGCACATAACCGGCCACAAACCTTCTGGCAGACTGAGACAGTAATGCTCCTGAAAACTGTGCGATCTGCACACTCTCATCCAATTCCAAACCGAAAGTAAAAAGCCCTGCTGCCAGCGCTGCGCCTGCAAAACCAAGTAACCTTGCCTTCCTGTTCCTGGCAAAACATGTTTCTACAAATAATGAAGCCGTACAGAAAAGCAGCAGTACTTCGAAAAACACTTCCTCATACAGGAAAAAGGAAAGTTCATATCCATATGGCAGTATAGATGAGATCGCTCCATATATGGTAAGCAATGTAATCCCGATGATCGTGACTTTATAATCCGCAAAAGATGTTTTTAGTTTCCATGCAAATCTCTGTATTTGTTCCTGTATGACTCCCATATACTGACTCCTTTTCTATTTTTTCTTCTGCATAGACAGCAGCTTGTCCAGATAAACGGACTTGAACTTCACACAGATGATCCAACAGCTTCTCTGCTTTCGCTTCTGTAGTCCCCCAGACCTTTGCCGCTTTCTTCAGCGTAAAAGGACGGACCGGAAGCAGCCCACCCACTTTGGCCTCCTTCTCCGTATATAATACCTGCAGGATCTTATATAACGTTTCTGACGGAGGCGCCCCCGTACACTTTCGTGCCGGGGGCATGTTTTTGATACTTCACTCTTTCGACGGGGTTCCTTTTTTCCAGGGATACCGCTTTCCTCAACACATGACCACAATTTTCCCAGGTGTAGTCTGAGGCGGAATACTTCTGGTTGTTGCGGTATAATAAACTAAGAGAGTCCGTCCTCCGATGCAGCAGGAAAATCTCTGGCCGTTTAAGGTCTCTATTCTGGTCTCTTCTGCAATGTTTAACTGTAGAGAATTGTCTTGAGCCAACAGCGCGCCATTAAAATAATCCAATGCAATCTGCTCATTTCTTTCGAGCACGGTGATCATCTGCGCCTGATACTGTAGCGGAAAGATCATGGGGACAGCCAGGCTGCTGTCATAAAATGCTGCCACACGCATTCCCGGCTCCAGCTGCCTGCATTCAACCACCAAGGTCTCTGAACTAACCATAAAATTCACAACACCGTTTTCCACACGAAGCGTCACCATCTGTTTAAAATAGTCACTATCTTCCATATTTAAGATTGTGCCGATAATCGGTACCAGATTTTCATATTTCATAAAAATACCATTTGCTGCTATACAATATAGCTCATACCTTTTTCTTTTAAACTATGTCATCACTGCGCAAATAGTGCACTTCATAAAACAGATATCTACGTCCTGATATTTCTATAAATCCACTTCAGCCAAATACGGATTCTTCACTTCATGGAACCGTTCTTCCTCTACTGCTTCCGCAATCAACGGGTCAAGCGGCATCTTTCCCAGTACCGGAACATCAAGCTCTTTTGCAATCTCCTCAATATGGCTCTCGCCGAATACCTTCAGTTCCTTCCCACAATCCGGGCATTTTACATAACTGTAGTTCTCTACGATGCCCAGCACCGGGATATTCATCTGCTTTGCCATGTTGTATGCCTTTTTTACGATCATCTGCACCAGATCCTGGGGAGAGGTTACGATCACGACTCCGTCCACCGGAAGAGACTGGAATACGGTAAGCGGCACGTCCCCGGTTCCAGGAGGCATATCCACAAACAGATAATCCAGGTCGTCCCAGATCACGTCTGTCCAGAACTGGGTAACTACGCCTGCGATAATAGGGCCACGCCAGATTACCGGTGCCTCTTCCTCCTCCAAAAGCAAGTTCACAGACATGATCCTTGTTCCGTCTTTTGCAATACTTGGGAAGATACCCTCCTCACTTGCTTTGGCCTTTTCATGGATCCCATACATCTTCGGGATAGACGGTCCTGTAATGTCCGCGTCCAAAATTCCCACATTGCAGCCTTTTTCCTTCATCATACGCGCAAGAGACGCTGTCACTAATGACTTTCCAACGCCGCCCTTTCCGCTGATGACTCCGATCACTTTCTTTACATTGGAATATGCATTGGCCGGAGCCCTCAAATCTTCTTTTTTGCTTTCACAGTTTCCGGCATGTGCACATCCTGCACAAGATTCCTCTGTGCAGCCGCCTTGATTTACTTCTTCTGCCATATACTCTTACCTGCGCTTTCTTTTATTTTTCCTTATCACTCTTTCCAACAGGTTCCCGAAATATCCTTAAAGTTTCGTTTTCACAGAACCTGTCCAATATTATAACAGATATTTTACACATGGACAGCCTTTTCACACAATTTTATTCATAAAATTCCACTGCTTTCAACACCACATTGCCACGGACAGCCTCTATCTTGATCACAACACGTTCGCCAATTCCGGTCTTCCTGGCCGGCACTGCCACGATTTTCTCAGAAACAGGCACGTTTCCTTCATAAAGAATGTTCTCTCCCTCTGAAACCCGGATCTGGTTTTCGCCCTTTGCTAAAGCATGGAGCCGTACCGAAACAGGCTCTTTGACCTCACGGACCGTATAACTTGCAGCATCGCCTTCGTCCAACTGAAGCCAGATATGGGCCCAGTCGCCATATTTTTCCGGATGTGGATTCATCATAGCCAGACCGCCCAGATCATTCGGCACATATCCTGGTTCATAAACCAGGTGCATCCGGTCTTCCCGGCGGTAGCCGCAGAACAGTGCATAAGGCCACGTTCCTTTGTGCTCTTTGTCCACGTCATATCCGCTGGCCGGGACTAAAATCCCCGGACGGCGCAGCATGGCTGCCACGCGGTCTTTCTGCTCCTTGCAATTCTCCAGCTTAATATTTTCCAGCAGTTCATCAAAAATACGGATTGCCTTTTCATATCCCGGTTTTCCGGTTCCTTTTGCACAATAATCTGTAATCTGCTTCCAGCCTTCCTCATCCGGTCCCTGGAACGAATAGCTGTACCCGGCGTCTACGCCCTCCAAAGCTTTCGTGCACCAGATATTATAACTGATATGATACTCCATCATCATTTCAAATGCAGCTGCCATCCATGCATTACCTGCCGCCGGGTTTGCCGGACTGCTGCCGCCAGTCTCACCGATCCACACAGGAACATTCCACTGCTCTCTTTTTTCCAGAATCGGCCCAAATAAGGCTAAATCAGGAAACGTCTCATAACAATGGACGCAGATTGCCCAGTTATGGTACTCTGGGTCATAGTCGTGGTCAAAAATGTCCAGACGCCCTGCAAATCGATTGCCCTGAATGAACAGGATATGATTCTGATCTTCTTTACGGATTGCCTGGATCAGCCTGTCATAAAACGCTTTCAGTTCCGGTATCAGATAATCAAACTCCGGCAGTGCAATGGGTTCATTCAGCAGATCATAACCTGCAATGATCCAACGGTGGGCCCAACGCCTTGCCAATTCCTGCCAGAGCCGGACTGTACGGTCCGCGCCTTCCTCATCCAGAAAGAGATGGGGCTGGTTGTCTACTCCATTATCACAGGATACGGCACTCTGCCCTGCACAAGCTGCGTGCATGTCCAGAATTACATACAGGCCATACTGTTCACATAAGTCCAGATAACGCTCTAATAATTGAAAATGCTCTTCATCAAAATGATATCCTGGTTCTTCCTTAAGCAGCAATCGGGCATCCAGTGGGAAACGAACAGAGTTAAATCCTTGTTCTTTCATTTTCTTAATATCCGCTTCCGCAAAATAATGAGCCACCCACTGTTCCCAAAATTTCTTCTGGTAAGATGAGCCGCATAATTCCGCCACAAACTGATCCATTGTACGTCCACGGTCAAATTCGCAGGATCTTGCAAACCTTCCCATGATTCCGCCAAAAGGGGCTCCCCCGAACAAAAATCCTTCCGGGTTCAGCCAGTTCGCAACTCCAAGCCCCCGCAGCAGCACTTCCTTCCCTTTCTCATTTGTAAAAATCTGTCCGTCTGTCTTCAGCCATCCTTCAACTGTTTGAAACATATCCTATCCGCTCCTTTTCTCTATGTACTGTCCTTTCTCTATGTACTGTGATATCAGAATACCATCAAAACAGAAAACGAACCAGACCTAAAAGAGATTATCATAAAATGAATCGGAAAGATAATAAATATCAACGTATTTTTTGTCCCTAATCTGGATGCAAAAAAGGCTTTCCGAAAAACGGAAAGCCTTTTCCCTGCTATTAATCAACAGTAATAATTTCTTTTTTGTTGTATGAGCCGCAAGCCTTACATACTCTGTGAGGCATCATAAGCTCTCCGCACTTGCTGCACTTTACCAAGTTTGGAGCGCTCATCTTCCAGTTCGCTCTTCTTTTATCTCTTCTTGCTTTTGAAGATTTATTCTTTGGACAGATAGACATCGGTTACACCTCCTTAAACTCTTTGTAATTATTCAGAATGGTACGCTATAATCCCCTTTACTGTGTAGACTGTCCACAGTGATATCGCCGCTATTCTGAATGCTCATAAACCATTAAACAACTCACGGGCAATTGACATCCTTGGGTCAAGTCCTGTGTCTTCACAGTCACAGTTTCCTTCATTCAAGTTCTGGCCGCAGATGCTGCAAATGCCCTTACAATCTTCCCTGCAAAGAACTTTTGTCGGCCATCCTGTCAATATCTCGTGAAAAAGCACGTCATCCACGTCAAGATGGTATCCGTCAATAAAGCCGGACTCATCGAATCCTTCTTTCAATTCTGCATCGGAACACCCCAAATCTACATATCTTGTGATATGCAGCGGAAATTCATACTCCACACTTTCCAGGCAGCGGTCACACGGAATCCGGAGCACAATCTCCGTATCCGCCTTAATCTCCAATTCCTTGCCCTTCAAATGTGTAACAGCCACATGAACCGGTTCCTTCCGGATAACCGGATATACCCCAGACTTCAGCCGGACAGATTCCAAATCCGGCAGCACAGTCACGTCTATGGGCTTATGCTGTTCTGACAATACATCTGACAGGTTAATCAACATCGCTGTTACTCCTATTCATACCTAAATCATTATATCACGAGAAATCTGTTTGTCAACCAAAAAATAATTTATCAACGCTTTTTGTGGAAAGAAAGGATTTATTTTACAAGCGCTACTGTCTCTCTTGCGATTGCCAGTTCTTCATTGGTCGGTACTACCAATACTTTTACCTTGGAATCCGGAGTGGAGATGATCACTTCTTCGCCGCGCTTTGCATTTGCCTCTTTATCAATCTCAATGCCAAGATACTGCAGATATCCGCAGACTCTCTCCCGCATTGCTCCGTCATTTTCACCGATACCTGCGGTAAATACGATATTGTCCACACCATTCATGGCTGCCGCATAAGAGCCAACGTATTTTGCCACCCTGTAACCAAATACTTCCAATGCAATCTGCGCCGGCTTCTTGCCTTCTTCTGCCGCTGCCGAAAGGTCGCGGAAATCACTGGATACGCCGTCGGACAGTCCATATACGCCGGATTCCTTGTTCAGCATCTTCATCAGGCCTGCAACATCCAGGTTTTCTTTCTTTGCAATGAATTCCAGGATTGCCGGGTCAATGTCGCCGGAACGTGTTCCCATTACCAGGCCTTCCAGTGGAGTCAATCCCATGGACGTATCTACAGACTTGCCGTTGAGTACTGCACAGATGCTGGCGCCGTTTCCAAGATGGCACACGATTGTCTTTGTCGCATCATAAGGAACTCCTACGATCTCTGCCACTCTCTTAGATACAAAGCTGTGGCTTGTCCCATGGAAACCATAGCGTCTTACTTTGTATTTATCATAGTATGCATAGGGAAGGCCATACATATATGCCTTTTCCGGCATGGTCTGATGGAACGCCGTATCAAATACACCTACCATCGGAGTGCCGGGCATCAGCTTCTCGCATGCATTGATGCCGATCAGGTTTGCCGGGTTGTGCAGAGGAGCAAGGTCGTTACACTCTTCTACCGCTTTCTTCATTTCCTCTGTGATCAAAGCCGAAGAAGCAAACTTCTCACCGCCATGTACCACACGGTGGCCCACAGCGCCAATCTCATCCAGGCTCTTTACAACACCGGTATCCGGGTCGGTCAAAGCATCAATGACAAACTGGATTGCCTCTGTATGGGTAGGCATTGCTTTGTCAGATTTCACCTTTTCACCGCCTGCCGGCTGATAGGTCAGGCTTCCGTCAATCCCGATTCTCTCGCAGAGTCCTTTTGCCAGGACTTCTTCGGAATCAGAATTAATCAACTGGAATTTTAAAGAAGAGCTTCCACAATTTATAACTAATACATTCATTTCTTCATGTTCCTCCTGATATTGTGTTTTGCAGCAATTCAGAACAGCGGCAGACAATTCTTTGATCCACTGTTCTGGATCCTTATAAATTCATTTCTCAACCCTGTGCCTGTACGGCTGTGATCGCAACGACGCCTTCAATGTCTTCCGCACTGCATCCGCGGGACAGATCATTGACCGGAGCCGCAATCCCCTGGGTAAGTGGTCCATAAGCCTCAGCCTTTGCCAATCTCTGAGCCAGCTTATATCCGATATTTCCTGCATCCAGATCCGGGAAGATCAATACGTTGGCATGTCCTGCTACCGGGCTGCCCGGAGCCTTGGATTCTCCTATGGAAGGAACAATCGCCGCATCAAGCTGCAGTTCTCCGTCCAGCTTCAATTCCGGCGCCATCTCCTTTGCGATCCGGGTTGCTTCGACTACTTTGTCTACATCTGCATGCTTTGCACTTCCCTTTGTAGAGTGGGAAAGCATTGCCACGATCGGCTCCTTGCCGGTCAGAACACGGAAAGACTCTGCGGAAGAGATTGCGATGTTGGCCAGCTTCTCTGGATCCGGATTCTGCTCCAGACCGGAATCTCCGAAGATAAAGGTTCCGTCTGCGCCCATATCGCAGTTTGGCACAACCATTACGAAAAATGCGGAAACCAGCTTTGTGCCCGGTTTTGTCTTCAGAATCTGCAGGCAGGGACGCAGTGTATCTGCAGTAGAATGGCATGCGCCTGATACCATACCGTCAGCATCACCCATCTTCACCATCATAACACCATAGTATAAGTAGTTATTGAGCAGGAGTTCTTTTGCCTGCTCTTCGGTCATGCCCTTTTTCTGGCGCAATTCTACAAGCTTTGCGATATAACTCTCTGTCTTATCACTGGTTGCAGGGTCTATGATCGTTGCACCGGAAATGTCGTATCCTGCTCCTACTTTTTCAATCTGCTCTTTGCTTCCTACCAGGATCAGCTTAGCTGTCCCTTCCTTCAAAACCGCCTCCGCAGCCTTGTAAGTCCTCTCGTCTTCCGTCTCAGGAAGCACAATTGTCTTGATGTCTGACTTTGCTCTTGCTTTGATTTCATCAATAAATCCCATAATTAAAAGCCACCTTTCATTTTTCTACATATAATTATAACGCAAACGTTTTTTGTATACAAGATATTTCCATGTCTATTTTTTAATACAATATCCCATACCGCCTGTTTAAATTCTCAAGTGAAAAAATGCTGTTACGATCGTAAAGTACATCAGGATCGTACAGGTATCCATGATCGTCGAGATCAGCGGCGCCGCCATGATCGCCGGGTCCACCCCGATTTTTTTCGCCAGAAGCGGCAGGGTACATCCGATACATTTTGCCATAGCCACCACTGCGATCATCGTAACTCCCAATGCCACAGCCAGCATCACATCATGGTCATACATCACATAAATCCGTACTCCGTTGACAATTGAGAGCAGGATGCCTACTACACAAGCCACTCGTATTTCTTTAAAAATAACCCGGAAGAAATCTTTAAATTCGATCTCCCCTACTGCCAGTCCCCGGATGACCATGGTAGAACTCTGGGAACCACAGTTTCCGCTGGTTCCCATAAGCATGGGAATAAAGGTGATGAGTACCGGCATTACGGACATAGCCTCCTCATAATGGCCCAGGATTTCCCCTGTCACTGTTGCCGACAGCATCAAAAGCATGAGCCACAGAGAACGGTTTTTCGCATGGCGAAATACCGAAGTCCCAAAGTAAGAATCCTCATTGGGGCTGACACCGGCCATGATGCTGATGTCTTCCGTGGCCTCATCCTGCAGGACGTACATCGCATCGTCTACCGTTACGATTCCAACGAGGCAGTTCTCATGGTCAATGATCGGCATGGCCACCAGACCATATTTCCGGATGGCAGAAGCAACCTCCTCCCGGTCATCCAAGGTATTCGCACAGAGGACATTCTCGTCCATGATCTCTTCGATCAGCCTGGATTCCCCCGCAGTCAGAAGATCCTTTACATCGACCACGCCGATCAGCCGCTTTTTTTCTGTGACATAGCATGTGTAGATCGTCTCCCTGTTGATCCCGACCTGACGGATCTTTAGGATGGCCTCTTCTACTGTCATCTCTTTACGCAGGCTGACATAGTCTACATTCATGATGCTTCCGGCGCTGTCTTCTGGATATTTAAGCAGGGCATTGATCTTTTTTCTCGTATCCTCGTCCGTCACCATCAACAGCCTGTCCACCACATTAGCAGGCATCTCTTCGAGCACATCCACCGTATCATCCACATACATCTCGTCCATGACTTCTTCCAGCTCGGAGTCTGTCAGCGTATTGATCAGATATTCACGCATATCACTGTTCATATCTGTAAATACATCCGCTGCTTCTTCCTTTGCCAAAAGACGGAAGATCAGGATCATCTGCTTTTTGCTGATGTCTTCGAGTACTTCCACAATATCCACAGGATGCACGGTTTCTAACAGTTCTTTTAATTCCTTAAATTTACGCTCCTCAAGCAATGCAAGTATCTGTTCTTTTGTCATTCCATGCACCCTCTTTCCTAATATAAATGGTTATAGTAACGTTACGATAAAAACATAGTAACCGCAATTCTATCATTTATTTTTTGACAATAGAATGCTTTTTTGTACTTTTTATAGTATAATGGTTCTCAAAAAGATATACAAGGAGTTTCTCATGAAAATTGTCGGTTTAATCACAGAATACAATCCATTTCACAATGGACACCAATACCATATACAGACCGCAAAAGAGGCCACAGGAGCAGATTTAGCGGTGGTGATCATGAGCGGCGACTATGTACAGCGCGGCACTTCCGCCATTATGCCCAAACGGCTTCGTGCCGAGATGGCGCTGAAATGCGGCGCAGCCGCAGTATTCGAGCTGCCCGTCTGCTATGCCACCGGCAGCGCCGAATTATTTGCTTTCGGAGCGGTCTCTTTTCTGGATCAATTGGGAATTGTGGATTCGCTCTGTTTTGGATGTGAATGCAGTGATTTAGAAGGCCTCAAAAAAGTTGCAGACATCCTGTCGGAAGAACCAGAAGAATATCAGAAGCTTTTGAAAAGCTTTTTGAAGCAAGGAATGTCATTTCCTTCTGCGCGGGAAGAAACCCTTGCCGCTTATATGAAAGATGAGGATTATTCTTTTCTGCTCCACGACCCGAACAACATCCTCGGCATAGAATATTTGAAAGCGCTGAAAAAGCTGGGCAGCAAAATCCGCCCCTATACCATCCGGCGAAAAGGTTCCCATTATCATGACCAGGATCTGAAATCATCCTTTAGTTCTGCTTCTGCCATCCGCTCTCTGCTGGCCTATTCCGGCTCTGCACTTAGCGGCATGTCCACAGCAAGGACTTTTGAGAACACTTCCTTTGTCAATATCCTTGGTGAGCTGGAAGAGCAAGTGCCTTATAGCTGCCTGGAACTTTTAAAGGATTATCACAGGGTAAAATATCCGATTTATCAAAATGATTTTTCTCTGATCTTAAAGTACAAGCTGCTGAACAAGCGTCCGGACACACTTCCCCGGTATATGGATGTATCCAAGGAACTTGCCAACCGCATCTGCGGACAGCTAAACAACTATTTTAATTATAAACAGTTCTGCGAACTGCTGAAAACAAGGGAAATTACACAGACTCGTATCAACCGCGCCCTGCTACATATCATGCTGGGCATCAAAAAAAATGCAGTCAATGAATATCTGGAAAATGGCCCACATTTTTACGCCCGTCTTCTTGGATTCCGCCGCGACTCTGAGAAAGTGGTCTCAGCGATTGCAAAAAAAAGCTCGCTGCCGCTGCTTACGAAACCCTATCAGGATGAAGAGCTTGACCCGACCGGAAGAAAAATGCTGACCCATGATATTCTGGCTTCTAACCTGTATACATCCGTTGTGACAGACAAATATAAAACTGCATTTGAAAATGAATATCATCAGGGAGTTTTAAAGATCTGAAGATACTAACAAAAAAATAACCAAAGAACAAAAGAGGTAATTTTATGCATTTTACAACAATATTTATCTGGTTTGTATTATATAGTATTTTAGGCTGGATTTACGAAACAATCTACTGCAGCGTAAAAACTTTAAAATGGGATAACCGCGGAATGCTCATCGGGCCATACTGCCCGATCTACGGAGTGGGCGCTGTGCTCGACGTTTTAGTCTGCGGCGGACTTCCGAATTATGGCGCGGTGTTTTTAACATGTATGCTTGGCTCCGCGGTGCTGGAATACACTACATCCTACGCGACGGAAAAGCTGTTTCATGCGGTCTGGTGGGATTACAGCGATCTGCCCCTGAATATCAAAGGACGGATCTGCCTGCCCTGTTCACTTGGATTTGGCGCTGCCGGAATCATTGTCTTGTATGGTATCCATCCATACATGTCTCGCATCACAGATTCCCTTCCGCTTTACTGGCAGGAACCTGTCGCTTTATTATTGATGGCGGTTTTTTCAACAGACTGTGCATTGACAGCAGATTCTCTGATCGCCCTCAATGTCAAGCTGGAGACTACCTTAAATGCTATCGACTTACAGATTTCAGAAAAATACGATGCATTTATCGAAAATACGAAGCAAAACCTGTCCGAAGGCCTGACCACACTGAAAGAAAAAGTTTCTATGGAAGAATTCCGCGAACACAGGATGATGGAGGAATTAAAAAATACACTTTCAACCATGAACTGGAACCAGACCCGTGCTCTTCGTTCCTCCGTAACTTTCCGGCATACAAAATATAATGAACTGGGTAACAAGATGAAACAGCATGTTCTCCTATTCCGCCACAAAAAATCTGACGGAAATATGACATCCGAAAATTAGAAAAAGTTAAAAAAGGAAGAATTTTTATGAAGTTGACTTCGCATGAGAAAATAGAAATCAAAAACCTCCTGCACGGCTTGAACCGGACAAAGGAGGCAGAGCTTATGAAGCATTATATCCAGCATGGACAGATCTCAACTTATGAGCATGTGCTCAGTGTGACCCGGCTCAGTTTTTACCTAAACCGCCGTTTTCATCTGGGCGCATCGGATTCCGAACTGGTACGCGGCGCTTTTCTCCATGATTTTTATCTGTACGACTGGCATGACAGCCATTCCCACGAACGTCTGCATGGATTCCATCACCCTGCAGTCGCGCTGAAAAATGCATTGAAGCGCTATAAGCTGTCGCCTGTGGAACAAAACATCATCAGAAGCCACATGTGGCCTCTGACACTTTTCTCATTCCCCAGGTGCCGGGCGGCCTTTATTGTCTGTATTACAGATAAAATCTGCTCCACCTATGAGACCATTGTGCGGAAAAGCAGCTTTCCCTGCTAGAGTACATACAATAGAAAGATTATAATGCAAAAGATGTAAAGCCTTTCAACAAAATGAAAAACTTTACATCTTTTTAAGCATCTCAGACTTTTTTCGTACAAGTCACTGCCAGGGAGCCTGCTCCGATATGACAGGCAACACTCAGTGAAAGCGGCGACTCCATAATCTCAAATCTTGGGAAACGGCTCCGGATCTCTTCTTTCCATTCTGCCGCTTCTTCCTTACTGCATGTATACGCCATTCCCAGGATCAATTGAGATTCTTTCCCTGCAAATCTCTCTTTCATGTCCTTTTCGATCGCCTGCAGCATAGTCCGCTTGGCTGCTTTCCAGCCACGCACTTTTGCATAGGCATCCAGCTTTTCGCCCTGAATCTGCAATACAGGCTTTAAGTTCAGCACAGTTCCCAGTGCAGCGGCCGCCGGGGTGATCCTTCCGCCTTTTTTGAGATATTTTAAAGTATCCACAGTAATATAGATCGTAGACTCGAATTTTTCTTCTTCTAAAATCTTTTTAATCTCTACGGCTGATTTTCCTGCATCCCGCAGTTTCATGGCATCCAATACAGACTGCTCCTGGGTCACCGAAATCCTCTGGTTGTTCACCACCTGTACTCTTCCGTTGTAATCTTCTGACAACGAAATAGCCGTCTCACAGGAACTGCTCAGCCCGCTGGACATGGGAATGTGGATCAGTTCGTCATGTTCTTCTAAAATCTTGTTCCACAGATCAAGGACATCACCAGGAGACGGCTGGGATGTAGAAATATCCGCATCCTGTGCGAGACGCTTATAAAATTCTTCCTGTGTCAGTGTAATGTCTTCTAAAAAGAGCTCTCCATTAATATAAAAAGGCATAGGAAGAACATATATCCCCATTTCCTTCCCCTTTGCCTGTGTAATTCCACTGTTACTATCAGTCACAATCGCTATCTTACTCATTATTATCTCCTACCTTTCAGGAACTGCCTCAACATAATTTATAGATTTAGCTTGTCTAAAGCAGTCATCCCTTAATTTTTAAAACTGTGGATCGGCGCCGGAATCCTTCCTTTCCGGTTGATAAATGTCTCACATCCAAATTCATTCACCGGAATGATCGGCGCATATCCCAGGAGTCCTCCGAACTCCGCGGTCTCTCCGACATCCTTTCCGATCACAGGAATCAGACGCACAGCCGTCGTCTTCTGGTTCACCATCCCGATCGCCATCTCATCTGCAATGATCCCGGCAATGGTACTGGCCCTGGTCTTGCCGGGAATAGCGATCATATCCAGTCCTACGGAGCAGACACAGGTCATTGCCTCCAGCTTTTCTAATGTAAGAGAACCAATATTCACCGCATCAATCATTCCCTGGTCCTCACTCACCGGGATGAATGCGCCGCTTAAACCGCCCACATAGGAAGACGCCATCACGCCGCCTTTTTTTACTTGATCGTTGAGCATCGCCAGAGCAGCCGTAGTCCCCGGCGCGCCGACCCGTTCCAGCCCGATCTCTTCCAAAATTTCGGCCACGCTATCTCCGATTGCCGGAGTCGGCGCCAGGGACAGATCTACAATTCCAAACGGAATGCCCATACGCTGGGAGGCTTCGCCTGCCACAAGCTGTCCCACTCTGGTCACCTTGAAAGCCGTCTTTTTGATCGTCTCGCAAAGTTCCTCGAAACCTTTGCCCCGAACCTTTTCCAATGCCTTTTTCACAACGCCCGGCCCACTGACCCCTACATTGATGACCGCGTCCGCTTCTGTGACTCCTAAAAACGCCCCTGCCATAAACGGATTATCATCCGGCGCATTACAGAAGACTACCAGCTTCGCACACCCCAAAGAATCACGGTCCTTCGTCGCCTCTGCCGTGGCTTTAACAATCTCCCCGCAGAGACGGACCGCATCCATATTAATGCCTGTCTTGGTGGAGCCAACATTGACCGAGCTGCAGATCCTCTCTGTCTCTGCCATGGCCTGCGGAATCGAACGGATCAGATATTCCTCACTCTTTGTCATTCCTTTGGATACCAGTGCTGAATATCCGCCAATAAAATTCACCCCGACCGTCTGCGCCGCCCGGTCCAGCGTCCTTGCTATCGTCACAAAATCTTCCGGGCTTTTGCACGCCGCCGAACCGACCAGGGAAATCGGAGTAATGGAAATCCGCTTATTAACAATAGGAATCCCGAATTCCTTCTCAATATCCCGTCCTGTGCTGACCAGATTTTCTGCAACTTTGGTGATCTTTTCATAAATCTTTTGGTTCAATACCTCCAGATCCGAATCTATGCAGTCCAGCAGGCTGATCCCCAGCGTAATGGTACGCACATCCAGGTTCTCATGCTCGATCATTTCATTTGTCTCTGATACTTCATACATATTGATCATATCTGTTTTTCCTCACCTTCCTGTCCGGCCTCACATCCTGTTTCCGATTACAGCCTGTGCATTTTTTCAAAAATCTCTTCTCTCTGGCAGCGGATATTCACTCCGATCTCCTCACCCAGTTTTTCCAGGTCGTCGCAAATCTGCGTAAACTGTGTGTCCTTTTCCGTCACATCCACGATCATCATCATATTGAAATATCCCTGCACGATCGTTTGTGAAATGTCCAGGATATTGATTTCATTTTCCGCAAGATAAGTGCATACCTTTGCGATGATCCCTACGGTATCCTTACCCAATACAGTTACAATACATTTCTTCATATTTCCTGCTCTCCTCCTGGTATAAACTAACTCCTGCAGGCAATGCCGCCTCTTGTTTTCAACATAGCGCCGGCTCTGCAGACAACGTCTTTCTCTTTTTAAAATGTATAAATCTCGGATATCTCATCCCGCTTTGCGACAGTCATATCCAGATCTTCGCCCTTAAATGCATTATCTCCCAAAGTCACTTCCAGCTTCACAGTTTCATAAGCCAGATTCACATAGTTATTTTCTTTACTCAAATGCCCCAGGACGATGTGTTTCAAATTATCATGTAGTATATCACAAAGAAGCTTTCCTGACAATTCATTTGATAAATGTCCTCTTTCCCCCAGGATCCGCTGCTTCAGATAGTAAGGATATGCCCCTACCTCCAGCATATGTACATCATGGTTCGCCTCCAAAAGCACGGCATCCAGATTTTTCAGTTTCCCGACCACATAATCTGTATAGATTCCCAGATCAGTCGCCACCGCAGCCGACTTTCCTGCGCACTCCATGCGGTATCCGGTAGGTTCATTGGCATCATGAGAAATTGCAAAAGGATCGATCGTGATGTCCCCGAGTACAAATTTTTCATCAATCCGGATCGGATGCAGCAGGCCCTCCGGCATCCTCCCCAGGCTGGAATAATTCTTAATACCTTCAATCGTTCCCGGCGTTGCATAGATGGGAATCTCATATTTCCTGCTGAATACTCCAAGCCCCTGGATATGGTCCGAATGTTCATGGGTCACCAGGATCCCGTCCAGTTCCTCCCCCTTGATCTCCAGTTCTTTTAGGCCTGCATCAATCCGCTTTTTACTGATCCCCGTATCCACCAGAAGGTGGGTTTTGTCACTTCCCACATAAATGCAATTCCCACTGCTCCCACTGGCAATACTGCACAATCTCATAGTAATTCTCCTATCTGTTTCATTGTATCTTCAAAAGCACCACTGTTCTCTATCACTGCCGTACTGATATTCCGAAATGCCTGCTCGGACGGCTGCGACTTTAGTATCCGCTGTATTTTCTCTTCTGTATAATGCCGGAATTCCTTTAGGCGCTGCCGCCGGATAGGCTCCTTCGCATAGATATACCACATTTCCTCACAGATATCCCTGTATTCCACATCAGGAAACAACGCCGATTCCAGTACATACAGCCGGGTTCCTTCTTTTTCTTTTTGTAAAATATCCTGCCGCACCCACAGTTTCACTCCCGGATGGACAATTCCGTTTAAAACCGCCAGCTTTTCCAGATTGGAAAATACAACCGCTCCTAGTCTCTCCCGATCCAGCTCCCCGTCCGACCCCAGGATATCCTTGCCAAATCTCTCCACAATCCTGTCAAAACACTCCTGCCCGCTTTTCTGCAGCAGTCTTGCCACATTATCCAAAGGGCAAACAAAAGCGTCATATGTTTCCTCTAGATATTTCAAGACTTCACTTTTTCCTGAACCAATGCCGCCTGTGATTCCCAGTACTTTCATCTCTCATCACCATTTGTTTATTATTTTCATGCTGCTATTGAACAGAATGTCCATTTAAGGCCATGCAGATGCTGCTCTTCCAGCGGATAGGCCGCACATCGGACAAGAGCAGAGCCTGCCGGTCACTTCGCTTCATACCAATTCTCCCCTGTATGCATATCTACGATCAACGGAACTTTTAGGTCGCAGGCCTCTTCCATCTGCTGTTTCAATATTTCTTTTACCTGTTCCAGTTCATCCTCATAAGCCTCTATCAGCAATTCATCATGTACCTGCAGGATGAGTTTTGACTTCATTCCCCTGCTTCTCAGTTCCTTTGCCACCCCGATCATAGCAATCTTGATAATATCTGCCGCCGTTCCCTGGATCGGCGCATTCATCGCCACCCGTTCCCCAAAGCTGCGCTGCATGAAATTACTGGATTTCAGTTCCGGCACAGGCCTTCGTCTTCCAAACAAGGTCACTACATAACCATTTTCCTTTGCATGGGCCACCTGCACATCTAAAAACTGCTTCACGCCCGGATAAGTATCAAAATAACTCTCAATATACTGTGCCGCTTCCTTTCTCGTAATACTCAAATCCTGGCTCAGCCCAAAAGAACTAATCCCATACACAATCCCAAAATTGACGGCTTTTGCATTACGCCGCTGTAAATCCGTCACATCCTCAAAAGGCACATGGAATACCTGGGAGGCCGTAATCCTGTGGATATCCTGTGCCTCACGGTATGCCTGGATCAACTGTGCGTCCCCGGAACAATGCGCCAGGATACGGAGTTCAATCTGAGAATAATCTGCATCTACGAATACGCATCCCTCTTTTGGTACAAAAACTTTCCGTATCAGCCGCCCTAACTCCATCCGGACCGGAATATTCTGCAGGTTCGGGTCAGTGCTGCTAAGCCGCCCGGTTGCTGTGATCGTCTGATGGAATTTTCCATGGATCCTTCCATCCGCCCCGATAAAATTCACCAGGCCGTCCGCATAGGTAGATTTCAGCTTTGCAAGCTGCCGGTACTCCAAAATCTTTGCTACCACCGGGTAATCCGGCGCAAGTTTATCCAATACATCCGCAGCCGTAGAATATCCTGTCTTTGTCTTCTTACCATTAGGCATCCCCAGATGGTCAAACAAAACAACTCCCAGTTGTTTTGGCGAGTTGATGTTGAACGTCTCACCTGCCAGCCCATAGATTTCCTTTTCCAGTTCCAAAATCCTGGCGCCTAACTGGTTTCCGTATTCCTTTAGGACTTCTCCTTCTATCTTGACCCCAGCCTGCTCCATCTCATAGAGGGTAAACAAAAGCGGCATCTCAATATCCGTAAAAAGAGAATACATGCCGGCCTCTTTTAGTTTTTTTGCCAGCGGCCCTGCCGCCGCATATGCCGTGTACGCCTCATAACATGCTTTCATGGATGCATCTGCCTTTTCGTCAATCAGCAGATGTAACTGCTCCCTTGCCACGTCCTCATACTTATAATCACTTTTCAGAGGGTTCAGCAGATACGCCGCTACCGTCGCGTCAAAACAATGCTCCTGCCGTTCGAGCGGAAGCTGAGGCAGATATCTTTTCAAGCCGAATATCACGAACCGCTCTACCGAATCTGCCACCTTGCATAATTTTCCAAACAGATACTCCATATCGAGATCCATATCACAGGGAATCGTATAAATCTTCTCCGCTCCATAGCAGATGGCTATCCTGCCATATCCAGACTGATGGGTAAATAACGGCAATACATTCCCTCCATCCTCAGAAATGGCTGCTCCCACTGTCCCCGACTTTTCCGCTTCCGCGAAAATACGTTCTATCTCTTCTTTTTTCGTTATTTCCTGAAAAGAATCCTCTACTGTATTGGAATCGGCCTGCACATCAAAACGGCTGAGCAGGTTTTTAAACTGCAGCCGCTGAAAATAATCATAAGCTTCCTTGGTATATGGATTTCCAAACTTTGCCTGCTCCAGGTCAAATCCGATCTCTGCCTGGGTATTGATCGTGGCCAGTGTCTTGCTCATACACGCCTGTTCCCAGTATTCCTGCAGATTCTTGCTGGCTCTTGGAGGCTTGATCTCTGCCGCATGGGCATAGGCATTTTCAATGGTTCCATACTTCTGGATGATTTTCGTGGCCGTCTTCTCCCCCACCCCCGGTACGCCAGGGATATTGTCTGATGCATCTCCCATGAGCGCTTTCACATCAATAAATTCTGTCGGAGTGACCCCATAACCCTCTTTCACATCCGCCGCATAATAATCCGTCACTTCGGTCTTTCCCTGCTTTGTCCTGGGGATCCGGATCTTTACGTGCTCCGTGGCAAGCTGCAGCGTATCCCGGTCACCGGAAATAATGGAAACTTCCATGCCCTGCTCCTCACAGGTCCGCGAAATAGTTCCCAACAAGTCGTCCGCTTCCAGTCCAGCCTGCTCCACGATCTCAATCTGCATGGCCTGGAGCACTTCCTTGATCACCGGGACCTGCTGGCGCAGTTCCTCTGCCATAGGCTTTCTTGTACCTTTATACTCCGCATACATCTCGTGCCGGAAAGTCGGCGCATGGACATCAAATGTAACCGTCAGGTATTCCGGCTTCTCCTCATCCAGTATCTTGAACATAATGTTTAAAAATCCATAAACCGCATTGGTATGCAGGCCTTCCGAATTGGTCAGGTCCGGCACTCCATAAAATGCCCGGTTCAATATACTATGCCCATCAATCAAAACAATTTTTCCATTCATAGGGCCTCCTCCTTCTATCTATTTACAAGCCAGATTACAATTTCACAACTTTTTCCAAATCACACAAGATAGTATACACTAAAAGAAATCTTTTTAAAAGGAGTTTTTTCCCTCCCTTTCCTGCCCAGGATGTGATATAGTAGAGAATAGCCGTAAAACAAAAGGAGAATCAGATACATGAAGCAAGAACAATTTACAAATTTAGACGGGATTATATTTGATGTAGACGGAACCCTGTGGGATTCCACAGAACCGATTGCAAAAGTATGGACCCGTGCGGTACATGAAAATACAGATTTAGATATCCAGGTGGCCCCAGAGGATCTGCGCAAATTATTTGGAAAGACGATGACAGAAATCGCGAGAGCCTTGTTCCCCTCCCTGCCGGCAGAAAAACAGGAACAAGTCATGGCTGCCTGCTACGCTTATGAAAATGATTATCTGGAATCACATCCCGGAGTACTTTACGAAGGTGTTGTAGAGACCTTTACCACATTGTCACACAAAAACAATCTCTATATTGTAAGCAACTGCCAATGCGGATATATTGAACTGTTCGTAAAAGCCGCCGGATTGGAGCATTGTGTAAAAGATCACCTCTGCTTTGGGGAAACTAATGTTTCCAAAGGCCGGACCATCCGCCTGCTGATGGAAAGGAACCATTTGGAACATGTGGTCTATGTGGGAGATACGAAAGGGGATGCGGATGCCTGTAAGGAAGCACAGATTCCATTTATTTTTGCTGGATATGGCTTTGGAGATGTGCCGGACGCCCCATATCAGATCAAAAAAATTTCTGATTTATGCAAGATGTTATTCAGTTGATTCCCGGATCCACTCATTCATTTGCAATGTAAATTGATCCCAGTATTTCATCAGGAGGTTATTATGACAAACCAGATACTTAAAGAATTATCCAGCCGTAAATCTGTACGGGCTTATCAAGATCAGGAAATCGAAGAGAAAGAAAAAGCCGCCATCATTACAGCGGCAGCCATGGCGCCCACTGCGGGCAATCAGCAGTTATATACAATCCTTGACATTACAGACCAGAATCTGAAAAACCGTCTTGCAGACCTCTGCGACCACCAGCCTTTTATCGCCAGTGGTAAGCTGCTGCTTGTCTTTTGTGCAGACTGCAAAAAGTGGTATGATGCATTTTCTTGTGCCGGATGCAATCCCCGAAAGCCAGGAGCAGGTGATTTTTTACTGGCGGTAAATGATGCGTTGATCGCCGCCCAGAATGCGGTCACTGCTGCCGAAAGCCTTGGGATCGGTTCCTGCTATATCGGCGATGTAATGGAAAATTGCGAGCAGATGCGGGATGCACTGCATCTGCCCATGTATGTTTTCCCTGCTGCGCTTCTGGTATTCGGCTATCCTGCCGAACAACAGAAAGCACGTAAAAAGCCGCAGCGTATCGATGAAAAATATCTCGTTCACGAAAACACTTACCATCCCCTCTCTGGCCAGGAGCTTTCTGATATGCTCTCCTACAAAGCCGGTACGAAAGAATATGATACATGGATCCGTGAATTCTGCAATCGGAAATACAATTCCGATTTTGCAAAAGAAATGAGCCGGTCTGTCAGTTTATATCTCAAGGATTTCCTCCAAAGCCTCCAGTAACTTTTCCACATCGATCGGCTTTGATATATGTCCATTCATCCCGCATTTCATCGCCTGCTGCCTGTCTTCCTCGAAAGCATTGGCTGTCATCGCAAGAATCGGGATGGATGCCAGTTTTGGATCCTCCAGTTTCCGAATCTTTTTGGTCGCCCCATAGCCGTCCAGCACCGGCATCTGGACATCCATCAGGATGAGCTGGTAGTAGCCCGGCTCAGATTGCTTCAGCATATCTGTGGCAATCTGGCCATTCCCTGCAATCTCTATCTCAAATCCCACATCCTCCAGGATTGCTTCCGCAATTTCCTGGTTCAGTTCATTGTCCTCTGCCAGCAGGATACGCCCGGTATAGGATCCCGGCTTTCTCTTTTCAAGATGCTCTGCTCCTGTTTCCCCTGCATTTACAATGGAATACAGGCAGCTCCTTAGCTCTGACAGGAACAGCGGCTTACTACAGAACGCGGTCACACCGGCCTCCTTGGCTTCATCTTCCACATCCGCCCAATCGTAAGCCGTAAGTACGATGATCGGTACATTTTCACCGGTCTCCTTCCGGATTCTGCGGGTAACCTCAATCCCATTCAGATCGGGCAGCATCCAGTCAATAATATAGACACAATAATTGTCATTGCGCATCACCGCCTGACGGGTACGCAAGACTGCCTCTTTTCCTGATAACGTCCATTCCGCACGCATCCCTATCTGCTGGAGCATATAGGATACGCTGTCACAGGTATTAAAGTCATCGTCCACGACCAGCGCCCTGCAGTTTTTCAATTGCGGTAATTCCCGCGGCTCCCTGATTTCCGAATTCAGCCGGAATCGGAAAGACACACAGAATTCCGTGCCAACACCTTGTTCACTCCTCACCTCAATAGAGCCGTTCATCATATCTACAATATTTTTTGTGATCGCCATCCCCAGCCCGGTTCCCTGGATCCCGCTAAGTGTCGTGTTCTTTTCTCTCTCAAAGGGTTCAAAAATATGTGCGACAAATTCTTCACTCATCCCGATACCAGTATCCTTGATATAAAACTCATAGTCTGCAAAACCCACGGGCGCTCCTGTTTTTTCTTTGACCCTCATGCTGATAATGCCCCCTGCGCCGGTATACTTTACAGAATTGCTGAGCAGGTTCAAAAGCACCTGGTTCAGCCGGAGTTTATCACAATAAATATCCTCATCCAGAATATCCACCGTATCTATGTAAAGTTCCAGCTGCTTTGCATGGATATCTGCCTGCACGATATTGCGCAGACCATGCAGGATCTCAGGCAGGCTACACGGCTTCTCTTCTAAATGCATCTTTCCGCTTTCAATACGGCTCATATCCAGAACATCATTGATCAGGCTCAATAAATGATTTCCCGATGTCATGATCTTCTTCAGATATCCCTCCACCTGCTCCTTTTGATCCATATGGGTGAGCGCCAGAGCAGTAAAGCCGACGATCGCATTCATTGGGGTACGGATATCATGTGACATGTTGGAAAGAAATATACTTTTTGCCTTGTTCGCCCTGTTTGCCTGCAAAAGTGCATCCTCGAGCTGGCTTTTTTGTTCCATTTCATTACGTATTTCTTCATCCACACTGCGGAATCCAAGGACGATCCCATGATCCTCCTCCCACGCACCCGCACAGACGACTTTCATCTGATAATATTTCATATCATCGCCTGCAGAAACACGGTAATTCACATGATACAGACTCTTTTCTGCCAGTTCCTTTTCAAGGTTCTTCCATGAAGAAGCCTGCCGCAGCATTTCCTTATCTTCCTCATAGACAAAGTCTTTTATATAAAACTCCATACTTTCTTCATATGAAAGCCCTTTTGAAAAAACAGTCTCGAACATCTGGCTGGAGTCATCTGCCCGGAGCGTCTTTCCATTTCCTGTATCAAGATCATAAAAGCATACAAAATTATAATCAATGCTCAATGCGCGGATCAGTTCCTCCTGCCGCCGCTCTTTCTTCTTTTCCTGAAGCTTCTGATCTGTCCAGTCCAAAAGAAAACGTTGATAAAAAAGTTCTCCGTTTTCTTTTAAAAGCTTGATATTCCCCATAACATGCCGGATTTCCCCGTCTTTATGCTGTACGCGGTACTCCGCGCTGATCGTGTCGCCTTCTTTTTTCAACTGGGTAATGCAGTCCTTAAGCTTCTCCTTGTCCTCCTCCACGACAGCCGACGCGATCATATGAAATCCTTCTGACTCTAATTCCTCCTGGGAAGTGTATCCAAGTATCTGAAGCGCCGCCCTGTTAACACTTAAAATACGTGACCCGTCAATGGAATGGCACATGATCCCACAATCCATTGTGGTAAATATGGTTTCCAAAGTCTGGTTCTTTCGGATGATCTCCTGCTCATAAGCACGCTCTTTTGTAATATCAATTGCAATCCCCACTGTTCCCATGACGCTTCCATCCAGATTGTACAATGGCGATTTGTAGGTTGTAAGCAGCCTCGGCCCGTCCCCGGTCTGGATTGTTTCCTCAGATATGCATGTTCTTCTGTTCGCCATGACCTGATGATCGGATTCTATACACACCGGATCCTCATATTCAACATCCCAGATATAGGCGTGCCCTCTTCCTTCTACCTGCTGTTTTGTTTTATTCACTGTCTTGCAGAAGCTGTCATTCACCTTTTCATGGATACCATATTTATCCTTATACCAGATCAGATTGGGATTATTATTAATGGCAGATTCTAAAAAATGGCTGGTCTGCCAAGAATCCTTCTCTCTCTTACAGGCCTGCTGCAGCCGTAAGAACCGGAAACCAAGTTCTTCCTCTGACATGGGTGTTGTCCAAATATCCTTTATCTCCGGCAGGTGATCTGCCAGCAGCGGAATCTGTCCTTTGTCCGCAAGCAGGATCAATTCCGTCTCTTTTCTCTTATCCGAGACAAGTATACGCAGCGCTTCTTCCGCATCCATTCCCTCTAAATCTGCCAGGATCACATCCGCCCTGGAGACAAGCTCAGGATCCGGCCTTTCACTTTCAAAAAATTCATGTGTAAAATGTTCCAGCGCAGACATATTCTTTATGATATCAAACATCCTTCGCTGACGGCCTGCTAAATAGAAATGAATATGACAATGATACATCCTTGCATCCTCCTATGCCCTTCTAAAACTATTATACAACTAAACTACAAGCATCGCATCCCCGAATGAAAAAAATCTGTACCGTTCCTCTACCGCTTCTTCATAAGCTTCCATCACAGGTTCACGTCCTGCAAGTGCAGACACAAGCATAATTAAAGTAGACTCCGGTAAATGGAAGTTCGTGATCAAGCCATCCAGCAGCTTAAAGCGATATCCTGGATAAATAAAAATATCTGTCCAGCCGCTTCCGGCCTTTATATGGCCATCCTCATCCGCAGCCGACTCAATCGTCCGGCAGCTCGTAGTACCAACACAGATAATGCGTCCCGTTTCCTTTGCACGGTTGATCTTCTCTGCCGCATCCTCATGAATCTGGTAAAATTCTGAATGCATATGATGTTCTGTTATCTCATCCACTTTCACCGGGCGGAAAGTCCCAAGCCCTACATGGAGTGTAACCCTTGCAATATCGATTCCTTTTTCTTCTATCTCCTGTAGAAGTTCCGGGGTGAAATGCAGCCCGGCAGTGGGCGCCGCCGCCGAACCGTCATGAGCTGCATATACTGTATTGTACCTGTCTTTCTCTTTTAACTGGTGGGTAATATAAGGCGGCAGGGGCATCTGTCCCAGACGGTCCAATATTTCCTCGAAAATACCGTCATAAGAAAACCGAATCAGACGGTTCCCCTCCTCCACGATTTCTAAAACCTCTCCTACAAGGATTCCGTCCCCAAAGCTGATCTTCGTCCCGGGCTTTGCCTTTTTTCCCGGCTTTACAAGCGTCTCCCAGATATTATTTTCTTTCCGTTTCAGCAATAAGATTTCAATTTTTGCATCTGTTCCCACCTTAGAGCCTATCAGACGTGCCGGGATTACTTTTGTATCATTCACCACCAGACAGTCCCCAGCTTTGAGATAATCAACAATCTCCTTAAATACATGATGGGAAACAGCCCCAGACTGCTTGTCAAGTACAAGCAGCCTGGAGCTGGACCGATCCTCAAGGGGATCTTGCGCAATCAATTCCTCCGGCAATTCATAATAAAAATCCTGTCGTTTCATGATCTATTAAAATCCTCTTTTTCTTCTATTCCTGAATATGATTTTTCTTCCTTATCCGAATTTTGCGTTTTCTCCTCAAACGCAGGCGCTTCTACAGGACGCAGGTTCTGCTCCTTCGGAGGAACCATACGGTAAGGTCCGTCCTGCTGTCCTGGATATACGGATGATTCACCTGTTCTCACTGGCCGGGCCGGAATATCTGTCCCTGCCGGCGGTATCGGCCTAAATCCTGGCTGGCCGGGCATCCCCGCTCCCATTGGCGGCATCGGCCTGGCCCCTGGCTGGCCGGGCATCCCTGTCCCCATAGGAGGCATCGGCCTGGCCCCCGGCTGGCCGGGCATCCCTGTCCCCATAGGAGGCATCGGCCTAGGCCCTGTCTGGCTGGACATCCCTGCTCCCATTGGCGGTACCGGCGGATGATACATAGGATATGGCTTAACCTTTTTTGCATAAACCACACGGGTATCACACAGCATATCGTGGATCCCACGCTTTTCCTTATCCAAACCTGCCATGAGATATCCGATGCACATCGGCAGGCTGCATAGAAACCTTCCCACAGTCTCCCGGTACACTACAGTCAGAAAGTCCAGTTCCGTACTTCCATCTGCATTGACCACCCTGAGGTTCATAGCTTTCTTTCCGATCGTCGTTCCTGTATAGCGGGTACACAGGATAAAATATAAGACCTGCCCCAGATACAGCACAATATCTTTCAAAGTATAATGAAATAAAATATTTCCCCCCAGCACAGTCCCACGCACGGCAGACATGATACCAGACATCATCAGCCTGACGATCAGGAGCATCACGAACACGATCACACTGTCCAGAAAATAAGCCGCCAGCCGTACCCAGAACCCGGCATACGCAATATCACCACATACAAAATTGCGATTATTGTAATTGTTCTGCATAATACATTGGCACCCCGCTTTCCATAGATGCTGCGGTTTCCTGAAGGATCTGCGCTTCTGATTTCGGAATCATCCCCTTCACTTCTGCAAACAACGACGCAAGTACATTCTCTTCTAACGCAGGCTCATAAAAATCATAGACCTCCAATTCACTGCTCATAATGCCCTGCATATTTTCATAGGTTTCAATCTCATCGATCAGTCCATTATCCAATGCCTGCAAAGCCGTATAAGTACGGCCGTCCGCCAGTTTTTTCACATCCTCTTCTGACATCCCGCGTCCTTCTGCAACCATCTTAACAAATTTTTCATAATATTCATCTACCTGGCCCTGATAAACCGCAATCTGCTCGTCGGTCAGCTGGCTGCTGTCCTTCATTGGCCCGCTTGTAATACTGACATAGCGGATCCCAAGCTTTTCGTAAAGCCCTGTCATATCATAGCCGGACATGATCACACCGATGGATCCGGTGGTGGTATTCGCATTTGCAAAGATACGGTCTGACGGCATAGAAACCATATATCCCCCAGAAGCCGCATAATGCGCCATGTATGTCCAGATTGGATTGCCTGTATTTTCCTTATACTCTTTCAGCTTGTCATATAGTTCTTCCGACTCATATACCGCGCCTCCCGGTGAATCAATATACAACAAGATTCCTTTATTATAGGAATCATACATCAGCTGATCGAGATACTCCATCGTCGTTGTATGCTGATATCCTTCCGCCACCTCAAATATACCTGTGGCTGTCTGTTCTTGAATGGTCCCCACCACATTTACGATTGCAATATAATCATAATTCGGCGTATCATATCCGTAGCTTCCATAGCTGCCTGCCAGAGCCTCTGCCATGGCTTCCTGAAGCATATTCTGGGATATGGTGTTGGTCAGCACACTGGATACACCCACTGCAATAAATAATACCGCCGCCACGATCAGGCCGCCTATCTGTTTCTTCTTCATACGTACCTCCTTGGCTTCTTTGAGCGCGTTCTTTCAAAATGTCATGTCAGATTTTAGAACACCCTCCTCTTTCTTCCCGTCCGCAGCGGCTATAACAAGCTGCGGCATTTTACTTGCGAAGTTCAATTCCCATGCCTTCCAGCGCTTTCAGTATCCGATCCATCGCCTCCGCCACTTCTGCATCCTCCAGCGTCTTGTCCTTCGCACGAAATACAGTGGAATATGCCACCGACTTAAATCCCTCTTTAATCTGCACACCCTCATACAGGTCAAACAATGCGTAGCTTTCCAGATATTTTCCGCCCTTCGCAGCAATCACCTCTTCAATCTGTCCTGCCAGGATATGTTTTGGCACAACCATGCTGATATCTCTGGAAACCGCCGGATATTTTGCTATTCCATAATATTTCCTGTCAAATGTAGCATACCCCATAATCTCCGGCATGTCAATCACTGCTATATATGCCCGTTCCCCGATTCCATACGAATCTGCTACTTCCGGATGGATTTCTCCAAGATACCCGACGGTCTTTCCGTCATAAATAATATTGGCCTGGCGTCCGGGATGAAGATAAGGTCTTCCGGCATTCGGATCGTAGGTTTCTTTGTCTTTCATCCCAATCTTCTCAAAAAACTCTTCTACCACGCCTTTCATGCTGAAGAAATCCCCTTTCCCATACATTCCAAGGGTGAACTGCATCCGTTCCTCCGGCAGGTCTGTCAGCGGAAGGTTCTTCGGAAGATAAATATTTCCAAGTTCGTACAGGCGTACATCCTTATTTCTTCTATTATAATTGGCCGCTAAAGAAGTCAGCATCCCGTTCAGGGAAGTAGTCCGCATGATACTGTAGTCTTCCCCTAACGGGTTCATGATCTCCACGGTCCGGCGAAGAGGGGAATCTGCCGGCAAAAGCAGTTTGTCAAATACCTTCGGGCTTTCAAAAGAATAGCACATCCCCTGACTGAAGCCGCAGAACTCTGCAATATCTCTTGCCACCTGCTCGATCCGCAGCTTGAACGTCAGTTTCCCGGTCGTTGCTTCTCCATTCGGCAGCGTTGTCGGGATATTATCATATCCATAAAATCTCGCCACTTCCTCTGCAATATCCGCAAGCCGGAATAAATCCTGACGGAAAGTCGGTGCGATGATCTCCTTTGCCTCTTCATCGTATTCCAAATCAATCTTTTTCAGATATCCCAGCATCTCTTCCTCAGAGATATCCGTTCCAAGCATGGCATTGATCTTCTGTGCGTCAAATGGAACACGGACGGGTTCTTTCTTTTTTCCATATACATCTACGGTTCCGCCGACGACTTCTCCGGCCCCCATCTCCTCCACAAGCTGGCACGCCCTGTCTATTGCTGCCTTTGCATTGTTCGGGTCAAGCCCTTTTTCAAACTTGCCTGATGCATCTGTACGCAGACCCACACGCTTGCTGGATTTTCGGATATTCACACCGTCAAAACAAGCCGCCTCAAAAAGCATGGTCTTCACATCATCTGTGATCATGGAATTCTCGCCACCCATGATTCCTGCAATACCGATGGCTTTCTCTCCGTCGCAGATCATCAGCACATCCTTGTCCATCTGCCGCTCCTGCCCGTCCAGTGTGGTAAATTTGTCACCGTCCTTGGCATTCTTCACCACGATATGATGTCCTGCAATGGTATCCAGATCATAAGCATGCATCGGCTGTCCATATTCTTCCATCACATAGTTAGTGATATCCACCAGATTATTGATCGGGCGGATCCCCACCGAAGCCAGCCTTCTCTGCATCCATTCCGGCGACGGCCCGATCTTGATATTCTTCACCACTCTTGCACAATATCTTGGGCAAAGCTCAGTATTTTCCACCGTAACCTTCACATAATCATTGACATCCTCGTCATTTCCCGTCTCCGTAACTACCGGTGGAACGAATTTCTTATTAAATGTGGCAGCAGCCTCCCTTGCGATCCCGATCACGCTAAAACAATCCACCCGGTTCGATGTCACCTCATACTCAAAAACCACGTCATCCAGTCCCAAAGCCTTCACCGCACTTGCTCCGATTTCAGCATCCTCCTGGAAAATGTAGATTCCATTTTCCGGCGACTCTGGATACATATCCTTATTGGAACCAAGTTCTTCAATAGAGCACATCATGCCGTTGCTGGCCACCCCGCGGAGTTTCCCTTTTTTTATTTTAACCCCGCCCGGAGTCTTCGAGCCGTCATGTCCTCCTGCCACCCGTCCTCCGTCCAGGACTACAGGAACCTTTGCTCCTTCAAATACATTTTGCGCCCCTGTTACGATCTGGATGGACTCGGTCCCGATATTCACCTGGCATACGACCAGCTTATCCGCATCGGGATGTCCCTCGATCTTGTCAATCTGTCCGATCACAATTTTATCCAAATCTGCATCCAGTTCCACATATCCTTCCACTTTTGTGCCGGACAATGTCATCGCATCCGTATATTCCTGCGCAGTCACATCCAGCTCCGGGACATACGCTTTTACCCATGATAATGAAGTATTCAATGTCTCTTCCTCACTTTCTATAATTCAATCGGCCTCACTCCGTCTAAAACTGTTTTAAGAAGCGGATATCATTCTCATATAAAAGCCGCATATCGTCAATCTCATATTTTAACAACGCAATCCGTTCCAGCCCCACGCCAAATGCAAATCCGCCGTATTCCTCCGGATCGATCCCGCACATTTCCAGCACATGAGGATGTACCATGCCGCAGCCTAGAATTTCAATCCAGCCGGAGCCTTTACAGAACCGGCATCCTTTTCCTCCGCATTTGAAACAGCTTACATCCACTTCTGCACTTGGCTCTGTGAACGGGAAATGATGGGGACGGAATTTCGTCTTTGTCTCCTGCCCGAACAGTTCTTTTGCAAATACCTCCAAAGTCCCTTTCAGATCGGCAAAGGATATATTCTTGTCAATGACCAGTCCTTCAATCTGATGGAAAGACGGAGAATGGGTGGCATCCACTTCGTCAGAACGGAATACCCTTCCCGGTGCGATCATACGGATCGGAAGCTTTCCCTGTTCCATGACACGTGCCTGTACAGGTGAAGTCTGGGTACGCAGCACGATATCTTTATTAATATAGAACGTATCCTGCTCATCCTTCGCCGGATGGTCTGCAGGGATGTTCAACTTTTCAAAATTGTACAGGTCATATTCTACTTCCGGACCTTCCACCACTTCATAGCCCATCCCTACAAAAATACGCTCCACTTCCTCTAAAGCGATTGTGTTAGGGTGTCTGTGGCCTGCCTGGTTCTTTTTTGACGGCAATGTCACATCAATGACCTCTGCCTTTAACTTCTCCTCCCGGATGGCTTTTTCCATCTTCTTCTTTGTCTCTTCCATGATCGCTTCAATGGCAGCCCTTGTCTCGTTCACAAGCTGTCCCACTTTCGGCCGTTCCTCCGGCGCTACATCTTTCATGCCTTTGAGTACTGCAGTCAGTTCTCCCTTTTTTCCAAGGAATCGGACACGTACATCATTGAGCTTTTCCGGCATATCCGATGCCTGGATCTGCTCGATCGCCTCCTTTTTGATCTGTTCCAATTTTTCTTTCATTCCAAATTTCTCCTTCCTCTCATAATCACTGCCCGTTGGGTATGGGTACAAATCAAATCCCGTCCTCCAGATTTTTTACTCTTATAGAAATTTCAAAAAATTTCCATAGAACAAAAAAACTCCATCCCCAGCAAGGGACGAAGTCAATATCCGCGGTACCACCCTGATTCCCACAGCAGTCTATACTATGGGCACTCTGATCATATGTGTAACGTACAACATACGGCATTCTCTACTTCCCTGGATCGAACAATCATTGCTTTCTGTATATACAGATATTACAGATTAAAACATGGGTTCAAGAACACAGCTAACGTGGGAATTTCGATCGTCATCTGAACTAAAGAGAACTTCCAGCCGATGATTCTCTCTCTCTGATAGAAAATGAGTCTCTACTTTACACGGTCATTGCTTTTTCCTATTCATTTACTACAAAACTCCGTAAGACAAGCCTCAGAGCATAGCCTAAAAATGCAAATTCTCTTGCATCCAAGGCACTTTTTTATTTTAACATACACTTATCGAATGTCAAGAGGTATTTTTTCATTGTACTTTCCAGCAAAATAACAGTACTCCGTACACTGTGAGTACTTTCAAGATTGGAAAGAAGTAACGCCGCATTGTGCAATATTACTAAAAAGACTCCCAAAATTTCTATTTATAATGGCCGTATTTTGAAATTGTTGAAAGAACTTTCTAGCAAGAATCAATCTATTGAAAACATTTTCTCCGGTGTTATACTGGACACCAGAAACCAAAAACACAGCTCGAAAGAGCAAAGACAGCAGGCATTCTAGAAAGGAGTAAACTATGAGGGAATGTGTGGAACGACTAAAGGGGAAGCTGGTAGTATCCTGCCAGGCACTGCCCCATGAACCGCTGCATTCTTCCTTTATCATGGGAAGAATGGCGCTTGCGGCCAAAGAAGGAGGCGCAATGGGTATCCGTGCCAATACCAAAGAGGATATCCGTGAAATCCAGTCACAAGCCGGCCTCCCGATCATCGGGATTGTAAAAAGGGACTATGAGGACAGCATCGTCTATATCACTCCCACGATGAAAGAGATTGATGAGCTGATGGAGGTAAAGCCGGAAATCATTGCCGTCGATGCAACCGGCAGCTTACGGCCAGGCAATCTTACACTGGATGCATTCTTTGAGCAGATCAAAGAAAAATATCCCCAGCAGCTTCTAATGGCAGACTGTTCTACCATAAAAGAAGCCGTCCATGCCGATGAGCTTGGATTCGATTTCATCGGAACTACCATGGTAGGATATACAAAGCAGAGCAAAGGGGATCGGATCGAGGCCAATGATTTCGAGATCATAAGGGAGATCATCGCCCGCGTAGAGCACAAAGTCATTGCAGAAGGAAACATTGATACCCCCCAAAAAGCAAAAAGGGTGATCGAACTTGGAGCTTACTGCGTGGTAGTGGGTTCCGCTATCACGAGGCCGCAGCTCATCACCAAGGCTTTTGCAGAAAAATTAATCTAACCCTTACACAAAAAAGAAAAGGAGAAAAACATGAGAGATTTAAACAAGTATAAAGGAGTTATCCCCGCATTTTATGCATGCTATGACCAGGAAGGTAATATCAGCCCAGAGGGCGTACAGGCATTGACAAGATATTTCGTAGAAAAAGGTGTCAAAGGAGTTTATGTAAACGGTTCTTCCGGGGAATGTATTTACCAGAGTGTAGAAGACAGGAAGATCGTCCTGGAAAATGTCATGAAAGCTGCAGAAGGCAGATTAACCGTGATCAACCATGTTGCATGCAATAATACCAAAGACAGCATGGAGCTGGCTAAACATGCGGAAAGCCTGGGCGTGGATGCCATTGCTGCAATCCCTCCGATTTATTTCCGTCTGCCGGAACATGCGATCGCAAAATACTGGAACGACATCAGTTCTGCCGCTCCGAATACAGATTTCGTGATCTACAATATCCCACAGCTTGCAGGGGTAGCTCTGACCATGGGGCTGTTTGCCGAGATGCGTAAAAATCCAAAAGTCATCGGCGTAAAGAATTCTTCCATGCCGGTGCAGGATATCCAGATGTTCAAGCAGGCTGCCGGTGAAGATTATATCATCTTCAATGGTCCTGACGAGCAGTTTATCAGCGGCTATGCCATCGGCGCAGAAGGCGGTATCGGCGGAACCTATGGCGCAATGCCGGAATTGTTCCTGAAAATGGAAGAATTCGTGAAAGCAAATGAGATGGAGGAAGCTAGAAAACTCCAATATACCGTAAATGAAATCATCTATAAAATGTGTTCCGGCCACGGAAATATGTATGGAGTCATCAAAGCCGTCCTAAAGCTCAATGAAGGACTGGAACTTGGCGGAGTAAGAGCACCTCTGGCATCCTTGGCCGACAGTGATGCCGAAGTTGTCAAAGAAGCCGCACAGATGATCCGCAAGGCAAAGGAAAACTATGGCTGTTAAGCCGCCTATGCTTAAAATGTCCCCCCCGAAAACCGGCCGGCATCCGGCATTTTATCCACGGCGCCGGCCTCAAATGAGAATGAGTGAAAAAACAGGAGGAGAAAACATGCAAGGATTTACAGTAATAGATCTGATTATTTTAGTTGTATACTTGGCGGCAGTATTATTCGCCGGCCTTCACTTCGCAAAAAAAGAAATGAAAGGGAAAGAATTTTTCAAAGGAGACGGGACCGTACCCTGGTGGGTCACTTCCGTATCCATATTTGCCACCTTATTAAGCCCTATATCGTTCCTGTCGCTGGCAGGCAATTCTTATGCCGGGACATGGATCATGTGGTTTGCACAGCTTGGTATGCTGCTCGCAATCCCTCTGACCATCAAATTTTTCCTTCCTATCTACAGTAAGCTGGATATTGATACAGCATACCATTATCTGGAATTGAGATTTGGAAGCAAAGGGCTCCGTGTATTAGGCGCTGTCATGTTCATTATCTATCAGGTAGGACGTATGTCCATTATCATGTATCTGCCATGTATGGTACTCGGAAGCCTGACCGGAATCAACGTGAACCTGCTGATCATCATCATGGGTGTGATCGCAATTATTTACTCTTACACAGGCGGATTAAAATCCGTACTTTGGACAGACTTTATCCAGGGTTCTGTGCTGCTCATCGGTGTGACCTTCTCACTGGTATTCCTTCTGGCACATATTGACGGGGGAATCGGAACGATCTTCGGGGCATTTGCAGCAGACCACAAATTCCTGGCTCAGGACCAGCCGATATTTGATATCAATATATTAAAAGACAGCGTGTTTATCATGATCGTGGGCGCAGGCTTTAATACAATGGGTTCCTATGTATCCAGCCAGGATATCGTACAGCGTTTTACCACTACCACAGACACAAAGAAGTTAAACAAAATGATGCTGACAAATGGAGCGCTTTCCATCTTTATCGCTACCGTATTCTACCTGATCGGAACCGGGCTGTATGTATTCTATCAGCAGAATGCACTTCCTCCGGCAGCAGCACAGGACCAGATTTTTGCATCTTATATCGCTTTTGAACTTCCGGTAGGTATCACGGGACTGCTTTTGGCAGCAATCTATGCGGCTTCACAGTCCACCTTGTCCACAGGGCTGAACTCTGTAGCAGCAAGCTGGACACTGGACATCCAGTCACGCCTTACAAAGAAAGAACTAAGCTTTGAGACACAGACCAAGATCGGACAGTATGTTTCCCTGATCGTCGGAATCTTTTCCATCATCGTATCTATGGTACTGGCAAACGGCGGTGTGAAATCCGCATACGAATGGTTCAACGGATTTATGGGGCTGGTACTTGGCATCCTCATTGGAACCTTTATCCTGGGGGCATTTACGAAAGTGGCAAATACATTTGGCGCAACACTTGCATTTATCGCGGCATCCCTTGTCATGGTCGGAATTAAATACTTTGTCCCGGCAGAATCTGTATCTATCTGGTCCTACTCTCTGATATCCATCGCGGTATCTCTGGCTGTCGGCATCCCTGCAAGCCTGATCTACAGAAAGGTTAAAGGCGACACATCCGTACCGGCGCCTAATACGACGATTTACAAAAACTGACATCCTATATATCTGGCATTGGATAATTGCCATCTATATAGCAAAAAAATATCAATTACAGAAAGGAGACGAAACATGATATTCGGAAATATCCAAAACCTAAAGGAATACACCTGTCTGGAAAACGAAATTCTAGAGTGCTTCAAATATGCCGAAGAGCATGATTTAAAAGGCTATGAAAAAGGGAGCCATGAGATTGACGGAAAGCGTTTGTTTGTCAATATTGCAGAATATGAGACTGTAGAGGCAGAAAAACGTTTTTGGGAGGCACACCGAGAATATCTGGATGTCCATCTGATGCTGGACGGAACAGAACAGATCGATCTAAATTTTATTGAGAATATGGATGTGAAAGAATATGTGCCTGAGGATGATTTCCTTCCAATGGAAGGCCCGAAAAACAGCTCTGTCATACTTCATAATGGAGATTTTCTGATCTGCTTTCCAAGCGACGGACACCGCACGGCAGTTGCTGTAGAACATTCAGAGAAAATCAAAAAAGCAATTTTTAAAGTACATATTTAATCTACTTTTCTCCCGTCCGGTCATTCTGGTGGCCGGACGGGAAATTTCAACTTCATATTCCATAAAATACAAGCTATTACAAAATTTCTCATTTAAACATTCCATTATGGACATAATTGGGATATACTAAAGTGGTATCAAATATCGTATAAAAAGTACGGGAATTGGTTACAAAAAGGGGTACAGATATGAAAAGATATGTAAGCATCGATATAGGCGGGACAGCAATAAAATATGGAGTCCTGGATGAAAATGGAAATCTGGCCTGCCGAAGTGAAATGTGTACGGAGGCATACAAAGGCGGGGCATCTATCCTCGCAAAAGCAGTCGATATTGTAAAGCAGTATTACAGTCCTGGCATGCTGGACGGGATCTGCATCTCTACAGCAGGCATGGTGGACACAAAAAAGGGGGAAATCTTCCACTCCGCGTCCTTGATTCCGCATTATGCAGGAACCCGCTTTAAGGAAGTTATGGAGACAGAATTCCAGATTCCCTGTGAAGTGGAAAATGACGTAAACTGCGCGGGGCTTGCCGAGTCTGTATCCGGGGCTTCCAAAGGCTGCTCCCCATCTCTTATGCTGACGGTCGGGACAGGCATCGGCGGCTGCATTGTAGTGGACGGCAAAGTCTTCCATGGTTTCAGCAGCAGCGCCTGTGAAGTCGGATACATGCACATGGCAGGCAGTGATTTCCAGACACTGGGGGCCGCAAGCATTCTTTCCAGAAAAGTAGCAGAATGGAAAAACGAGCCTGAAGATATATGGAACGGATATCATATATTCGAGGAAGCAAAAAAGGGGGACGAGCTCTGCATCCGGGCAATCCATGAGATGACGGATGTACTGGGCCAGGGAATCGCCAATATCTGCTATGTACTGAATCCTGAAATCGTAGTACTGGGAGGAGGCATCATGGCACAGGAGGATTATCTGCGGGAGCCAATTGAAAATGCGCTGAAAAAATATCTGGTCCCAGGCATAGCCGACTGCACCAGGATTGCATTTGCAAAACACAAGAATGATGCGGGGATGCTGGGAGCATTCTATCATTTTATGCAGCGCCAGGGAGGTAAAGCAGCGGAATATACCGCTGTTCATTAAGGTGAGGATGCAATGGAGTATTATGTAAAATCCGTAGTACCAATGATAGAATCAAATTACGATAATTTCACAATGGTAGAAAAGACGATCGCCGATTTTTTCATACGAAACCGCAAGAAAATGGATTTTTCCGCCAAATCCATTTCGGAAAAGCTGTATGTATCGGAAGCGTCGCTCTCCCGTTTCGCGAAAAAATGCGGCTATCGCGGTTACCGCGAGTTCGTATACCAGTATGAGGAAACTTTCGTCGAAAAAGAGGAATCCATGACCGGGCATACGAGGATGATCCTGAACGCATATCAGGAGCTGCTGAACAAGACATACAGCCTTGTAGATGAGACACAGATTGCCAGGATCGGGAGGTATCTGAACCAGTCGGATCGTGTCTTTGTATGCGGCAGAGGAAGTTCCGGACTTACAGCAGAAGAAATGGAATTCCGGTTTATGAGGATCGGCGTTGATATTGACTCTATCAAAGACACAGATCTGATGAGGATGCAGGCTGTATTCCAAAACCGGGAGAACCTGGTGTTTGGGATCAGTATCAGCGGTGAGAAAGAAGATGTATTGTATATGCTGAAAGAGGCACATCGAAGAGGGGCAAAGACCGTGCTGCTGACAGCAAAAAACCGGGGAGTCTTTGAAGAGTTCTGTGATGAGATCGTCCTTCTTCCGTCACTGAAGCATCTGAACCATGGAAATGTCATTTCCCCACAGTTCCCCATTCTTGTGATGCTGGATATCATCTATTCCTATTACGTGGAACAAGATAAATTTGCAAAAGAAGTGCTGCATGACAATACGCTCCGGGCATTGGAAGAAGGAAACAAAAGACACCGCCAGGTAATTGAATAAAAGAAACGCCCTGTTAGGAGGAAAAAACATGATCATCCAAAATGTAAAAGTTTATAACAAAAATCATGAATTTGTAGATGGAGAAATCCTGATCCGCAATGGAAAGTTTGAAGAAATCAATCAGGTTCCGAGGCCTGACCTCGAAAAGAGCGCTGAGGAAGATACCATCCTTGACGGCGAAGGCTGCTATGCCATTCCCGGCCTGATCGACCTGCATTTCCACGGCTGCAAGGGGTACGACTTCTGTGACGGCACAAAAGAAGCCATTGCAGAAATTGCAAAATACGAGGCATCTGTAGGTGTGACCGCCATTTCCCCCGCAACGATGACACTCCCCATCAATGAACTGGAGGCCATTTTATCGACTGCGGCAGATTATAAAAAGGATATGGAAAAAGAGCCGTCCGGAGGTGCTGACCTGGTTGGGATCAATATGGAAGGCCCCTTCATCAGTGAGGCCAAAAAAGGAGCCCAGGACCAGCGCAATATCATTTCCTGTAATGTGGACATCTGCCAACGCTTTTTGGATTCTTCCGATGGGTTGGTCAAATTCGTAGGGATTGCGCCGGAACAGAATGAAAACGCAAGGGAATTCATCCAGAAAATGAAAGATAAAGTCCATATTTCCCTTGCCCATACCAATGCGGATTATGATACGGCAATGGCTGCATTTGATGCAGGAGCCGACCATGCGGTACACCTCTACAATGCAATGCCTGCATTTTCCCACCGCTCGCCTGGTGTCGTAGGCGCCGTGTCCGACAGCAGCCATGTGAATGCGGAAATGATCTGCGACGGAGTGCATATCCACCCTTCGATGGTGCGCGCTGCATTTAAGATGCTCGGCTCTCACCGGATCATCCTGATCAGTGACAGTATGCGTGCCACCGGCATGCCCGACGGGCAGTATACTTTGGGCGGCCTGGATGTCAATGTTGCCGGTAAAAAAGCAACTCTCGTTTCAAACGGCGCATTGGCAGGCTCTGCATCAAACCTCATGGAATGCATGAAAACCGTAGTCCAAAAAATGGAAATCCCCCTTGAGACTGCCGTTGCCTGCGCAGCCGAAAACCCGGCAAAATGCCTTGGAATCTCTGATGAGTACGGCTCGATCGCACCTGGAAAAAAAGGAAACGTAGTACTGTTGGATCAGGAATTAAATTTAAAGGCAGTCATCAAAGATGGGGTCCGGATCCGCTGATCCGTTCCCCATCCCCTTCTTTCTCCCCAGCAGCAGCTTCATTCCCTCTCATCAGAAGCTGCTGTTTCATCCTCTTCTTTCTCCTCAGATGCTGCCGCTTCGTTCTGTTCTTTTACTTTCTCTGCCGTATCAGCCACGATCTCGCCGATATCTGACAGTAATTCTGTCGATTTCCGCTCCAGTTCTGAAAGCTTTTCTTCCTTTTTGGAGATCAATTCTTTTGAGGTTTCCAAGCCGTTTGCATACATCCCATCCAACTCAATCTCCGACTTCAAGACACGAGCTTCCCCATCCACTCTCTTTTTGACTGAATCAGTCATTTCTGCCCTTTCCAGTCCCTGGGACATGTCCATCACATTTGAAAGCCTTTCATTTTCAATCTCCTGTCTTGTTTTCGGCTCATCATCCTTTTTCCCCTTCTCGGCCTGTTTCTCCATTTCTTTCATCATAGCCTGGGAAATCTGCTGGTCTACATCTTTGAGCTGCTTCTCATAGGCTTCTAACTGGGATTTGATGGATTCCATGGATTTTCCGTCTTTTTGGGCCGAACTGATCAGCGAATCCTTTTGCTCCAGGATACTCATTTTCTGCTTCATGAGCGTATCAATGAGGCTTCCCTGCTTACCCTGGGGCGATATGAGCGCCAGATCCCTGCGCGCTTCTTGTGACGCCGCACTCCCGGACCTCCCGTTTTTAGCCGCCGCGCTTTGATTGATCCGGTAAGAATTAAAAATTTGATTTTGTGTCACTGTGTTAAAATTCAGTTTCATGATACTTCTCTCCTTTTCTATAAATTCTCTTATTGCACTGTGTTCCGCTTATATTGTTCTAATGTATGATCTTTGCGTTTTGCATGCTCATGGCATCTGTTTCAGAAGCGTTATCCAAAAATTTTTCTCGCTGTTCGAATACGGAACACGTAAATTTTCTTCCTGCCCCCGATAATCCACATTCGTACCGTTCCCACTCCACCCCAATCTGGGATTTTTCCTGTATCCGCCAAAACTAATCCAAAAGCCCTCCCCTTGGATCCCACAATCTTCCAAAATCCGGTCCATCTCTGTCCTATTGATATAAATATAGTCTTCATCCCAGGATACCGCCTGCTCAAACTCCTTTCTGTCCAGAATGATGACTGATGTCCCCTGATGCATTGCTGCCAATGCGATCGTCTCTGTTTCTTCCATATAGCGGGGATAAGAGTTGTGTATGATCAACAAAAATGCTCCTGCAAGAACCGCCGTACCAACGATACACAGTATCTGTGCCGCAGGCCCTCGGTATGGCCGAAAGGCTGCGATCCTGGAAATCCGCTGTCTCACATTCCGGTAACCACTTACCTGTGCAAAACCAAAAGCCGTACTCCTTCTCTCTGGATGCACTGGATCAGATCCAACAAGCTGCATGCACTTTAAGAGAAGCATGCCATAGCCTAAAGCATCCTGTCCGCCCTTCTGAATGGCAGCCTTATCACAGATATCCTCCAGATCATTCTGGAAACACTGCCTGCATGCCACAAAGAAAAAATTTGGCCACAACAGGATCTGCAGGATATCCCACATCAGATAAAGCCATAAATGCCCCAGCCGGATGTGGATCCTTTCATGGAGCAGGATTGTCTCTATTTCATTTCCCGACAATTCTTTCTGCAGAATTTTTGGTATCACGATCCAGGAATGGAACAACCCTGTAGTAAATGGAGTTACTGCCAGTCCATGGATCTTGATCTCCTGCCCGCAAACGTTGCTTTGCTCCATGTTTTTTACAATTCTGCACAGCTTTCTCCTTCCAGAAAAAAGAACGCCTGCGCAAAGCGCCATACCAGCCACATAGCCATATCTGACCCACCAGTGGTCACTGCACAGCGTCGCCCACCAGCTTGTGCATCGAAAAACAAATCCGTTATCATAAAGCAGATTCAATTTTCCAAGAAACGGCGTTACGAGAAGCAGCCCCCACACCATGCCTTTTAGAAATACTGTTTTTCTTAACAAAGTCCCTCGCAGAAAAAGAATCAGGATAAACACGAAAAAGGAAACCTGGACACATTGGCCAAGCGATATGGCAATATAGATCGTGCCAAAATCCAGTATATTGAACGTCAGGCTATTCATCCATTGCCCTGCCATTACAGTTTCTTTCCTTTCCCCGATTCTAAAATATTTTTCAGTTCTTCCATCTGCTCCTCTGTCAATGACACATTTTTCAGCAATGCCGCTGCTGCATTCGCATGGCTCCCGGAAAAATAACTGTCTGCAAACCTCCTGCTCTTCTCGTCCAAGCATTCCTCCTTGGATTTTAACGGGGTATAGATATAGACCCTTGCGTCCTTTTTATCTACCACATAGCTTAAAATTTTTTTCTGGCATAAACGATTCATTAAGACCCTGACCATCCTTGGGGTCATGTCCGCATGGCCGGCAAGCCTTTGTATGACCTCCGAAGATGTCAGCGGAGTATCACTTGCCCAGAAGATCTCCATGATCTGCCATTCACTTTCACTGGGTGTTGTTTCTTTTTGTGCCATATGCCGCCTCCCTTCTCTCCGTGGCAGCAGTACTATGTCTGTAAGAACCGCTTTATCATCGGCCACGGGAAATCTGTTTCTCATTTTTATCGTTTTGCACTATATGATTTACCTTAACATAATATATATCGGTTAACACTTGTTATTTATTAATACCCGTTATTATTTTTTTAATTAACCTGCGCTTATTTCACAGACTCCGCTGAAGGTAAATTTTTAAACAAACAACCAAAAAAACAGAGGATAGATGTTTTCTCTTCCTCTGTTTAATCCCACGGCAGTACATATATTTGTTATCCAGAAAAAATGTTCATTTCAGCGCCGTCTGGCCGCTCCCTCAGATTGGGATCAATATTTTCAGACGAAACCAGTTATCCTCCACATTGATATCTAATTCCCCGCCATATTTGTGCACCGTATGCTGCAGGCTCCTCAATCCATATCCATGGAATGTGGCCTCCTTTTTTGTGGTGACCGGCAGGTTCCTGTCAAAGGCCAGTTCCCCTTCGTAATAATTTTCAAATCGTATGAGCAGAAACGACTGCTGGACAAACATGGATACATGGATCATACGTTTTTCTTTTTCTGCAATCTTCTTTTCACATTCAATCGCATTGTCCAACGCATTGCCAAAAATGGAACAGATATCCATCACATCCATAAAGTCCAGCCGGGCGCCGTCCACCACGTAGGTCAACGCAATTCCATTACGCATACAATACAAGTTTTTGCTCGTCAACAGAGTATCCAATACCTTATTTCCCGTTTTATTCTGAGCCTCATAGTCCTTGATCTCATTCTCCATCTGATCCAGATATGCATTCCGCTTTTCTTTATTTTCTTCCGCACGCAATGCAATGATATGGTGCTTCAGATCATGATACTTATAATTGATCAGATCCAGAGTTTCCTGGGACTGCTGATACTGTGTATATTGGTTATGCAAGATCATCTCCATGCTTTCCAGATCGTGCTGGGCGCGCAGATGGAGCCTTTGGATATGGTAGGCAACAAGGATCGCCAGCCCTCCCAGGTCGATCAATGTCCGCACATTAAAAATATCCGAGGCGTATCTGCCGCTGAACGGAGTATTAGAATATACAAATCCGATATTACTCATCAAAAACACTGAAATACCGATAACCGCGGCAAATAAAAGCTCCCGCCCTGTCAGGTTCATCCGCTCCTTATTGGAGATATAACGGCTGGAAATCCATTGCATCACAAGGAAAACGCCGCCATAAACCGCCAGAAGCAGCACCAGTCCTATCCACAGGCTCTCCCATCCGATCCCATAAAAGAAAAAGCAGTGGAGCTGCCATTCCAGAGACGCCATAAATTCTGCAAGAACAAATGCTTTCACACATACATAACCTACATCCATCGTACTGATATCACAGCTCACGCGTAAAAAGCAAAACATCAGAAAAACGGCTGCCGCCATACATAGCATCCAAAGCGGCCCGTCTAAGCCTCCTGTAAAAACCAAAAAAAAGGACTGGATCATAAATGCCGCGGCCGCAATCCCCCAAAATTTCCACCCCGAATAACGCCGTATAACCTCCCTCATACACAATATGCAGGACAGCCATTCCGCAAGCGCCGTATAAAAACGGGGAATATCCGGAAGAACCTGGCCTGCCGCCCAATCTCCCATTTTACTTCACCTCACTCCAGTATTTTGTCAGATCCTGCATAAACGCATTCATTCTCGGCCTGCTCAGGAGCAGTTGGTTCCCCTTTACAACCGCACATTTATCCTTCACGCCTTCTACATGTTCCAGATTGATCAGATACCCTTTATTCCCACGCGAAAAATGCATGCCCTGAAATGCCTCCTGAGCGCTCTTCATGGTACCGCCGGATGAAAAGCTGCCTTCTTTTGTATAATATACCAGATTGTGCCCTACACTTTCTATATAATAAATATCGGATACCTCCATCCGCTTTACGCCGCCTTTGATCGGAATCACTACAAACTTCTTCCCAGGGCGCTTCAATCTGGAAACCGCACGTTTCAATTTCTGGCAGAACGCAAAGTAAGATACCGGCTTTAAGATATAATCCAATGCCCCTACCTCGTACCCTCGAATCGCATACTGGGACATATTGGTAATAAATATGATCACCACCTCAGAATCTACTTTCCGGATCTCCTCGGCTGCTGTCATACCATCGATAAATTTCATCTGAATATCCATCAATATGATGTCATACTGAGCCTTATAATCTGATGTAATCCCATCCCCATCCCGGAATACTTTAATTTGAAACTCTTCCTTTTCTTCCTTTTGGTAGTCCTCCAGGTATTGAAGCAATTGAGAAATATAAAGTTCTTCATCCTCTACGACTGCTATCCTTATCATCCCGTTCCTCCTTAATAATACCGGAAATAGCCACTACCCTTCCCTCACCTTATGTCATCATACAATTTTGCTCTCTCTATGTCAATAAAATATTCGGTCATAAACCTCTGTTACTTTCCAATAAATCATTGAACAAATAGCATAGTAATTTTCTGAAAATTCTGTTATAATCAAGAAAACTACATATTCGAAGGTACAATCTAACTGAAAGGAGCCCGATACTATGACAAAACGAATCATCACTATCAACCGTATGTACGGGAGCAACGGAAGGAATATTGGAAAAGCGCTGGCAGAAGCGCTGGGAATCCATTATTATGACAAAGAACTCATACGCATTGCCAGTGAAAAAGAAGGAATCCCTTATGAAGAATTACAAAAGGTAGATGAAAAACGGGCCAGCCAGTGGCGCTATCCACTGGATGAGCCCCTGCAGATGGCCCCGCAATACCGCTTTTATCCTATGAATGACGTCTTATATCAGACAGAAAGCGAGATCATCCTCTCCCTTTCCGAAAAGGAAGACTGCGTGATCATAGGACGGTGTGCCGGCCACATCCTGGAAAAAAAATGCCTCAGTGTATTTATCCATGCCCCCTTCGATTTCCGGGTATCTACGGCGGCAGAGCGGATGGATATCCCGGAACGGGATGCACGGGTCTATGTGAAGAAGATAGACAAAGAGCGTCGTAATTATTACGAATATTTCACAGATGAAAAATGGCTGGATATCACCGCCTATGACCTGTGCATCGACAGCAGCCGCTTCACACAGGAACAGGCAGTCCAGATATTAAAAGCCGCCTACGAAGATCTTATGCCTGAGCCTTGATAACCTGCCCTGGATAAACCGCGGCCAAGCTCCTGCGCAGAATGGCAGGAGTTTGGCCGCAATTGCTTAAATGGGATCTGGCTGGATCGAACTCCGGTTTATGATCTCGCCGCTTATGCCGCCTTTTTTATTCCAAAGGCTGATTTCCCCGATTTCCATAGATTTATCTAATGCCTTACACATATCATAAATGGTCAAAAGCGCTGTGCTCACTCCCGTCAGCGCCTCCATCTCTACTCCGGTCTTTCCGGTCACCTTCACTGTACAAAAACAATAGATTTCTCTCTCCTCTGGCCGCATTTCAAACCAGACACGGCAGTTGGTAATAGGCAGGATATGGCACATGGGTATCAATTCCGAAGTCCTCTTTGCCCCCATGATCCCTGCCGTCGCTGCCACAGAAAGAACGTCTCCCTTTTTTACTGTACCTGCCTCTACCGCCTCATATACTGCCTGATTTACTTTGATCCTCCCAGCCGCCGTTGCTTCGCGCACGGTATCTGCTTTTTCAGTCACATCTACCATGACTGCATTCCCATTGTGGTCAAAATGTGTCAATCCCATACCATTTTCTCCCCGTTATCCTTTTCCGCATTCCCCGTCTGTGCCACGTAAAATCCCAAGGCCGTGCCCCAGATGGGGAAGCACATATTCCAGGCTCTCTTTTACTGCCTTCGGGCTTCCCGGAAGGTTCACGATCAACGTTTTTTTCCGGATGCCGGAAACCGCACGGCTCAACATCGCCCGTCCGGTAATCGTAAGGGAATACTGCCGGATCGCATCCGCAATCCCATTTGCCATCCGGTCACAGACCGCCATGGTGGCCTCCGGCGTCACATCCCGTTCTGAAAATCCAGTCCCGCCTGTGGTAAAGACCACATTCACCTGCCTTTGATCCGCAAGCCTGCATAACTGGTGTTCCAACACAGTCCGCCCATCCGGAAGGAGCAGTGTTTCTACGACTTCATACCCCTGGCCTTCCAGTATCTCCTGTATCAAAGGGCCGCTTTTATCCTCTCTCTGCCCGGCTGCTCCTTTATCACTCAACGTAATCACTGCCGCCGTAAAAGGACGGTTTTTCTCGAAAGGAAGCAGTGTCATTTCCGTCCCAGGAGAAATACCGCCTCCTTTGACAACTTTGGCAAATACACCTTCTCTGGGCATAATGCAGTCGCCCATAGTATGATAAATATTACAATGACTATGGCACTCTTTCCCAATCTGCGTCAGTTCCAGAACGGCTTCCCCTGCCTGGAGCTTTGTACCGGCCGGAATATTGCGCAGGTCAAATCCTTCCACCACCAGGTTCTCTCCAAAGGCTCCAAAATCCACCTCTGCCCCTTTTGCACGGAAATCTTCTATTTTTTCAATAGACAGCAGGCTTACCTGACGATGCCAGTTTCCTGCATGAGCATCCCCGACAATTCCCCAATCGGGTTTTAAAACCGCAGAATCAACTACCTTTTTCTGTGTTCCTTTTTTTTCACTGATACAAATTGCTAATATCTTTCCCATTTCTACCTCTTTTTTGTTCCTGATCTGCGGCTTATCCGCCTATCTGCACCATCTGCTTTTTCTCTGTTACTCCGTCTGGCACCTCGAATTGATGATTCCGTGGTTTTAGCGAAACCGCCCGGCAAAATGCATCTTCCAGCCGCTGCTCCAACAAGGCTCCTTCTTCTCCCCCCCGTAGTATCTGCATCAAATCTATATCTTCCCCATAACATAAACAGGGCTTTAACCTTCCCTGGGATGTAAGACGCAGCCTGTTACAGCTTCCACAGAATTTCCCATGCATGGCACTGATAAATCCTATGCTTCCCGGCGCTCCCTTTATCTTATAATAAACTGCCGGGCCGTTTCCATGGATCTGATCATCCTTTTCCAGATCTGGATATTGTATTTTTAAATTTTCCAATAATGTTTCATTGTAAACCGGCCCGTAATCTTTTCCATGTCCGATCGGCATCATTTCTATAAAGCGCACATCAATCGGCATCTGTCTTGTCCACTCTGCAAACTTCTGCCACTCCCCGTCATTGATTCCTTTCAGGAGTACACAATTTATCTTGACCCGAAGTCCTGCTGCTGCCTGTCTGACCGCTTCGAGTACACTGGACAGTTCCGGCTTCCCTGTAATCCACTGATACCGTTTAGGCTGCAGGGTATCCAGGCTGATATTCACTGCATCCAGGCCATTTTCCAAAAGCCGGGGCAGATATTGCTGTAAGAGCACACCGTTTGTAGTCATCGTAACCTGCTGGATTCCTGGAATCTTTTTCAGCCTTCCTACAAGTTCTGCACAGCCAAAACGCACCAACGGTTCACCTCCGGTGATCTTCAGCTTTGAAATCCCTGCTCTTGCCGCAGCACGGCAGGCCAGTTCGATTTCCTCATAAGTCAGGATGTCTTTCATAGATACCAAGGTAATTCCATCCGGCATACAGTAGCGGCATCTCAGATTACACCTGTCTGTGACGGATATACGCAAATAATCAATATTCCTTCCATATCTGTCGTTCATATCACCTCCAGCAGCACATCGATCTCTCCGCCGCATACCATCCCTTCGTCCTCGGCATCAGCCACATTCATATCTACATGGCAGATACGGATTCCTCTTCCTCCTTCTCTCAGCAGCAAAAGCGCTTTTGTAAGTATATCAGATTCCGCACAGCCTCCGCCGACCGTCCCAATACATCTGCCATCCGGCAGGACCAGCATCTTTGCACCAACCTCACGGGGCGCGGATCCCCTGCGCCTGATGATCGTCGCAAGCGCTTTTGGCTGCTGCATATTTTTTTCATCCAGAACTGCATCCAGAATTTCCTTTGGAAAACCGCCGCACGATTTTTTATTTTTTACCTGTATGATTTCTGCCATAATGGCCACGGCAATCTCCTCCGGCGTATTTGCGCCGATATCCAGTCCGATTGGAGTATATACATTTTGGATAATATCCGGGTCGGCGCCGTGCTCTAGCACTGATCGCTTTACCATAGCCGCTCTTTTTCTGCTGCCGATCATACCGATATAGGCATGTTCCTTTTTTGCAATCTGCTCCAGGCATATCTGGTCGTATCGGTGACCTCTTGTTACGATCACAAAAAAAGTATCTTTATCTCCCTCTATCCTTTTAAGTGCCTGTTCAAAAGGCTCACAGAACACCTCCGAGGCTCCTGCCGCCCTTGCATTGTCCGCAAATTTCGGACGGTCTTCCAGGACAGAAACCTTGCATCCTATCATCCTTCCAATCTGAATGACAGGGATGGATACATGGCCGCCTCCGCATACGACGATTTTCGTTTCCCCTCCAAGCAGCTCACAGAACACCGTACTATCTCTGATCGTATATATACCACTGTCTGTAATTTTCTCTAACTCCTGCTGACAGCCAAGAGCAAGGCCAGACAGTGCTGATGTCCATATAATTTTTTGATCTGACAAAAGAAGCTTTTCTCCCGAAAACTCCCCGTCTGTCACGGTCACAGCCATATTAGACAAAGTCGTATCCATCGCCTGGACTGCCTTATAAAATTCTAACATCTTAAAATCACCTTTCTTTGGAACTGTATACAAATAGAGCAGTATCTATTCTATAACCTGATAAGATATCTGCCCGATAGTGACATATATTATAACACACCACCTCCGGTTTTCATAGCTTTTGACAATAAAACCAATCAAATAGAGAGAGAAAAAATCCCCTGTACCCACTTCAATTTAAGTGGATGCAGGGGATTTTTACCTCTGTCCATGACAATAAGTCTTATATGGATCGCCTTTTAGCTTCGCAATACAAATGAATTATCACTTTTCATTATTTCACTGTTAAGGATGTAATATGCGGATTCACTCCTTCATACCAGTATAAGAACCCTTCCATATCAACCGTATCACCGATCTGTAGTTCTGTCACAGCTTTATATACATCTGTAGTATTGTCACATAAGTAGGATTCTACAGTGAACGTATAGGTTTCGCCGTCAATAGAAACGTTAAAATACAAATCGTCTCCATCCTGTCCGGATCCATCCCAGGAATACAAAAATGCTACATCTTCTCCGGCATCGTTTTTCCCGGCTGCCTCAACTGTCATCCCATTAAAAGATACAAACTTGTTCTGATGGTCGATCAACTCGCCCTTTCCAAGAAGAGAAGTCACATCCTCTGCTTCTGCAATATAATTGCCATCCACAATTTCAAACGTTGCATCAATAATCTCAAATTCACCGGACCACTCCGCCTTATAGCCTGTCACTTTGATTTTAGTCCCCGGGGTCAGTTTCTCGTAGTCTTCCTCAGAACATGGCATATCATAAATAAAGTAAGCGCCATCCTTGTCCTGTGTATAGAATGTCGCCTTATCTTCCCACCAGGACTGCTTTGCCTGAACATAGGTCTCTACGACCACCTCTGAATCCACATCTGCTGCCGCATACTCGTCATAAGTCATAACTCCCTCAGACTTTACATCCTCTGCTTCTGTATCATCTTCAGAGGATGAATCTGACTCATCAACAGACGCATCTGACTCTGTAGACGCATCCGATGTGCCATTACCAGCATTGTCATCATCAGAACCGCCGCATCCGGCACAGCCCAATACAAGTGCACAGCTTAACAGTAATACCAACATCTTTTTCATCTTCTAATTCCACCTTTCCGCGAAAGACAAATAAGGCCACAAATCCTCTTTCTCTTCCGCCCTTCATTTTTCGCTGCTCATTCCAAAGATTCTATAGGAACATATATCCTGAACAAACATCCATTAAATTTTACTCGCATTTTTCTGTAAAATCAATAGTATTATTGCGCATTTCTTTTCCTTCTCACTATCATAGAAACAGCAAAATATACAATCATCAGTGCCCAAACGCACGCTAAGGACGACAGAAGAATCACCGATGTAAGGGGCAGTTCGCCCAACTCCTCTTTTTCTGAACCGTCAAGTACACTCGCGCCCCCCGGCTGATCAAGGCGGTATAATGACGTAATCTCTTCAAAAAGTTTATCCATATACGCATCATCAATCGTTTCTCCTCTGCGCACTGATTTCACCGTGTTCTCTACAAGCTGTCCTGACGCATTACGAAGGGATGCGGAACCATTAAATACAGGTGTGATAAAGGTATGGTCTGTATTTTCCAGAAGCAGTTGTGCCGCCTGGATCTTCACATCATAATACATTGTATTATCTTCGCCGTATCTGGACAGATAGTCCTGATACGCTTTGGATTCCTGTGCTTTCGATGTCACAGGCACATATCCTTCTGTCTCGGAATAGGCAATCTGGACATCATTGCTCAACAGATATTGGACAAACAGCCAGGAAACCAATACCTCCTGTGGATCGGATTTATTAAAAATACATACGGAAGGCCCCTGTGAGATCATCTGCGGATTTTCTGTATCAAACTGCGGAATCGGCATGACCGCTGTTTCAAACTCTACGATCTTGTCTTCGCTCATATCGGACAACGGAGCATGGGTCCCCATCCATGTTGCCCCGGCTGTGGAATCTATAGCAAAAATACACTGCCCCGCGTTCAGGAAATTGGCCGGATAACTGGAAATCTTAAAAGTAGAAAACGCACCGCTCTCCCCATGCTCTGCAATGGTATACAACAGCTCTTTTGTTGTGTCATTAAAGAGCAGGATATCCCCTTCTTTTGTGGAATATCCGGCCTCTCTTTGCTTCAGCATCTGGATCATCATATTATCTGTGGACTTATAGATAAAGGGAATCATCACCTTCTGTCCGTTTACCAGAAAATTTTCTTGATCATCCTGCGCCAGTGCGGACTCAGAAACCTCCCACACAAAATCCCATGTCAGCTTCTCCGGCAGTGTATATCCCAGCTCTTCTACAAATGTTTTATTAATATAGCAGGCTTCTGATGAGCGCATATAAGGCAGAGCATAATAATGGCCGTCAAACCGGCATTCCTCCAAAAACTGCGGAATGATCTCCTCTACTGTAGGCGCATCAAACCGGACTTCACTCCCGCCAAGTCCATATTCCGCATCTGCAAAAAGCTCATCTAAAGGAACTACCAGATTTTTCCCTGTCAGATAAGTAGCAATGTGATCCGGGTAGGTGATGCACACATTTGGCGTGGTATTCGTAGATATATTCGTGATCACATCATTATAAATTTTTCCATAATCCGTATACAAGCGCAGATTCACCTTAATATTGGGATAGGCCTGCTGAAAATCAGCGATCGCCTGTTCATAAATCGCTGTCTGGGTCTTATTTGTGTCGTTTTTGGCCCAAAATGTAATCTCATATTCCCTTGAGCTGTCGAACTCCTCAGGCATCTCAAAGGTATTCAGCCCTTTTGACCCATGACATCCGGCCAGACCAAGAACATTGCCCGCCGTCAGCGCCAGCAGAAAGAAAACGGACAGGACTTTTTTTCTCATTTTACTCATCCCTTTGTCCCTCCTCTCGACACTCCTGCCATAATTTTTTTACGGAAAATTAAGAACAGGATCACCAGAGGGACAGAGATCACCACAACGGCTGCCATCATTGCAGGAATATTTTCCCGGCCAAACCCATTTTCCCGAATCTCCTGGATCCCGTTGGAAACCAGATAATAGTCCTCATCATCCGTGATCAACCGGGGCCAGATATAAGAATTCCAGCATTCGATCACTTTCAAGATCGTGACCGTGATAATGGTCGGCCTGGACATCGGTATCATAACTTTCCATAAATATTTCCAGTCACTTGTGCCGTCCACTTTTGCCGCATAATACAGGCTGTCCGGTATCTGCTCGAAATGCTCTTTCAGCAGGTAAATATAAAAGACAGACGTCACCGTGGGCAGTATCAGCCCCGGAAAAGTATTCCTCATATCCAGGTTTGTAATTGTCACAAAATTTGTAATGATCACCAGTTCATTCGGAATCATCATCAAAGAAAGAAAAATAAGAAACGCTATATTTTTCCCTTTAAATTCCAGCCGGGCAAATGCAAATGCAGCAAGTACGATCACGATCAACATAAGAGCTGTCGTCACGGCCGTGAAAATGATCGTATTCACAAAATATTTTCCGAGCGGTACAGCAGTAAACGCATCCACATAGTTCTGCAGGGTCGGTGATAATGTAAAAAATTTTGGAATATATTCCGAATTATATGCACCATAGCTTTTCAACGAGGTCAATACCATCCAGTAAAACGGAAACAGTACCACCACTGCCCAGAATGCCAGGAGTATATAGGTGGCCGTACGCAGCGCTTTTTTACGTGCTTTGGTATTTTTTTCGATTTTTATATAATCCATATTGCTTTTCATAATTTTGTTGTTCCTTTCAGGAAGTTGCTGCCGCAAAATAACTTGTGCATACTCAGGCGCAGAAAATGCATCCGGTATTTCAAACCATCGTATTTAATAATGCACTTTCTTTTTACTGATCAGCAAATTGATACAGGTGATCGTAAGTACGATAACAAATAAAATGATCGCTGCCGCAGACGCATAGGAGGGATAGCCGCCGCTGTCTCCGTACAGCATATCATAGACATATCCCACGATAGTATTCATTTCCGCCGCATTCAAGTCTGTCCCAAACAATGCCACTGCATCGCTGTATGCCTTAAAAGCGCCGATAAATCCTGTGATCACCAGATAAAAAATCATAGGCGAGATCATGGGCAGGGTAATCCGCATAAAAATCCTGAATTTTGAAGTCCCGTCCACCCGCGCCGCATTGTAGTAATCCTGATTGATGGACGACAATGCGCTTGTCAAAATCAAAATTTTAAAAGGCATGACGATCCAGATCGTATAAAAGCACAGCACGAACATCTTAGCCCAGTAAGGCCCCTCAATGAAGTCCACCGAACTGCCGCCGAACCAGTTGATCAGAAGATTGGCCAGTCCGTCCGAATATGCAGTCTTTTTAAACAAGATCATAAAGACAAGCCCAACTGCCAGCGTATTGGTCACATAGGGCAGGAAATAAATGGTCTGCAGGAAATTGCGCAGAGCCGTAATGGAATTTAACCCTACTGAAATCAGCAGTGCGATCCCTGTGGACAAGGGAACCGTAATGATCACCAGAATAAAGGTATTTTTTACTGCCTGTAAGAAATAGGGGTCATGCAAAATATAGAAATAATTATAAATACCTGTCCCAAAATACGTCTGAGACGCAAAATTATATCCCTCTTCAAAGGAATAGACGAAAACGTCGATGAGCGGATATACCATAAAAAATCCCAGAAAAAGAATCGCCGGCAAAAGATACAGCCAGCCCTTTAAGCTGCTGTCACGCAATTTTTTCTTCATTGTCCCACCGCCTCTGTTTTATAATAAATTCTCTCTTCTGTTTCCTTGTCGAACAAATATACTTTATGGGGCAGGACGGCAAACCGGGCTGTCGTGCTGCCGATATCTGCCATATTTTCCGTGCTGATAATTGACCGGACAGCAGGAGCCAATGATGCTTTATTGAAAGTAACCACGCTGATATCCCTCCCCATGACCTCCACTCCGCGCAGGCCGCAGGAAAGAGGGCCGTCTGCTTTTGGCACGAACCCTTCCGGGCGGATCCCTACATAAACCTCTCGTTCCGTGCCCTGGATGTCCAAAACTGCATCTTCACCGATATAAAGCCTGTTTCCTTTTATCTCCCCATGGAATACATTGATCTGGGGATTTCCAAGGAACTTTGCCACAAACAGGTTCAGTGGGTCATCATAGACCTCTTGTGGTTTCCCTGTCTGCTGGACGATGCCGTCTTTCATGACAACGATCTGATCGGATATGCTCATTGCCTCTTCCTGGTCATGGGTCACAAAGATTGTCGTAATCCCTGTCTCCTGCTGGATCCGCCGGATCTCTTCCCTTGTCTGGAGCCTTAAACGGGCGTCCAGATTCGAAAGCGGTTCGTCCAGCAGAAGGACACGCGGCATTTTTACCAGGGCACGCGCGATCGCTACACGCTGCTGCTGTCCGCCGGAAAGTTCCCCGGGTTTCCTCTCCATCAATCCGTCAATCTGGACAAGCCTGGCGGCCTCCTGCGCCTTTTCCAGCATTTCCTGCTTCGACAGCTTATCCTTTCCCTTTAAGTTCTCTAAAGGGAAAAGGATATTCTGTTTCACGGTCAGATGCGGATACAGGGCATAGTTCTGGAAAACCAGACCGATTCCCCTGTTCTCCGGCGGCAGTCCGGTCACATCATCTTCCCCGAAAAAAATCTTGCCGCTGGTCGGTTTCAGCAAGCCACTGATCAAGTGGAGCGTCGTACTCTTTCCACAGCCGGAAGGTCCAAGCAAGCCAATCAGGCTGCCGTCCGGTATTTCAAAATTAAAATCATTGACCGCGGTCACCTCGTCAGGGTTCTTCCTGCCGCGGCCCGGAAATTTTTTTGTAAGATTTTGTAATATGACTTCCATCTGTTTCCTCCCTTGTCTTTTACAGCTAATCTGCAGAGCAGACCGACTGCATGCCTGCGCGCCGGCACAAGCAATTTTTATACGCGTGATCCACCTTTCCCTGTTCCTCGTTACAAATTCAGCTCATACATAGAAAATAACGGTATCCCGGGAATATCCCTCTCCAGATCTACATCACCGATGTAGGAAAATCCGCATTTTTCGTACAATCTTTTTGCCGGAATATTATCAGGTACAACATCCAGACGGATTGCTTCAAACCTATGTTTTTTTGCATAATCTATACAATATTCCACAATCTGCCTGCCAATACCTTTTCTTTGGCTGGCTGGTCCTGTCGCAAGTGCGTGGCAGACCATGTACCTGCCTTCCGGCAATTGCCTGCTCCATGATGCCTTTTCATATGCGCCCTGTGGATCATCATTTAACACAAATGCACCTACAATACGTTCCTGGTCAATACATACAAACTGAGAGCCTGCCTCCGTCATTTCCCTGACCGAACCTTCCGACGGATACTCCTTGTAAGTCCATTTCGGATAATTGACATGCTCACAAAGATATTTGACCACATGGTCATAAAATTCTCCGACAGCAGCAACATCCTCTTCACAACATAATCTTATCATCATAAACTTATTATCTCCTATTATAAATTCTTTTTGCAGTATCTATCCATAGTTTCATTTGGAAAGGATCTCTAATTCTTCCCAAACAATTGTACATCAAAACATCCGAAATGTATATTTAAATCTTATCAGAACGTAAAAAAAGGACTCCCCAATCAACCTTAGGGAAGTCCTATAAATCTAACGATTCTTATTTTTTACTCTGCAATATCTGCATACATAAAGTACCAGTATCCATATGGTGAATGCCAGGAACCAGTAATCTTATCGCTCTGCAGCCAGAAGTCATTGTAGTAAGCAACCGGAACACATCCAGCTTCTTCCATCAAGATATCCTCTGCCGCATGAAGTGCTTTGGAGCGCTCCTCCGGATCTACTGTAGCTCTGGACTCCTGCATTGCCTTATCATAATCTGCATTGTTGAAGTTACCATCGTTATTTCCGTTTGTAGAACATAACAGATCTAACATGTTGGAAGGATCGCTGTAGTCGCCAACCCAGCCGTTACGTGAAGAATCATAATCACCGTTACGACGCATCGGAGTAAAGCTTGCCCATTCTACGATCTCTACCTTCAGGTCAATGCCGAGTTCTGCCCATGCTTCCTGCAGATATTCAGCTACTACCTTATGATAACCGGAATCATTGGTAGAATAGGTAATAGAAGGAAGGCCTTCTCCATCCGGATAGCCTGCATCAGCAAGGAGCTTCTTTGCTTCTTCTAAGTTTCCTTCAAAATCTGTAGTGTCAATATATGGCTCGCCGCCGTTTGCATTTTCTATAAATTCACTGCCGTCTGTATCAATCCAGCCAGGTCCCATGAAGTTGCCGGCTGCAGTATAAGTTCCCTGCATCAGCGTATCTGCAACATACTCACGGTCAATAGCAAGGCTCAGTGCCTTACGCACGTTCTTATCATTGAACGGCTCTCTGTCCAGATTCAAACTCAGATAATAGGTTCCGATGATCGGATCTACATAATAATCATCATTTCCTTCCAGAGATGGGATTTCCTCAGTCGGAACATCTTTGATCATCAATACTTCACCAGTCTGGTATGCACTGTAAGATGCATTGGCATCCTCGATCAGGTTGAATTTGATACCATCCAGTTTGATCGCGTCCGCGTTCCAGTAATTGGTGTTCTTGCTCATCAGGATGTGTGATCCAGGAACCCACTCAGATACATAGAACGGTCCGTTTGAAATATAAGTCTCTGCTTCTGTCGCCCATCCGTCGCCATTTGCTTCGATGGTAGCTTCCTGTACCGGGCTCAAAGTAGCAAATGCTGCCAGGCTGCCGAAATACGTGCATGGAGCGCTCAGTGTAACAACCAGCGTACTGTCATCCTCTGCCTTTACCTGAAGCGCGTCAAGCTCACCTTCAATTGCTTTGTCATAACCTTCTACCATACTAAGAACAGTCTCTGCATAAGGAGCAGCAACGTTCGGGTCGCATACACGTTTCCAGCTGTATTCAAAATCATTCGCTGTCAGGTCAGAACCGTCAGACCATTTCAGGCCGTCTCTTAAATGGAATGTCCATGTAAGGCCGTCTTCACTGGTCTCCCAGGATTCTGCCTGTCCTTCTGCAAGCTGGCCGTCCTGGTCAACCGTTAAAAGACACTCGAAAGAATGCAGCAGCATGTTACCGCCGTCTACCGCACTGTTCAACGCAGGGTCCATAGTCTCCGGATCTGGTCCAACCTGGACAGACAGGATCTTCTCACCTGAGCTGCTGCTGGAACCCTCATCTGCATCATCAGTACCTTCTGTACTGCTCTGGGACTGATTATCCCCCCCCTGGTCGTTGTTTCCGCCGCCACCGCAGGCTGCCAGGCCAAATACCATTGTAGCCGCCAGGAATAAGGCGATTACTTTCTTTTTCATTTTATATCCTCCTTTTTTACTTTGAGTGCTCGGGGTTAAATACTGGCACTCTGTTTTCTATAAACAATACAGACGCATTTAAGCCCCCATATTTGTTTATCTTATCCAGCGCTGTCTAAATTATCCACAGCACTACAGAAAGCTTGCCGTTCAATCTAACCTGTCAATATGATGACAAGCGGAAAAATGTCCTGTTTCGACCTCACGCCACTTTGGAGCTTCCTGTGCACATTTTTCATCCGCATATGGACATCTGGTACGGAACCGGCATCCAGAAGGCGGATTCAACGGACTTGGCACATCTCCCTGCAAGGCGATACGCTTACTTTCTTTCGCGATTTTCGGGTCAGCGATCGGAATCGCTGAAATCAGGCTCTTTGTATATGGATGAAGGGGGCGTGTGATCAGTTCATAGCTGTCCGCCAATTCTACCATCCTGCCCAGATACATAACACCGATCCTGTTGGAAATATGCTTTACAGCAGAAAGGTCATGGGCAATAAACAAATAGGTCAGTCCCATTTCCTCCTGCAGATCCTCAAACATATTGATGACCTGCGCCTGGATGGACACGTCCAGCGCGGAAATCGGTTCGTCACAGACAATAAACTCCGGCCTTACCGCAAGGGCTCTTGCAATCCCCACCCGCTGTCTCTGGCCGCCGGAAAACTCATGTGGATACCGGTTAGCATGCTCGGAATTGAGTCCCACCCTCCGAAGCATCTCTATAATAATATCATACCGTTCCTGCTTATTGGCCGCCATCTTATGGACATCAATCGCCTCTCCGACGATATCCCCCACTGTCATACGCGGGTCAAGGCTTGCATACGGATCCTGAAATACGATCTGCATCCTCTTACGGTAAGGGAGCATGTCCACAAACTGCTTTTTATCTACATCAAAAATCACTTCATTATCATAAACAAATCTGCCCCCCGTCGGCTCATAAAGCCGAAGCAGAGTACGCCCGGTCGTCGTCTTGCCGCAGCCGGATTCTCCTACCAGCCCCAAAGTCTCTCCCTTACTGATGGTAAAGGAGACATCATCCACGGCCTGTATATATTTCTTGTTCTTCCCAAAGCCGCCTGCCGGAAAATACTGTTGTAAATGTTCTACCTGTATAAAACTCTGCTTTCCACTCATTTTGCGGCTCCTTTCTCCATTTCTTCCTTCTGGTTCAGCCAGCACTGGGTATAGTGGACTTCTCCAAAGTTGGTAACCGGCGGCATCTCACGCAGACAGATCTTCATGCACGCTTCACACCTGGGCGCAAAGGGACATCCCTTGGGAGGATTCAGCATATCAACCGGAGTTCCTTCAATGGGAACCAGTCTTTCATGTTCCTTTGCATCAATTCTGGGAATCGAACGAATCAACCCCTTTGTATACTGATGCTTCGGATTGTAGAAAATATCTTCCGCCGTACCATATTCGATCACTTTACCGGCATACATGACCGCAATCCGCTCACACATGCTTGCTACTACACCAAGATCATGGGTGATCATAATGATCGCCATTCCAAGCTTGTTTTTTAATTCTACCATCAATTCCAAAATCTGAGCCTGGATCGTCACATCCAAAGCCGTGGTAGGCTCATCTGCGATCAGAAGCTTTGGCTCACAGGCAAGGGCGATCGCGATCATCACACGCTGACGCATACCACCAGAAAGCTCATGAGGATACTGCTTCAAACGCTTGTCAGGTTCATTGATCCCAACCAGCTCCAAAAGTTCTTTTGCCCGCTCTCTCGCCTGTTCTTTACTTTTATCCGTATGGAGCAGGATTGCCTCCATGATCTGATTCCCGATGGTATACACCGGATTCAAGCTGGTCATTGGATCCTGAAAAATAATAGATATCTCATTCCCCCGGATCTTGCGCATCTCCTTATCTGTCATCCGGTCTACCTGATGGCCGTTGAACTGCAGGCTGCCCCCGATCAATTTTCCCGGATAAGCCGTCAGCCCCATCAGGCTGTATGCCGTTACGGATTTGCCGGAACCGCTTTCCCCCACGATTCCCAGCACTTCTCCCTCTTTTAAATGGATGGAAACATCATTTAACGCTTTCACTTCTCCTGCGGGGGTGAAAAAGGAAAGCCTCTCATTTTTTATATCTACAAGATACTCTGACATATATTCCTCATTTCCGCATAGAAAAGACTATGCTGCTTTAGTTTTTCAGCTTCGGGTCAAATGCATCCCGAAGTCCGTCGCCCAGCAGGTTAAAGCTCAATATGATAAGACTGATCAAAATCGCCGGAATAAATAACAGGTATGGATATGTATTCATCCCATTGATCGCGTCGCTTGCAAGGCTTCCAAGAGACGGCAGCGGAACCGCAACACCCATTCCCAGAAAGCTTAAGAAACTCTCTGTAAAAATGGAAGACGGTATCTGCAGGGTGGTCGTTACGATCAACGTACCGATGCAGTTTGTCAGCAGATGCTTCTTAATAATCTTGCCATTGCCTACACCCAGCGCCCTGGCTGCAGTTACATATTCACTTTCCTTTAACATCAACACCTGGCTTCTGACCATCCTGGCCATACCAACCCAGTACAGCAATGCAAATACAATGAAGATACTGATCAGGTTCTCCCCGACTATTCCGACCCATGTAAAGCCCGGCACAGTCTTCAGATTCCCCAGAGGCGCTTTCAATGCAAATGACAAAAGCACGATCAGCAGGATATCCGGAATCGTATAGATAATATCCACGATCCGCATCATCACAAGGTCTGCCCAGCCGCCGAAAAACGCTGCAATCGAGCCATAAGCAGAACCAATGATTAAAATGATACCGGTCGCGATCAGCCCTACCAGAAGGGAAATACGGCTTCCCATCATGACACGGATCGCATAATCACGTCCCATCTTATCTGTCCCAAATATATGGGGAAACACCTTTTCTCCGGCATCAATCCTTGCCTGCTCTTCTTCCGAATACTGCATGGGTGCCAGATTATTTGCCCCTTTCATCTGATCTTTATAGGAATAAGGATAAAAGGAAGGAACGATAAATGAAAATATCATGACAAGGATAATGACTACGATACTTACCATCGCCACTTTATTTTTTACAAGCCGACGCCCGCCGTCCTTCCAGAAACTCACGCTTTCCCGCATGATGACCTGGCTTTGCTTCTCTTCTTCCGATGCGGGCAGGAAATCGTCAGGATTAAGTTTTAACTGAAAACTGACTGGATTCTCTTTCATGATCACTGCTCTCCTTACTTTAGTTTAATTCTTGGGTCCACAATCTTATACACGATATCCACAACCACGTTCATCACAATGATCAGCGTTGCAAGGAAAATTGTAGTCCCCATGATCAATGTATAGTCACGCCCGTTGATCGCGCCGATAAACTCGCCGCCAAGCCCCGGGATCGTAAAAATCTTTTCCACAACGAAACTTCCTGTTACCGTATATGCAAGCATAGGCCCTACATAGGTAACAACCGGAAGGATTGCGTTCCTGAGGGCATGCTTAAATAAAGATACAAAGCCCGAAACACCCTTCGCCTTGGCTGTACGCATATAGTCCTGCCCCAGCACGTCCAGCATCGAGGAACGCATCAGCCTCATAATATAGGCCGTAGGATAAAAAGACAATGCCATGACCGGCATAATATAATTCTTCCAGGATGTCAGTCCGATCGTCGGAAGCACTTTTAAATTAACACCGAAAATATATAAGAGCACCGTACAGATTACAAAGCTGGGAACCGCAATTCCGCAGGTCGCCACCACACTGATCAGACTGTCTAGAAACTTCCCTCTCTTTAATGCCGCAATACAGCCAAGAGGGACTCCCAGCGTCAATGCAACCAGAACAGAGAGGCCTCCCACTCTGGCCGACACCGGAAACTTCATTAAGATAATATCCGTCACAGTACGTCCACGCTGCTTTAAGCTGTCGCCGAAATCACCGTGTACGGCACCGCCGATATAGGTAAGATATTGCTGAAACAAAGGCTTGTCCAAACCATATTTAGCTTCTAAAGCCGCCGTTGCCTGAGGGCTGATCGCTTTTTCTGAAAGGAACGGCCCGCCCGGAACCATATTCATCAGAAAAAACGTAAGGGTTGCAACCGCCCATATCGTAACAATTGCAAGACCGATTCGCTTTGCTATGTACTTTAACATGCTTTCCACTCCTTATCTATCCTAATTAAAATAAGGAACACTTGTTTCGTCATGACAAACACTCCGCGTTCCTCACTGCGGAATATAATAGCAAATTAATGATGTTTTGTCAATCCTTCAAGGTAGTAAAGCAATAAAATAGATTAAATAACCATGGTATTTTCTTGCAGAATGACATGACTTTATCTAAAAAAGAGTATTTTACTATGAAATACCACCATAAAATGATACATCCGTCATATAAATTTTACCAAAACACACAGAAAACCGCCGATAAGCATCAGTCTTACAGTATCTGTAACACTGATGTTTACCGGCGGCGTCCTATCTTAGTTACACTATTTCTTTTTTCTGCCGCGCAATACAGAGCATAACAGCAGCAAAATCCCTCCTGCTGCAATCAACAGATCGGCAAGATTAAACGTCAGTTCCGTGACTTTTTTCCATTTTGTCTGGAATCCAACATAGTCGATCACATATCCCCTAAGCCATCTGTCAAATGTATTGCTCCATGCGCCCGCTGTGATCAGAGACAAGGCGAACTTCTTTACGCGATGCTTTTTCCGCATCAGAGTAAAGAGCTGATAAATCGTCAGAAGGACCGCCGCATATGCCGACGTATATTTCACTACTTCTGGTTTTTCATCCAGCAGGTTCAGGCAGAACCCACGGTTATAAGCCTTACGCAGGATGATCTTCCCCTTACAGGCCGTCCGCTCTTCCCCTTGGGCCAAGTATCCTTCCATAATGGATTTTAAAGCAATATCAAGAAGCATAAGGCATGCCGTAATACATATCAATACTATAATTCCCATGACTGTTTCCCCTGTTCCAATCCTAAGTATCGTTCATTTCCTTTTCCAATATGGGCTGTTCCTACTTCATTATTCCCCGAATCGTACAGGGTTATTCTGATTCCATCCGAAATGAAAGCCTCTTTTATTCCGTCTTTGCCTCTTCTTCCGCTGCTTCAGCCGGCGCATCCTCATTTTCTACAGTCTCAGCCGCTTCTTCCTCTGCCGTGGGGGTCTCATCTACTGTAGCTTCTTCTACTGTAGTTTCTTCCGCTGTTTCAGCCTCTTTTGGCTCTTCAACAACAATCTCTGGTGCCTTTGCGCCGCAGTATGGGCAGTATGCCATGCCCTTACCAAGAGTTTTTCCGCACTCTTCACACTCATAATCGCCTTTGATATCAGAAATCTTCTGCAGGTATTCTGCAATGCTTTCTTCCCTGCTCTGGATCGCCTCACATAATCCTGCTGCTTCTTCTCCTAATTCCGCGCCATCTTTGAACTGATCATAAACAGCAAGCCCTAATTCCGCCAGATCATTATCATTCTCCCTCTCAAGAGAACGGATCTGGTTTTTCAGCTTTTGGATCTCCACAGCCTCCCCTGCCTTGTTCGTTACGGTCTCAGCAGTTTCGCCTAAGCGCTTTCCTAAATCTTCCAAAAAACTTCTCATGTCAATTTACTCCTTTCATTCGTGTATATTTTAATCTATAACCATGCAGCCATAGCGCTTTCACAGTTATGCCTGACTAAATCCATTATACTCTATTCCAGGCGAACTTCAATCAATTTCTTTTTTATTTTATACTTTCATAATATTTTTTTTACGATTACAGGCCTAAACCAAATTTTTCCTGATGTTCTGAATTGTGCTTTTCTATCATACATTGAAATAAATGTAAAAGAAAGTATCTCATTTCTATGAATGATCCAGAAACATGCAAAGCGGCTGTCCTCTCCGAGGATTACCGTGATTTTATCGTAAATGACAATTCCCCTATCCTTGCTCATATTACAGAAGAAGATCCCTGTACGCAGACTGCCGGTTTTAACTACCGCTGTCTCTACATTTCCAAAGAAGCAGCAGATCCAATCACAAACGAGCGGCTCTACTATACGGCAATGCCAAAGTGTTATGCGCATATCAATACGGATTCCTTGGATCAGGCAGGCATCCTCCCTCTTCAGAACTATCCCACTTTACACTTAATGGGGAATGGAATCCTGATCGGATTTTTAGACAGTGGGATTGATTACCAGAATCCGATCTTCCGGAATCTGGATGGAAGTACAAGGATCGCTGCCATCTGGGACCAAACGGTCCAAAGCGGGACACCTCCTGCCGGTTTCGCCTATGGTTCCGAATATACGGAAGAAATGCTCAATGAAGCATTACGCGCCGAAAACCCATTAGAAATCGTTCCTTCTACTGATGATACCGGACATGGTACATTTACCGCAAGCCTCGCCGCCGGCGGCGGCAACCCGGAAGAGAATTTTCTGGGAGCCGCGCCGGAAGCCACACTTGCCGTCGTAAAGTTAAAAACAGCCAAGCAATATCTGAGGGACTACTATTTTATCCCGGATAATGAACCCTGCCATCAAGAAACAGACATCATCCTGGCTCTGCACTATCTAGATATGCTGGCACGGCGGCTGGGGCTTCCGCTCGTGTTCTGCTTTGCCCTTGGCACAAATGCAGGCGGTCACGTAGCGGCGCTGCCATGCCCAATCCTGGTAAATTCATATGGTTCCTCTGTGAACCGGATCCCGGTTATAGGATGTGGAAATGAGGCAGATAAACGGCATCATTATTATTATGAACTTCCAGACATTAACACGACTCATACAGCGGAAATACGTGTAGGAGAGGGTGTAGATGGATTTACAATGGAGCTGTGGACCACCATTCCCAATATCCTCTCTATTTCACTGACTTCTCCTTCCGGACAAAGTACATCCAGACTTACCGTCCGCTCTAATTCCCGTACAGATTTTCAATTTATTCTGGAGCCTACAAAAGTGATCATGGATTATCAGATCATAGCGGAGCTGGAAACTTCTGAATTAATCTTTTTCCGCTTCATTAATCCTTCTCCAGGTATCTGGAGGCTCAATATAGAGCCATTAAGAATTTTTAACGGCCGCTTCCATATATGGCTTCCCATCAGCGAATTTTTGAGTGGAGAAGTCTATTTTCTGGATTCTAACCCATACTATACGATTACCAATCCTGCCAATGGGGACAGCACTGTCAACGTCTCCTTCTATGATGGAAATACCACTGCCATCGCCTTAAGCTCCGGAAGGGGATACAGCAGGAATGATATTGTAAATCCAACCCTGGCCGCACCTGGCATCAACGTCCTTGGCGCGCTGCCTAATGGACGTTATACCAACAGAAGCGGCTCCAGCTCCGCAGCTGCAATCTGCGCAGGCGCCGTAGCCCTGCTGCTGGAATGGCTGCTCTACCGGATGGGAAACCCATCGGTTGACTCCTATCAGGTAAAAGGTATTTTAACAATCGGAGCCAGACGTCCTCCGGGAGTAAAATTTCCAAACCGTGAATGGGGATATGGACTTTTAGATCTTTATAATACAATCTTGGAAATACGCGATCTCTGACAAGAAAGGGTTTCGCTTGCGTTTCCATAGAATAAAAAACGCCGGAAACGGAAGTGAAACACCTTTCCATCCCCGGCGTGAAATCTTAATCATCTCCCAAAGCCTCAAACTGTTCAGGCCGTATTTCTGTCTTATCTTAATACTGGCTGTCAGTTCAGAAGCGGTACACTCTGCCCACGCAGCTGGATCACCGGGCCGCCAGTGCCTTCGATATATTCCCTCGTGATCGTCACCTGACCGATGCTGTCGTCTTTCGGGATCTCATACATGATATCCAGCATAAATTCTTCTATGATCGCCCTGAGCGCCCTTGCCCCGGTATCTTTTTTCATCGCCTTTTCCGCAATCGCTTCCAATGCACCCTCATCAAAATCAAGACTAACCTCGTCCAGCGCGAGAAGCTTCTGATATTGCTTGAGGATTGCATTCCTCGGTTCTTTCAAAATCTTCACAAGCATATCCTTATCCAGGCCCTTCAGGGTGAAGATGATCGGAAGACGTCCAATGAACTCCGGGATCATGCCGAACTTGCGCAGATCCTCTACCGTCACTTTGCTGAGCAGTTCCTTATCTTTATCATACTGATCCTTTAGCTCCGCATTGAATCCCATGGACGTTTTCTTTGAAAGACGTTCCTTAATGATCGTCTCCAAATCCGGGAAAGCCCCGCCGCAGATAAAGAGGATATTCTTTGTATTCACGGTCGTAAGCGGAACCATGGCATTTTTACTGTTGGCTCCTACCGGAACCTCAATCTCACTGCCCTCCAAAAGCTTCAGCATTCCCTGCTGAACGGACTCACCGCTTACATCTCTCTGGCTGGAGTTTCTCTTCTTCGCAATCTTGTCAATCTCATCAATGAAAATAATGCCCTGCTCCGCGCGCTCCACGTCATTATCAGAGGCAGCAAGCAGCTTTGAAACAACACTCTCGATATCATCTCCTATGTAGCCTGCTTCTGTAAGAGATGTGGCGTCCGTGATTGCCAGAGGGACGTCGAGCAGTCTGGCAAGCGTCTTGACAAGGTACGTTTTTCCGCTGCCGGTAGGACCGATCATCAACATATTGGATTTTTCAATCTCGATATCATCCATTGTATCTGATGCCACTCGCTTATAATGATTATAGACTGCAACAGACATCGCTTTTTTCGCATACTCCTGACCTACCACATAATCATCCAGCCGGGCTTTGATCTTATGTGGAGCCGGAATGTCCTTGATATTGAGTTTCTGTACAGGCTTTTCTTTTGCTTCCTTCTTTTTCTTGATCTTCTGCCTTTTAGGGACTGCATTGTCCAGATCCGACAGATTCAAAAACTGAATGCCCGGTATATTGCTTAGAATCTTGTTGAAATCCAGAGAGCTGTTGTTCATCGTATCAAAACTTCTCTGCATACAATCCTGGCAAATCGTAATATGGTTCGGCATATCAATCATCTTCCCGGCAACACTTTCCGGGCGGTGGCACATGAAACAGACTTTTTCATATTCATCCTCATGCTTTTCCTCTTCTGACTCCGAAACCGTTACTTCCTTTTTCTCCTCTGCGGAAACAGGCTCATCACGTTCTTCTGTATCTACTATGATAAAATCATTATCTGACATATTCTATCCTCCAAAAATATAATATATATAAACCCGTTTTTATTATAAGGGAATTTCCTCCTATATACAAATTAACTTTTTCTAAAAGAGACTCTATTGTATCATCTCCAAAAACTCTTCCTCTGATATGATCGGCACTCCCAATTCCCTTGCTTTCTTATTTTTTGAAGAAGTAGACTGTACATCATTGTTGATCAGATAATTTGTCTTCGAAGTTACGGAACCTGTAACCTTTCCGCCTTTGCTTTCAATCAATTCCTTCACTTCTCCTCTGTTTGCAAAATAATGCACACTTCCTGTGATCACAAAATTCACACCTGCAAACCGTGCCGCATCAGCTGACACTTCTTCTTTTGGTATCGATACTTCCTGCAAAAGCTTCTGATACAATACCCGGTGCTTTTCCTGCGCAAAATAATCCACATAAGCTTTCGCAATCACTCCGCCCACACCGGAAATCTCATCCAATTCCTCTTCGCTGGCATCCGGAATTCGTTCCGGGTCGTTTCCCAGCGCCCTGCAGATCACTTTCGCATTGGCCAGACCGATATTGGCTATCCCCAGACTGTAAACCAGGCGTGGCAGAGTCGTGTTCCTTGCATTGGCGATACTATTCTGTAGATTCACAAAAGATTTCTCTCCAAAGCCCTCCAGATTCTTTATCTCCTCTTCATAACGCTCCAGATGAAAAATATCGGAAAAATCTTTGATAAATCCTTGTACAATGAATTTTTCCAGCGTAGCCTCGGACAGACCTTCTATATTCATAGCGTCCCGGCTGACAAACAGCGCAAAAGATTTCACCTGCTTTGCCTGGCATTCCGGATTCGTACAGTACAAGGTTTTTGTATCATTCTCCATGGAAATACGAGTCTTTCCGCCGCACACCGGACAGGAGTCCGGCACCGCGCACATCCCACTCCTGGTCAGGTTTTCCGCAATCTGAGGGATGATCATATTCGCCTTGTATACCTGGATGGAATCCCCGATTCCGAGTTCTAATTCCTCCATAATACTCAGATTATGCACACTGGCACGGCTCACTGTGGTCCCTTCCAGCTCTACAGGCTCAAATATGGCCACCGGATTAATGAGCCCTGTTCGGGAAGGACTCCATTCAATTTCTTTCAGAATAGTCTCCCGGATTTCATCCGCCCACTTGAATGCAAAGGAATCTCTCGGGAATTTGGCTGTCGTCCCCAGCGACTGCCCATAGGCAATATCATCATAGACAAGCACCAGCCCGTCGGATGGAAAATCATTTTCCACAATCTGCTGTCCGAACCATTCTACTTCTTTTTCTACAGTCTCCGCTCTCACCATATGATGCTCCACAACTTCAAAGCCCTGGGATACCAGCCATTCCATCTGACAGAATCGAGAGTTCTGAAAATCCACATCCTCTGCCCGTACAAGGGAAAAGGCAAAAAAGCGTACATTGCGTCGTGCCGTCACCTCATTGCTGAGCTGGCGGACGGAACCGCTGCACAGATTTCTGGGATTCTTATATCTGGCATCCACATCCTCTATTTCTGCATTGATCAGTTCAAAATCCTTGTACCCGATCACGGCTTCCCCACGAAGTACCAGTTCCCCTTTATACGAGATATGAAGCGGCAAATTTTTAAACACCCTGGCATTATTGGTAATGACTTCCCCCACTTCCCCATTCCCACGGGTAACCGCTTTTTGAAGCTCTCCATCCCTGTAAGTCAATACAATGGTCAGCCCATCCAGTTTCCAGGAAATCACCGCCTTCTGCTCCCCCAGAAATTCCTTAAGGCGCGCCACCTCTTTTGTTTTATCCAAAGACAACATCGGACGCTCATGCCGCTTCTTTGGAAGGTCACTTAATACCTCGTATCCCACATGGATCGTCGGGCTCGAAGCAAGCGTGATTCCCAGTTCCTGCTCTAGCCCTTCCAGCTCATTGTACAATTGATCATAGTCATAATTGCTCATAATCTCCCGGTCTTCCTGTTCATAAGCACGCCGGGCACGGTTAAGGAGCTCTGTCAGTTCCTGCAGCCGTTGTCTTTTCTTTTCCATCACTCATACGCTCCTGTTCTATTTGAATGCTCCATCTGCAATGAATCCTATCCAGGATCCATTGCTTCGTATAAGCAACATCAAATCTCTATTTTATAACTGTACTATCCCTCAATTTACAGAATCCTTTATCTGTCCATACAACTCATCTAACTCTTCATCAGATACTCTTCGGTATTCTCCTTCTTTCAATGCCCCCAGCTCAATATTCATAATCCTGGTACGCACCAGATCCCTCACCTGATATCCCAATGCCTCACACATTCTGCGGATCTGCCGGTTCATTCCCTGAGTCAGGATAATAGAAAATGTATATTTTCCTATCTGCTGTACCAGACACGGCCTGGTCACCGTATCTAAAATCGGCACCCCCTTCGCCATCTGCTCCAAAAATTCCGGCGTGACCGCTTTATCTACTGTCACCCTATATTCCTTCTCATGCCGGTTATACGCCCGCATGATGCGGTTAATGATATCCCCGTTGTTCGTCATCAGGAGCAGCCCTCTGGAATCCTTATCCAGCCTCCCCACATAGGTGACGCGGACTGGAAACTTTAAGAAACGTATAATACTGTTCCTTTCCCTGCGCTCCTCTGTACAGACAATGCCTACAGGTTTGTTTACCGCCAATACGATCATCTCATCCTGGCGTGAAACAATCTTTTTCCCTATCCGGACTTCCTGCCCCGGCAATACCCTCATTCCGGTCTGCGCAATGCTCCCGTCCACCGTAACCCTTCCGGCGGCAATAAGCCTGTCGGCTTCCCTTCGGGAACAAACTCCTGCCTCGCTTAAATATTTATTCAGCCGGACAGGTTCTTTTTTCTGTTGAAATTCTTTTTCTATCTTGTTTCCCATCCTCATTCACCGCCGAGCACTCCGCTCAGATTATTATCCCGAAAAAATGTATTCCCGCTATATAAAAATAATACGTCAGAAATACGGTAAGTATCCATAATCTCATCAATAGTCCCACCGTAATATCTAGGGTCAACCAACACGATCTCCCGAAAATGCGGTGCCAGAAAGGATACAAAACTATTGGCATAGGAATCCTTGATGAGAAGAAGCCTTCTCTGGCTGTCAGACACGGTCTTGATATCTACCACAGAAGTATTTTCTCCAAGAAAAACTGCATATTGATCCCTTGTCTCAAGCTTCGACGCATCAAACAAAGAAGTCGTCTTACGCTGTTCATCTACATAGTTTACCACCACATCGTTATCTGTATCCCTGGGCACATAGATATAGATTTCCTCTTTCACATTCAGCCTGCATCCGCTTTTTGCGGCCAGCATTCCATTAAAAGTAGTAGATACGGGGTAAGAAACGAAGTAACTGGCAGAATCTGCCTTGATCTTCATCTGCTCTGCCACTGCGCTGAATGTATAGAATGCCCCAAGGCTGGTCCAATGATGATCTGTCTTATAAAATATTTTTTCATTTGCATGAGGATTTAAAGCTTCCACTGCATCCAGCCACTCTACCGTATCCCCAAGTTCCCGTTTCACCTGTGCGAACATCCGGTTCTGATCCTGCACTGCAGCAAAAGAGGGGAGCCGGCTGCTCATTACATTGGCGGCATTGGGTACTAAAAGCATATACATCGGTATATCCTGGTTCTGATTTGCAAACAAATGGATTGCTTCTATATTTTCCTTCAAAGTCTCCTGATCCGGTGAAACAATTTTTTCCAGCAGATAATCATCCTTACCAATGAGTATATCCTCTTCTTCTCTGCTTCCCCCCAGGCTGCTAAGGCCCACTTTCATGCTCCTCCAAAAATTACGTCCTGCAAACTGGTCAGCCAGATAAGCTTCGTATTTCGTCATAAAATCTCCGGATGTCAGACTGCTCCAAGTCAGCTTCGGCATCGTGGCAAGCATCCGGTTCTCTTCCTCAGACATCTCCTTGTCAGATACAATCAGGTTCAGCAGAAAAAAAAGAATCATGCACAGGATAAATGCCTTCCCCACAGTTCCTTCAATTCTTCTCTGCCTTCTTTTGTTTCCACGTTTCTGCATGCTACTCTCCTAAAACCTGAAATATAAAAACGGATTAAATGTTTCCGTCACTAAAAATGACACACTGATCACAAACAGCCCAATATATACGATACAGGATGCTGCCCTCTGTGTCCTCCCCTTTTTATAGCTTTCTGTTACTGCACGCAAAAGAGACCAGCCCATAGAAGAGGAACCAGCAATACATAATAAAAACAGCAGCCAGTGGGTTGTCAGCAAGAAGACTGCCTGCCTGTCTGCCAATCCGTTTGCTCCCATACCAAACATCATCCCTATATAATTCTGCGCCTGGCTGATATTCGGGCTAAAGAAGAAGACCCATCCGATCAGTGCTAAAACAAACGCATAAACACGCTGGATAATTTCTGGAAGCCGCTCAAGCAGCGCGCCCCATACATATTTTTCTAAAATCAGCAGGATGCCGTAATACAGCCCCCACAACAGGAAATTCCACTGCGCCCCATGCCACAGGCCGGTAAGCCCCCATACGACAAGAAGATTCATAATATGCCGCTGTGCACTGCACCGGTTGCCGCCTAACGGGATGTACACATACTCCTGAAACCATGTACTGAGGGAAATATGCCATCTCTTCCAAAATTCCGTGACGCTTTTGGAGACATAAGGGTAATGGAAGTTCCTTCGGAATTCAAACCCAAACATCTTCCCCAATCCCACTGCCATATCAGAATAGCCGCTGAAATCATAATATATCTGGAACGCATAGGCTATGCATCCAACCCAGGCAGTTAATACGGAAACCGTCCCGACCTGCAGCCCGATCACCTGCTCATAGACTTCTCCGATCGAATTGGCCAGAACCACCTTTTTTGCAAGCCCCCGTATAAAAAACATTGCCCCGCGCCCAAACTTTACCACTCCATACTTCCGCCCTCTTAACTGCTCTTCTATATCAATATATCTGACCACCGGGCCAGCGATCAACTGTGGGAACATAGAAATGTACAATGCAAAATAAGTAAATTTTTTTTGTGCCCTGACATCTCCCCGATAAACATCGATAATGTAGGAAAGCGCCTGAAAGGTATAAAAAGAAATTCCGATCGGCAGAGGTAAGACTCTGTATGGGATTTCAAATGGGAACAAAGCATTCGCCGTTTCCATGACAAGCCCATAATATTTAAAAAAGCCCAGCACCAGCAGATTCATTGCAATCCCAAACACCAGGCTGCGCTTTGCAAGCGCATGGCTGCCTCGTTTCCCATCAATATCAAGCCCGCAGAAATAATTCATGATGACCGACAGCATCATAAGGATGATATAAACCGGCTCTCCCCATGCATAAAAAAACAGACTGGCAATCAGCATCACCATATTCCTGAACTTCGGGGACACCAGGTAATAAACTGCCAAAGTGACCGGCAGAAACATAAACAAAAACATCACGCTACTAAAAAGCATCCCTGTATCCTCTTCCTTAATTTCTACAAACCGCCTGCAAATGTAGAGACATAATCCTCCGCATCCGTTGACACTGCAAGGAAAACAAACCTTCCGCGTACCTGAAGCTGTGCCTGCTCGATCATCTGTGCCTGTTCCGGAGCATACCCTTCAAACGTATTACGCCGGCTCTCCAGGCGCTCTTCTATAGCATCACGGACATCCTGCACCTGTTGTTCTGACCTGACTTCTATCAGCAGTACTTCCTCTGCTGAAATACTAAATTCTGCTGAATAGAACAAAACGCCTTCATAATCTGCCCCATTCAGCCCATAATACCGCTTCAGTGCCTGTGCATCCTGCTTTACCAGTTTCTCTGTATCCAGCCGTTCTTCTACTGCTGCCGCGACCTCATCAAAGGGCTTTGTACTTCCACTCGTATAGATAAGAAGCAGCACAATATAAATCAAAATAAGAAAGGCTGCTGCAAACTTCATGATCCCCGCAGTACTGAAAGAATTTCCAGCCCTTTGATCCCCATCATAGAACTCTCCGTAATTTCCGTCATAATCTTCATCATATCTGTCACCATAAGTATCCTGATAAGAATCTGGATAGGGTTCCTGATAGGAATCTGAATAGGGTTCCTGATACGATTCCTGATAGGATCCTTGATAAGGTTCTCTATAAAAACCTCTGTTCTGCCCCATCATAATGAAGCCACCTCTGCCATGCGCTGTGCCCAGACAGGATAAAAATCAGGCTTTAAATGCACCCCATCCTCTTCATAGTAACGTTCAGCCACTAATTCTGTATTATCTACATACGCAATCTGCTGTTTGTCACACATCTCCCTCAGCGCCTCATTATATGCTTCCAGATGTTCAAAAGCCGGCTCCTTTTCAATCTCCTGCCGCTGCACCGGGAAAATAGAGTTGACAAATATCTTCATATTAGGAATATCTTTTTGCATCTGCTTGATCACATTTTTATAATTTTCCACAAAAGTATCCGTATCCCCCTGAGTAGAAATAATATCATTCATGCCATAAGACAAAAAGACCACCTGGGGATTGATCTCCTTTAACTGCTGTATGGGTTCCTCCGCCCCTTCTAACCCAGCCCCGATCTGTGCTACTACACTAGAGGCATTCAAAATGTCATATTCCGAAAATCCGGCTGTAATAGAATCCCCCATAACAACCGCGCTTGTAAACACTTCTTTGATACTGCGGGTATCTTCCGCCTGTTCTTCCTCCTTCTCCTGTGCTTCCAGATTCTGTATCTTTGTTTCGATCGCGGTCACTTCGGCCGCTTCCGCCTGGCTTATAAACTGGATCCCCTCTGTTATGTCTACTTTTTTCTTTGTCAGATTTTCGATCCCCTCCACTGCCATGATGATTACGAAAAGTGCTGCCACAAAAGCAGCTCCGGCAATGATGGATATTCTCTTATTTTTATCACTCAACGCTCTTACCGTACCTCTTTCCAAAATATTTTTCTCTGGTTTCGTGCATATCATATATAATACTGATTTTGAGGGAAAAAGTCAATGTCCGCTATTCACTACATGCGGTTTTTATGTTAAAATATTGTGAAATGTATCCTTACAGCCAGTCATCACAGTAATCGGCTGAAAGGTAACATGAACTACCGGAGGATATCAGATATGATTGCAATGAAACTAAAAAGCACAAAAAATTTCATGACACATCTTTTATTGTCAGACACATTTGATCATTTTTTATTTATTGAAGGGGAAATCGTAACTTTTAATACCTTCACTATAGACGGGTACATCCAGAAAGCATTCTATGAATCCAACGAAACCGACAGTCCATGTACAGAGGCTGCCTATGGCTATGCACTCTGGAAACAGCTCCGGGAATTATGTTTTTCCATGATCAAAGGGAAGCGCACCCCTTTGAGTTTTAAATTTATATTCAGCTTATCCCCTGATAATATCGCCAGGCTCATAGAGCAGAAAAACTTAGATTTCCAGTCATCCGACGTACAGGGATTATATCTCAATATCCGCTTTGACGGCAGTGTTCTGCAATGTGTCACCGGAACTTCTTTGAAAACCTTCTCCATGGATAAATCACTGGAACGGGAATGGGATGCAATGGTGCCAAGATTTTTTGATAAAAAAGGACTTGAATTTGAAATGGAAGATTAGTTCTTTTTGAAGCAAATACATACAGGCCGGGAAACTTCTGTCTCCCAGCCTGTTTTCATTTTCTTTTTTAGAAATACTTCTTTTTCAATTTTGATGTATATACCATATACCATACCAGCGTGATAATAAACACGGCAAGCCCGATATAGTCAATGACAGGAATCGGAGCCACAAAGCAGTGGATCATATCAATTGTCCCATACACGGTCGCAGCAATTCCAAAAACCAGCACCGCAGGCAGTGCTTTTTTTACGAATGTTTCTCTGTCTTTACACATATGCTCCATATAGTTCTTTCCAAGGAGCAGGGTTTCATTGATATGTCCGTCTTTTTTCATCTTTATATACGCATACAGCCCATAAATCCCACATCCAAAAACCAATACGCTCACAAAACCAAATACACTGTCATCCATCATCTTCTTTTCCTTTCCTGATTACCTATATCGTAGTGTATCAGATACCCGGAAAAATTGCAATCAACGTTTACTTTTTTTCATGGATACAGTATGATGGTTACATATAGCATCCAGCCTGTTACTTCGCTCAATGGCCTGGAGTATTTATAATATAAATTTAAACAGCGCGTGGGGCATGCCCCGCCACAAGGAGGAAATTCATGGAAATCGAGCGTAAATATTTAATCCGGAAGTCTGACATCCCTTTTGACCCTTCCCAATATCCCTGCCGTCATATTGAACAGGGTTACCTCTGTACCAAACCAGTCGTAAGGATCCGACGCGACAATGACGACTACTTTCTGACATATAAATCAAAAGGCTTTCTTGCCCGTGAAGAATATAACCTCCCCCTCACTTTGGAGGCTTATACGCATTTAAAAGAAAAAGCTGACGGCCATATCATCACAAAAGACCGTTATGTCATTCCATTGGAAAACGGCCTGTGCATTGAACTGGATTTTTTCTCTGGTTATCTGTCCGGACTGATATTGGCAGAAGTTGAATTTCCAGATGAGGCTGCGGCAAATGCTTTTTTACCCCCTCACTGGTTTGGGGAAGACGTAACTTATTCTTCTGAATATCACAACAGTACGCTAAGCCAGAAGTGACTGACAGGATCTGACATTATTTGTTTGCATTTTAAATCCATTCCACGTTTTGTTGTATAATCGTCTTTTTATGGGAAAACTTGTTATAATATTGGAAACATTTGTTGTTATCTAAAATAATTGCAACAAATATTTTCAAGGACCTAGATTAATTTTAGCAGTTCTCCCAGTGAGCGCTCCTTATATAATTGGAGGTGCACGATGGCAAATATACAGCTTGCGGACAATTTAAAAAGATATCGGGAATATTATGGCTTTACTCAGCAGACCTTAGCAGACAAGATTAATATCTCCCGTCAGGCATACTCTAATTATGAAACAGGAAAGAGGGCTCCTGATATGGGGTTATTAACCAGACTGTGCGATATATATTCTATCTCTCTGGATCAATTGGTACGGCAGCCTTTTTCCTATGAGATCAAAGAATCTACAGTCCCCTACCAAGTCTGCTATAGACAAGATTCCGATGATACCCTTTATCTGACAGACGAAGAAATTCATTTTGTACTGGAATACCGTGGCGCAGAATGGGAACGGCGGCATCTGATCTCTTATGTACTCCAGCATACGAATAATACACACGGACATACCGTTGCTCCACCGCCGCCTGAATCAGAATGACGGTCACGCCTATAAAAACTGCTGCTGGCAGCTTTTGTGCATACTACGGCATTAAAAAACAGCCCGAAACCGGACTGTTTTTCTTATGCTCTTTATTCCTGCTCAAACAGATGTTTTATTAATGTATGCCCTTTTTCTACCATGATACCGCTTTTTTGTCCCTCTTTCTCATTATAGCAGGAGAAAGGACTATCCTGTTCATTGGCGCTATCGTATAGAAGATAGGGAACCGGATCGGAAACATGGGTGCGCACCCGGATCGGAGTCGGATGATCCGGTAGCACCAGCATACGAAAATCTATACTTTTCTCCCGCAGCTTTTCTACAACCGGCCCGATCACCTGGGCATCAATCCGCTCAATCGCAGTGATCTTATTCTCAATACTTCCCTGATGCCCCATCTCATCCGGCGCTTCAATATGGATATAGACAAAATCGTCTTCCCCACTAAGCGCCTCTGCCGCTGCTTCTCCTTTTCCCGTATAATTGGTATCCAAGCCGCCGTTTGCACCTTCCACGGTAATATTACGCAAGCCTGCTCCTACGGCGATTCCTTTCAGAAGATCCACAGCAGAGATCATGGCGCCTTTCAAGTGAAACTTCTCTTCAAAGGAGGACAGCGCAGGTCTTGTACCAGCCCCCCAAAACCATGCGGAATTGGCTGGATTAAGCCCCTGCTTTTTTCGATTTATATTGATAGGGTGCTTAGACAAAATATCGTAACTCTTCACCATCATTTCCCGGAGCACCGCATCCTGCGGCAGATACTCCCCGATTCGGCGTATCAGGATATCATGCGGCGCTGTCAGTTCCACCGCCTGCCCATGTTTCCAGATCAACAGATGTCGGTAGCTAGTCCCGGTATAGAATTCATACCCTTCCCGCTCCAGACCTTCCTTCAATGCTTTGACAAGCACCGCCGCATCCTCTGTGCTGATCTCCCCGGAACTATGGTCAATGATCCTGCGTTCTTCGTAAGTCTCTTCCTCCTCCGATAATGTCACGATATTGCACCTGAATGACACATCATCACTCTCCATATCAACACCGATACTCAAAGCTTCAAGAGGTGAACGCCCTGTATAATATTTTTCGGGATCATACCCGATGACTGACAGGTTCGCCGTATCACTGCCCGGAGCCATTCCTTCCGGCACAGTCCGCACCATACCAATCTCGGATCTGGACGCCAGCCAGTCCATATTCGGCGTCTCCGCCGCTTCTAACGGAGTCTTTCCACCCAGCTCTTCCAGAGGTTCATCTGCCATCCCGTCACATAATACGATCAAATATTTTTTCATCTTTCATTTTGTCCTTTACTGTCTTACCCTTCCACACGAATCCTGTGGAGAATGGCCGGAAATTCCTTTGCGTTTTCCTCATATTCCCGCTCGGTAAGTACGCCAGTTAAAAAGCCGAATTCCCCTTCCAGGCCTTTTGCCCTTACAATCTCTATCGGGCCGAATTTACTTTCCAGATGTGCTTTCAAAGCTTCCGGCTCTCCCGAAATCCGGACGAAAAACCGCTTGCTTGTATCCGCAAATGGAAGAAGTTCTAATTTATCGCTCTTCCACATGGTCATAATATTCCTGTGGAGATGCTTTGCCTCATCCACTACGTCTGCAACCACTGCGCTTGCGGTCGGGAGCTTGCCTGCGCCGCTGCCGTAGAACATAGCGTCGCCCAGCACGTTTCCATGGACAAAAATCGCGTTGAATACATCATTGACACTGTAAAGCGGATGCTCTTTCTTCAATAAATAAGGCGCTACCATTGCCTGCAGATGATCTCCCTGCCTCTTACTGGATGCCAGCAGCTTAATGGTCATTTCCATGGCTTTGGCATACATCATATCTTCTTTTGTAATCTTTGTGATGCCCTCTGTGTATATATCTTCAAAATCTACCTGCTGCCCAGAAATCAGGGAAGACAAAATTGCAATCTTACGGCAGGCATCATGCCCTTCCACGTCTGCCTCCGGATTACGCTCCGCATATCCCTTATCCTGCGCCTCTTTGAGCACCACATCATAGTCAGAACCTTCATAGAACATCTTTGTCATCATGTAGTTGGTGGTTCCGTTCAAGATTCCGGTGATCTCCTCGATCTCATCTGCCGTCATAGAAGAATTCAGCGGACGGATGATCGGAATCCCGCCGCCCACGCTGGCTTCAAACAGGAAATTGATATTCTGCTCCCGCGCGATCGACAAAAGCTCCGCGCCATATTTTGCAACCAGAGCCTTATTCGACGTAGCCACGCTCTTTCCTGCTAACAGGCATCTCTTGACAAATGTATATGCCGGCTCAATGCCGCCCATGACCTCGACTACGATCTGCACTTCCGGATCATTTACAATCACATCAAAATCATGGACAATCTTTTCCTGCACCGGGTCGCCCGAAAAATCCCGCAGGTCCAATACATATTTGATATTGAGTTCATCACCGATCCGCTGGTTGATGCGCGCGCCATTTGTATTGATCACTTCCACAACGCCTGAACCAACCGTACCATATCCCATTACCGCTATATTTACCATCTTTTTCCCTCTTTCCTTCTTTCTGGCGCTTCACCAGAAAATACAAAGTTTCTCTCGAAATGCTTTCTTCCCTATCTCTGCCCTTCCGGAGCCGCACTTAAATATGCGTTGATAAATGGATCGATATTGCCGTCCATCACACTGTTCACATTGCTGATCTCTGCATTGGTCCGGTGGTCCTTCACCATCGTATAAGGCTGCATGACATAGGAACGGATCTGATTCCCAAATCCGATCTCCTTCACATCCCCGCGGATATCCGACATCTTATCCGCCTGTTCCTGCTGCTTCAGCACATACAGCTTGGATTTCAGCATCTGCATCGCCTTATCCTTGTTCATATGCTGGGAACGCTCATTCTGGCACTGCACTACAATTCCGGTAGGCAGATGCGTAATCCGGATGGCCGACGAGGTTTTATTGATATGCTGTCCGCCTGCGCCGCTGGAACGGTAGGTATCAATACGCAGGTCGTCCTCATTGATCTCCACCTCAATATCATCCTCAATATCCGGGATCACATCGCAGGAAGAAAATGAAGTCTGGCGCTTCCCTGCCGCATTAAACGGAGATATCCGCACCAGTCTGTGGACTCCTTTTTCGGAACGCAGAAATCCGTAGGCATTTTCACCTGACACTTCAAAGGTCACCCCTTTGATCCCTGCCACATCTCCCTCCAGATAGTCCAGCACTTCCAGAGAAAAACCTTTCTTCTCCGCCCATCGGCTGTACATCCTGTAGAGCATCCCGGTCCAGTCGCAGGACTCTGTTCCGCCTGCCCCTGCATGGAGCGTTACAATGGCGTTGCTCTTATCGTACTCACCGGTTAAAAGCGTCTGGATCCGAAGCTCTTCAAATTCCGCCTTGAACCGCTCCAGGTCTTCCTGTATCTCCGCGATCGTATCTTCTTCCGGCTCTTCCTCGCTCATCTCGATCAAAAGCCCCAGATCCTCATGGTCTGTAAACAGCTTTTCAATCTGCTTCACAGAATCCTGCAGGCCTTTCAGCAGTTTCATCGTCTGCTGGGATTGCTCCGGCTGGTCCCAGAATCCCGGCTCTTCAATCCTTCTTTCCAGTTCCTCGATTCTTTCCTTCTTTGACGCTAAGTCAAAGTGAATCCCTCAAATCTTTCAGCGGTTCTTCATAGGCAAGTAAGCTTGCTTTTAATTCATCTAATAAAACCACCTTGATCACCTCTTTCATTTTATAATATTTTTTTCATATAGGCCTCATCTGTATTTTTCCCCGTATTTATCGGGCAAGATCGATCTGGCCGCCTATTTTCTTCCACAGCATTGCTTATATTTCTTACCGCTTCCGCACGGGCATGGGTCATTCGGATACACCTTTTTCGTGTCACGGCGCTTCGGGGCACGCACGGCGCTCTCGTCCCTGTTGGTCCCGGTCACCTTGGCAACCTGCTCCCTCTCTACTTTCTGCTCCACGCGGACATGGAACAGGGTCCGGATCGTAGTTTCCGCGATCGCGTTGGTCATAGAACCAAACATATCATAACCCATCATCTTATATTCCACAAGAGGATCCCGCTGTCCGTATGCCTGCAGCCCGATTCCCTGACGGAGCTGGTCCATATCGTCAATGTGGTCCATCCACCTTGCGTCAATGACTTTCAAAAGCACAACACGCTCTAACTCTCGGATATGCTCTGCCTCCGGGAACTCTGCCTCTTTTGCTTCATATGCTTTTACTGCCTTTTCTTTCAGTAAATGCTTCAGTTCTTTCTGCTGCATGTCGCGGATCTCATTGACAGGAGGAAGTTCAAGCTGTGGGATGACCGCATGAAATGCAACTTCCATGCCAGTAATATCCCATTCCTCTGAATCCATTTCCGGGGACACGTACCGGTCCGCAGTATTTTCCACATATTCTGTGATCATATTGTATACGGTGTCGCGCATACTCTCACCGTCCAGCACCCGGCGGCGTTCTCCGTATATGATCTCTCTCTGCTCATTCATGACCTGGTCATATTCCAGCAGGTTCTTACGGATGCCGAAGTTGTTGCTCTCAATCTTCTTCTGCGCTTTCTCAATCGCACCGGAAAGCATCTTATGCTCAATCTGTTCTCCGTCTTCCACTCCCAGAGTATTGAAAATGCCCATCAGCTTCTCTGAACCGAACAAGCGCATCAGATCATCCTCCAGGGAAATATAGAAACGGGATTCTCCCGGGTCGCCCTGGCGCCCGGAACGTCCTCTCAGCTGATTATCAATACGCCTGGACTCATGCCGCTCCGTACCGATGATCTTCAATCCGCCTGCCGCACGGGCTTCATCATCCAGCTTAATATCCGTACCACGGCCGGCCATATTGGTCGCAATGGTCACTGCACCATGCAGTCCGGCATCCGCCACAATCTCTGCCTCCATCTCATGGAACTTGGCATTTAAGACGTTATGCTGGATGCCCTGCTTTTTCAGCATCTTGCTCAGCAGTTCGGAAACTTCGATCGTGATCGTACCCACCAGGACCGGCTGCCCGGTCGCATGCGCCCTTTTCACTTCTTCCACGACCGCGCGGTATTTTTCTTCCTTTGTCTTATAGACCGCATCATCCAGATCCACCCTCTGCACAGGTACATTGGTCGGGATCTCAATGACGTCCATCCCGTAAATATCCCGGAATTCCTTTTCCTCTGTAAGGGCAGTACCGGTCATACCGCTTTTCTTATCAAATTTATTGAACAGGTTCTGGAAAGTGATGGTCGCAAGAGTCTTGCTCTCCCTTCTGACCTTCACATGTTCCTTCGCCTCGATTGCCTGATGGAGCCCGTCAGAATACCGGCGGCCCGGCATGATACGTCCGGTAAATTCATCTACGATCACAACCTCGCCTTCCGGAGTTACCACATAATCCTGATCCCGGAACATGAGGTTATGGGCACGCAACGCCAGGATGATGTTGTGCTGGATTTCCAGGTTGTCCGGGTCTGCCAGGTTTTCAAGATGGAAGAACTTTTCTACTTTCTTCACGCCGTCTTCTGTCAGATTGACGGATTTCTCTTTCTCATTGACAATATAGTCCCCGGTCTCCTCAATATCCTCGCCCATGATCGCATTCATCTTGGTAAATTCACCGCTTGCCTCGCCGCGTTCCAACTGCCTTGCCAGAATGTCGCAGGCTTCATACAGCTTCGTGGACTTTCCGCTCTGGCCGGAAATGATCAGCGGGGTCCTTGCCTCGTCGATCAATACGGAGTCCACCTCATCAATGATCGCATAGTGCAGCCCGCGCTGTACGAGCTGTTCTTTATAGATCACCATGTTATCACGCAGATAGTCAAAACCAAGTTCATTATTTGTCACATATGTGATATCACAATTATATGCCTTGCGGCGTTCGTCATTGTCCATGCTGTTCAGTACAACGCCGACCGTCAAGCCCAGAAATTCATGTACCTTTCCCATCCACTCCGCATCACGCTTCGCCAGATAGTCATTGACTGTGACAATATGGACACCCTCTCCGGGCAATGCATTCAGATATGCCGGTAATGTGGATACAAGCGTCTTACCTTCACCGGTCCGCATCTCAGATATGCGCCCCTGATGCAGGATGATACCGCCGATCAGCTGTACCCGGTAATGCCGCATTCCCAGGCTTCTGACTGCCGCTTCCCGGACAGCTGCAAAAGCCTCAGGGAGAATGTCATCCAATGTCTCACCGTCATCCAGACGCTGCCGGAACTCTTTTGTCTTATCTCTGAGCTCCCCATCGCTGAGAGCCTGCATCTCCGGCTCCAGCGCCTCAATCCGGTCTACGATCGGATAGATACGCTTCAGTTCATTTTCACTGTGCGTACCAAAAATTTTCTCTATCAAGCCCATAGTCTGCAATTAACTCCTTCTCCAGTTTATTACGAGTAACGGTCCTGCCGTGTCTCTTCGCAGCAGATATACGCATATAAGCCGCCCGGCGAATACGCTGGGCGGCAAGACCGCTGCCATTCAGATTCTATTCTAACACTAACTCTTTCCAAATTCAACTGGTTCATAGTTTGTTAACAAAGTAGATTTCCTGCCCCACTGATGATCCATCCTATCTATGGAATCGGAAACAGTATTTTTACTTCAAACCAATTCTCGTTCAAGGCTGTGCGCACTGTACCGTCATATTTCCTCACCGTACTCTGGATACTTTTCATTCCATAGCCATGGAGACGCTTATCTTTCTTCGTGGTGATCGGCATCCCTTTCTTAAATTGGATCTGCTCTGTACAATAATTTTCTGTACAGATCCGCAGCAGCTGTTTTTCCCTCACCACATAAAGCCGGATCAGGCGCATCCGCTCATCCGGAAGTTTTTCCACAGATTCTATGGCATTGTCCAGCATATTTCCAAACAAAGCGCTGACATCCATGTCATCCATAAAAAAGAGAAGTTCTCCCTCCACCACGCATTTGAACTCGATCCCCTTGCCCTGGCAGGCCGTACTCTTACTGGTAAGTACTGCGTCTAATACTTTATTGCCTGTCTTATTCTGGGCTTCGTAAATCTTAATCTCACGCTCCATTTGTTCCAGATATTCCACCGATCTTGGGGTATTCATTTCTGCTTTCAGCAGCGTGATCTGATGCTTCAGATCATGATATTTCTGGTTCACCATGTCTATATTATCCTGGGACATCTGATAACTCTTATACTGCATTTCCATGATATTCTGCAGCGCGTCCCGTTCAAACCGCATCTGCATGGCACGTACCTGGATATGATACGCATACAGCAGGCAGATCCCACAAAAATCTACCAGAGTGCGGATAATGAAAACATCCCGGCTCATAGCAGTTCCAAACAACCATTTAGGATCTAAATAGCTCATGTTGCTGACGCTGTATACCATGACTACAATGACCAATACACTCAACAGCTCGCGTCCTGTAATCTGAAGTTCTTCGATATCTTTCCTCAAATGCCGTTCTATACAATAGATCACCGTAAACACGCCGCCATAGACCACCGCCAATTCCAGAATACGCCAAACCATCAGATAGCCGGCCGGAACATCCATGGAAAAATTATAGTAAACCTGCCAGCATAAGGACGCTCCAAATTCCGCATTGATCAAAACCGTTGCTCCGTAATATCCTGTTTCTTTCAAAGTAAAATCGCAGTTAAACCGTACATACAAGAGTACCGTAAATATAATGACCAGCATTGATGGAATAAACAGCCACTTCGCCACACCGTCTGTCCAGTACATAAACACCTGCAGCATTAGAAAGGAAACTACATCTAATACGATCTGTCTCTTTTTCCGCGGTTTGTCATGGTAAATACAGATGATCACAAAAGCAGACAGCCAGTATGCAAATGCATAGTAATATCCCGGTGTATTCAGAACTTCTGCCCCATTCATCCCCACTCTCCATTCATGCGTACATTCAAAGCATCCAGAAATGCATTCCTTCTCCCCCGGCTCATAGCCAGGATATCTCCATTTACCGTAAGGTCATTTCCCCGGTAATGTTCTACATAATCCAGATTCACCACGAAACTCCGGCTGCAGCTGAAAAACCGTTCATCCAATTGTCCCAAAGTATCCTTAAGCGTCCCTCTGGCTTCATAGATTCCATCAACAGTATGATACAATAGAAGATGATCCAGCACCTCCACATAGCAGATGCTGGAAATATCCAGCTTCATCTTCCCGCCCTTTGTAGCAACGACCACATATTTTTTCTCAGAATTCCCAATCCGTTTCAACGCCTTATTCATTGTCTCCGTGAATGAAAAATAAGAGATCGGTTTTAACATATAATCCAGTGCATTCACTTTATATCCCTGGATTGCATACTGAGGCATATTTGTGATAAAGATCAGCTCCACATCAGGATCTACCTCCCTGATCCGCTGCGCCGCGCTCATTCCATTCATGAAAGCCATCTCAATATCCAGCAAGATCAAGTCGTATTTTGCCGTATAATTTGTGGTGATATCTTCACCGTCAGAAAACTCTGTGATTTCAAACCGCTGCTGCATTTCGTCTTCATATTTTTTGAGACATTTTTTCAGCCGGGCCTTATCATGGGCGTCATCCTCTACAATCGCAATGTGTATCATATTTTAATCCCCCATATTTTAATAAGGAACTGTATGTAATGAACGAAACTACTTAAACCAAGTCAAAAGAAATGAAATCAAAGCTGCCTTTTCCTTCAAATTTAAAGAACAACGCCTGTTTCTCTCCCGGCGCCTTCAATTCCGATCCAAAACCATGTACCTCTTTTGTCGGCTTTACCTCGATTTTTGCTGCCGGCTGCTGTCCCTCAGCAGTGCGGATATACACGTTTCCGCTGGCATTTCCTTTGATATTGATTCTGATTTTAGAAGTCTGCGTCAGATCAAAATACTTGAATCCTGCCACCGCGCCGTCATCCATATTTGCAATGTACTGGTCTTCCCCCGACTCCCTGTCTTTGCCGTCCTGAGTAAAATAGGGGTATCCTTTTTTCGGATGCTTGATCATGCTCAGGAAACGGGTTCCCTTTCTGCCGTACAGATTGCAGGCAATATAACTCGGATAATGTCCTTTTCCTGCCAGCGGCTTTCCGTTCAGCCCGCAGGATGTCAGCTCCGCCTGATAAAACTTTCCGTCCTCAAAACAGATTTTCTCCGCGCAGGCCTGTCTGGAAGACTGTTTCCGGTTGCTGTGGCGATGATAGAATATGTAATATTCTCCATTGATCTCTATCAGACTCCCGTGGGTATTGCCCGTATAATTTTTTGCGTGATCTACATCCGTTACCCCCGGCATCCCGATATCGCCGTTACTGACTAAGATCCCTCCATACGCAAATCCGCTGACAGGGTTGTCGCTATACGCATAGCAAAGTTCATGGCTGTTTAAGGAACTGTAAATAAAATAATACGTCCCGTTGAATTTCCGCATGGAACTTGCCTCTAAGAATGGATGCCCTTCATAAGGAGTTCCTGGCGCCTCTTTCTCACCTGCTATCCCGATATACACCGGTCCCTTTTTCACTGTGAGCATGTCTGACGGATCCAGTTCAAAACACATAGGGCCGTGCTCCGTCGGTTTCGAGCCGTCCAGAAGGATCGGATTTCCGGCTAATGCAAAGCCAGTATACATATACAGCCGTCCGTTGTCATCCATAAAAATTCCAGGGTCAAACTGGAACGGCTCATTCTTTTTGCCTACCGGTACATCGTCTTCATATTTTACATATCCATAAAATTCGTATTTTCCTGCCGGTTCCTCACAGACCGCCACGGAAATCATTTTCGTACCTCCCATAAAATAATACAGATAATATTTTCCGTCCGGCCCCTGCACCATATCCGGCGCGGCCAGCCCATTGGTCAGCCGGATACGGGGCGCCGCCGGATCCTGCTCCCGTTTATAAATACAGCCCTCATATCTCCAGCTGCTCAGGTCGTCTACCGGCGCCGACCAGCATACATAATCGCCAAGGCAGAAATTCAAGCCGTTGAACAGATCATGGGAGCCATAGATATATATACGGTCTCCAACAATATGCGGCTCAGCATCCGGCACATATTCATAGCTTGGAAGATACGGGTTAAAAGCTTGTTTTGTTTTCATAGTCAGAACCTCCACTCCATTTTATCTGTTATTTCGTGTTTCGTCCACGCTTTTCTTATGGAGCAGTATACTATTTTTTGCATGTGCTGCACGCTTCTGACGTAAATTGTCACTTTTTTAGCGTGGACAGCAAGAGCCGCTTACTCGATCATGATCGCATTCGGATAGATCCGCTCCATCCTTGCATCCTCAAAATGTTCATCTGTCCAAACCTGCCATCCGCTCTCAGCCGCAATGCCCTCCTGCCGCTGGCCGTACCGTAAAAGCGCCATACAGGAAACCGCGATATTGCAGCACATGAACACAATCAATACCCATGTAAAAACTTTCCCGAATATCACAGGAAGTTTTTCAATCCAATTTGAAATAAAGGGATAACAGCATTTGAACCAGACAACTGCCGCAAGCCCCCAGAAAAAGCAGTAAAGGAGGTTGATCCTTCCCCCAAGGTTAAACGGGATCTCACTGTAATCCCAGAAGACTGTGCCGAATACCATCTCTGTAAATACACTGCAGAAATATTCATAAGCGCCGCCGAGAAATGTTCCTGTTAAAAATAAAAAACGATCCGAACGGTTCCTGTATTTGTAAAGCATGGCTGTCACCAGCGCAATGGCAAGCCCCCAGACAATGCTGAACGGCCCCCAGACCACACTGCTCCTGCTCATCCAGACGCCCGCCGTGACGCGGCAGAAAATGGTCTCTGTAATGTCGCCCAGAAACGCCCCTACAAAAAACAGCAGAACCACTTTGTAAAAACCGCAGCCTTCTGCAAATGTCCCGAATACCTCTTCCAGTTCTAGCTGCTCGATTGCCTGGTAGGCTCCATGGATACGCTTTTCCACCTGCCCGGAGATTACTTTTCCAAGCCGGGCGGCTACATTTGCAAACTGGTTGTCCGCCGCCTCCCAGCGGTCCAGACGCCCGCTTTTCCCTGTGATCAATATGTAGGATGCCATCGCATCTATGATCAACACGATCAATAAGAACCACACCAAGGCTTTTCTGAGAATATCCGGCAAAATGTCATAGGACTTCACCAGAAGAAGGTTCCCCCACTTTACACAGAGAAATCCAAGCACACCCCAGAGCAGAGACATGGGAAGACAGATATATCCGTCCAGATTCCAGCGGCTGTTTGAATAGTCCCACCATCTCTCATGATAATATTTTTCAATCAGATGTCCTGCAATCCATTCCAGCGACGTTGCATAGATCACACTTCCCAGAAACAGCCAGATACCGGTCACTTCATGGAGGCCGATCCCCATAAGGACCGCCGCCGTACCATATATGATACAGAATGGGCTGTTGATCATACCTCTGTTGACAAATTTTTTCTGTTTTACCGCCGCGGTAACCGTTTCCAGAATCCATCCCAAAAAGGAATAGGCCAGAAACAGCCAGAGCAGCTCATATCCTGTGTATTGCATCGTATTCCTCCTATATTTAAAATTTCTCCCTGTTTTCCTTCTCTTTTTCAAATCACAGGTTTCCTGCAAGGATTCCAGTTTTATTATACCTGCTTTGTTTTTTATGCGCAATCCCAATATTGCAGTATGGGAGCTGCAAAAGAATCGATCCGCTCATAAAAAGAAAGGGCCCCCGACACAGGACGCCCTCTCCTTTTACTATAAATACTGTTTCAGATTTTCCAAAACTACCTGATACCCATTTGCATACATATGTACGCCTTCTACTGTAAATTCTTTTTTCAGCATCCCCCGCTCATCGCACAATCCGGAATTCACATCAATATAATGATATCCCATCTTTTCCGCCAGTTTTTTCACCGCCGCATTTGCCGCCGGGAGGTTCTGATTATTACGGTTCACAAACATGGTTTCCGCCCACTCGGTTTCCGGGACTTTATCGGTCTCATTGACCGGATAATATGCCATCATATAAACTTCTGTCTGAGGCAGACGATTCTTGATCTGCATCAAAATCTTTTCATAATTCATCAGCATATCTTCCAGTACCTCTTCAAAAGTCCGAGATGCGTCGCCGATATCATTAGTTCCTATATTGATGAAAATCTTAGACGGCTCTGTTCCAAATATCTGCTCTTCCATATTTTCCAGCATGTCAGTCGTTTTAAATCCGCCTACTCCCCGGTTATAAATAATCTGGTGCATCCCTTCATTCATCAGCAGTTCGTTGATCGGAAAATGTTCCATCAAAGAAGAACCCGTAAACAGAATTTCTCCTTTCTTCGCTGCCTGGTTTAAAATCCGGTACTTATCAATCTTCTGCCTTTGCTCTGATTTCATAAATCCTTGAATTACATCCATCGTTCTTGTCTCCTTTACATTTGATTTATTTTTATATATAATTTTGATAAATCCTATTACTACCTTTTATTTTAACATAATCTACAAACTTTGTGAGGAACAAATGGAACTGTTACAATATTCAAAAGAAAGGAAACTATCATGTTATACTATATCACTTATGGTGAATTTCAATTTCATCTGCAGGAATATTATAAACGGACAGGAAGCCGGATGCAATTCCCGGAAATGACAGACTACCTCTTCCGCAAGGGGATGCTGTCCAAAACTCCGCTCCATGAACTGCCCCCAAATAAGATGTTTGGAGAGATGTCAGATAGAGAATTTGATGAGGCTGTCAATTCTTTTGTACTGGCTCTGACCCCGTGCAGCTCCATTTCTTCCGATGTTCTGGAACATGATATCATTCCATTTGCAAGGGATGTGTTTATCATCCGGCATCCCCGCTATACGCGGCCATATAAGCATACGCATAATTATTTTGAGATTAATTTTGTCGCTGCCGGGGAGTGCGAACTGGCTTTTGAAAATGAGCAGAGAGTCATGAAAGCCGGAGAACTGTGTATCATTGCCCCTGCTTCTAAACATGATGTGATCATCAATGACGAGGACTCTTTTGTATTTACGGTCATGATACGGAAAAGTACTTTCAATACGACTTTCTTTTCTCTGATGTCGCAAAAAAATCTGCTTTCCTACTTTTTCCGTACGATTTTACAGGGTGATGCCCATTCCAACTATTTGCTGTTTTATTCGGATGATATCCATTGGCAGAAAAATATTATCCGCAACGCGATGGCAGAGTGTTACAAGCAGGATTCCTTCAGCAACAATAACGCGATCAACTGGATCCACCTGTTCTTTACACATTTACTGCGGGATTACAGTAAAACGGTACAGTTCTATAATTACCAGCTTGGAACAGACTTTTCATTGATCCTGCAATACATCCAGCACAATTACCAGACTCTGACGCTTGCTGCATTGGCGGAATTTTTCCACTACAGCGAGCCCCATCTGAGCACACTGATCAAGCAGAATACAGGATGCGGTTTTACGGCTTTGATCAAACAGCTCCGTATGGCTGATGCCGTATCCTATCTGGTCAATACTAAAATGAAGATCAGCGAGATTGCAGAATGTGTGGGATACAATTCCTCAGACCATTTTTCGCGGATATTCCGCTCTGAGTATAAGATGTCACCCCAGGAGTACCGCAAAAAATATCAGAATTCGGAAGACTTGTTCCAGCCCATGGCGCAGGGGACATAAAATCTATTAATCGCCCAGATCCCTTGTTTTGGTATTCCATCAGCCTGGTTTTGATGAGACGCAGCACACGCCCCCACGAACCATAATTTGAAATGGACTTTATATTCTGGCCGTGATATACTTAGAGCAATGATCAATCTCTAAATTGCAAAGGCAAGGCAGCAGCGCAGACCACTCTTACACCATAAGGAGGTAAAACATGACTGACAGTGAAAAATTGAATCTTATTATTTCAGAAATGAAGGAAATCAAACAGGATGTAACTGAAATCAAACAAGAGGTCAGCTTGGTGAAGCAGGACGTTGACCAGGTGAAGCAGGACGTTGACCAGGTGAAGCAGGACGTTGACCAGGTGAAGCAGAATGTAAGCCGGATTGACAGAAGAATTACCAGTGTAGAATTACATCTTGAAAATGGCACAGACAAGAATATACAATTAATAGCCGAGAATTTCATTGAACTTACAAAGAAGCTCAATCAGGCGATTCCTGTGGCGGACAAAAATCTAGCCTATGAGGTAAAAGTGAATTATCTGATAGAAAAAGTTCAGCTCCTTGAGAAAGAGGTTCAGGAGTTAAAGAGTAAAACAGCGTAAAATCAACAGAAATTGAATAATACCTTAACAGTTTAAAACAGCAGGCCAAACCACAGTCTGCTGTTTTAAATTGGCCTGCTGTTTCAATTATATAGCAGTCAGCACCTGCTCTTTACCAGTATAACTTTCTTTCCGGTAAAGCACTGCCATCTGTCGGGTAAAAATCAGGGCATCCGATTCTTTTTTTCCCTCTTCCATATCAATCGTTATTTCCCGACAGCCCCACATTATCAGGAAATCAGCAGGAAAGTTTCATAGTAACCTTTGCACCGCCGGTTTCTTTTGAATTTTCTAAAACAAGCTGCCCATTATGCTGTTCCATAATGGAATTTGTAATATATAGGCCTATACCGAAGTGCAGCTTTGAATTGCGGCTTTGGTCGCCCATGTAGAACCGTTCCTGTGCGTGGCATAATGCCTCTTTAGAAAATCCCGTTCCCTCGTCTGTGATTGAAATTTCCACGAAACCGTTGTTGCTCTGAACATTCACATAAAGCGTTCCTCCTTGTGGGGAGTAGTCCAGCCCATTGCCGATAACATTTAATGGCACGTTCAATCAGAACCTTATCAAATTTCAGCATTTGGGGGAGTGCAGCAGTGTTCATTCGCAGCCGGATTTCCTTTGTCCGGCATAGTGATTCCATATAACCGAACAAGTGCTGCATGAACGCTGGCAAGTCTATATTTCCAATATGGAGCTGATAGCCAACCGCCGCCCGTGATATGTCAATCAAGGTTTGAATATATGCCTGCATCTGGCCGGAACTTTGCACGATGTAATCAGCGTATAATCGCTGTTCATCATCAAGATTTGTTTCTGTGAGTAAATCAGCATTTCCCTGAATAACCGCCAGGGGTGTTTTCAAATCATGGGCAAGTGCGGCAATCTGCTCTTTCTGTGTCTGTTCCGTTTTCCATTGCCGTTCTAACGAAATTTTTAGATTATCTTTCATATCTGAAAAAGATGCAAGGACATCTTCAAACTCTTTGATTTTAGAGTGTCCTACTTCAAAGTCAAGGTTTTGCTCTGCAACCTCCGCAGCAGCTTCAAAAAGCGGGGTCAGTTGTGTACGCAGGCTCTTTGCAAATCTGGCGGTCAGAATGATAATGACCAGCAGCGAATTTACACCCATCAGAATAAAAGCAAGCGTGTCAGGAGATGGAAAAAATTCCGGCAACCATGACACTGTAAATTGGGAACCAATGTAATACCTTAAAACGCAAAATTCTTATCCAGAATTAAGCAGCCGTATCCCTGTGGAATCACAACCTTTGTAATATCCGGGGCAATCGTCAGCGTTGGAATGATCTCTTTTACCTGCAATTCACTTTGATTTGCCCTTGTAGCCAATCCCGCATTTACAGCAAGGCTCTCCAAAACAAAAAGAACAATAATTGCCGCTATCAGCATGACAATGAGGGAGATAGTAAACTGGCGAAACAATATTTTCAATGTAGGTTTCTTTTTCACTCCCATTTATATCCTATCCCCCATACGGTGCTGATCGGACTTATTTTGAAGTGCTCCAATTTCGCACGAATATTTTTTATATGCGTTGATATCGTAGAGTTATCACCTATTCCATCAAACCCGAAAACGGCTTCATAGATTTGTTCTTTCGTAAAAACCTGTCCCCGGTTTTTTGCAAGGTATTCACAGATGGAATACTCGCTTTTGGTCAGGGAAACCGGCTGTACTGAAACATACAGTGCCTTTGCGGAAAGGTCAAATCTTATATCAGGCTCAAAGGAAAGCGTACTGTGATGCTCTCTTTTTTCTCTGCGTAAATGTGCTGCAACACGGGCGCGAAGCTCCTGAATACGAAACGGTTTCGTAATATAGTCATCCGCACCGATATCCAATCCAAATAATATATCTTCCTCTAATGTCTTTGCGGTCAGAAAGAGAATCGGGCAGTCTACCATATTCCTGATCTGTTTGCAAAACTCAAACCCGTCTGTGCCAGACATCATCACGTCCAAAAGAATGAGGTCATAGCAATGCAGTTTTTTTATGTCTACATCATCCGCATTTTGGCAGGCCGTTATCAAATAGCCGTCTTTCCCCAAGCTGTTCTTAATCAGTTCCAGGATAGAAACTTCAACATCAACTACAAGTAAGTGGGTCAAAAAATCACCTCCCGCCCCATTATACCACATTGCCGGGGGTACTATTCAATGTTTTTACCTCCCTCCCCGAAACCAAACTAAACTGGCAATCAGCAAACAGACAGTACAGCATGCAGAAATAATCATACCACTGGAAAAATCAGTCTTTACCTGTGCATACAGTTGAGGACTGTCCCATGCAAGCACAGTATAATCCATAGCACGAACGCTCCAAGCCCAGGGAATGTATCTCCATGCAGCGTCACCAAGCCCTGTTATCATAAGGGCAGCTATTAGACTTCCGGCAATACCCAATCCCATAGACGCACCCTTTCCGAAGCTCATTCCCACAAACAAATGAATCAAGTAAATAGGGAGCATGGTAATCAACAATAGAATCCCTGCTTTCAGGTATAGGCTTACCGGAGCATCCCTGTATAGTACAGCAAATGTTCCCAATGCTAAAAATGTTGTACCCTTAGCACAGATCATCAGAAACCCAAGTTTACCAATATACGTTGCTATGCGGGATGGGATTGTTCCTAACAAAAGCTGATAATGCCCAGCCTGATTTTCAATCTGAACAACCTGGCCCACAATAATGCCAATCAAGAACGGAAACGCAACGGCCAATACTTCCAGATAGGCACTGATTTTGGTCGTCGGTTCCCATCTGGATATACAATAATATCCCACAAAAACCACCGCACATATAATAGGAATCAGGCTATGCATATAGAGCAAAATGCTGTGTTTACACTTCTGATATTCTGCTTTCCAGCACCGAATCACAGATACCATAGTTACCCCACCTCCCTTTTTTCAAACCATCTTGCCGTTAAAAATGACAGCACCGCAAACCAGGCCAGCGAAATGACAAGCACAAGTATAATCATCCAAAACGCTGCCAAGTCCGGCATTAAGAATAACCGCCCAACAGATTTAGCGCCAGGAAAATGAAGTTTCCCACGCAGGAGTAAATACCGGACACTCCAATTTTAGCTTTCCAGACTTTGTTCTGCGAAATAGGCAATGAAGCAACAGCACGATATTTGAATTTGCCATTATCCCGCTGCTCAATCAAAGCGCAGTTATAAATGGAGCCAGAACCATCAGCGTTTTAGTGAAAGTTCTCTTATGCTTTAGGTGCTCGGCCTGAATATATGCCATTTTCATTTAATATCCCTCCTTGCCATTCCTGCGAATAACATCCATAAAGAGCTGTTCCAAATCTTCATCAGCACGAAGCTCTCCCTCATATCCAAGGACACCGCCAGCAATAATACCTACATGATCTGCAATCTGCTGGACTTCTGACAGAATATGGCTTGACAGAATGACCGTAATTCCATTGGACGGAAAAGAACGAATCAGTTCACGAAGTTCCTCAATTCCCAAAGGGTCAAGGCCGTTTGTCGGTTCATCCAGAATCAAAAGCTGGGGACTGTTCAGCAATGCAATAGCGATACCAAGCCGTTGCTTCATGCCAAGAGAAAACCGTCCGGCCCGTTTCTTGCCGGTATTCGTAAGCTGGACAATTTGCAATACCTCGTTAATTCGTGCATCGTCCAGGCCAAGCAATGTAGTTCTGACTTTAAGATTTTCGTATGCAGTCAGATTTTCATAAAGCGAGGGCATCTCGATCAAAGCGCCGAATGTTCAGCGGCACGTTGTTTACCGCTATCTGCCCTTTGAAATTTTTACAGAGGTCAGTTGTTTTCAAAATCATATCCATATAATCAAGTCCTTTCTTTGATTTTACGGATAGCATACCGGGCAATTTTGAAGATTCCATAAAGATTTTCCCATTCAGCAAAAAGGGGCTATCTATTTCCTGACAACCCCTTTTCAATTGGCCTGCTGTTTCAATGATATGGCAGATCAGGAAAATACAAGATATATGTTCACCAAACTGATTCTGACATAATGAATTCCATACTGGCTCAGAAATACGATTCACACAGAAAATCACTGAATTCACGCAAAGGTGATTGTATTACCGATGTATATCGTTTAAAATCAAGATAAACTTTAAGTTGGATTGAAGTGATAAGCGCAAATACGTTTCTGGGGATACCATACAAACGCGGGTTCAAAAGAGGAGGGATGGGAATATGTCAAAATTCACAGGAATTGAAATCATTGGCATAGGGATTGTCTTTGTAGTTTTCCTTGTTGTTTTTGCCAAACGAACTGTTATCACAGAAGATATCGAAATGAAAAATCATAAGGGATATCAGCAATATGGAATGGCTGCAATACAATTTTTCAATAAAATGAAAGCGGCATTTCAAAAGGATTTCCACTATCCTTTTGAACGGGAATGTCCCAATTATTATTTTGCAAAAAATTATGATGAGGATCCCCGTTACATACTTGTGGTCGATCTTGGGAACTTAAGCGCCGCTGCCATTATCAATGAATTTCAGTTTGCTCCCAAAAACAGTGACATTCTGTTTGCAGATGGACGGACAAACCGGACTGTAAACTGGCTGACCAGGAAAAAATTTTATGTGTATCAGGACGGAGGCTGGGACATGATCTCGGAACTGGACAGAAATGATATCCTGGATTTTCTTATGGATTGGGGAATGGAATCGAAAATTGACATGGAACATGCCTATGCTCTCTCCTACCCCAACGCAGAAACTGCTTCCAGAACAGAACTGGCTTTATGCAGGATTGCAGCAAAGGAATTCGCATTGAAGATAGCCGAAAAAGCAGGAATATCCTTGAAGTTTCAAGAATAGGCCTGCCATATTCCAGCGTTTTTTATTTTCCCCTTGCCACTTTTGCGGGATACCATTTCTGGAACCATACCGTAAAAACCCCCATAAAAATCGGTACAACCGAGTTCACTGCCCCGATATAAGGCTGAATATGGGTTCCCATGAGAACGTAAGTCCAAATAGGTGTCAGCAGATACAAAATGCCCCACATCAGCGTTAAAATCCAATTTGTTTTTAGAAACAGTGGATTCTTCAATGCGTCTTCCCCGTTATAACTGTTCATAGAATAATGTGCCGTAAGCGGTATTTCCCCAAAACAGGTTGCAGTCCACATTACTCCAAATGCCAGATACGATAAAGGCAACGCCAGCCGTATAGGCGCTCCCAGCAATACCGCCATAGAAAACCCACTGACCAGTGTCCCGCTTAAAATATCATAGAGTGTCTTTTTATTCTGAAAAAACAACAGCGGTACAAGCATACATGCCCCGATGCTGACATAGCTTCCTGCCGTGGTGTTAATTGCCGCGAATATCCAGAAAGCCATCCACGGAATCAGCATCATATTCATATTCGTTTCTTTACTGGGGATATGTATTTTGCCCACTGTTTTTCCGGCAGATGCCTGTCTGTTTCCGGCTTCTGATGTCTGTCCGCTTTCCACTGCTCTGTTTCCCGGTATGCCAAAATAATCGTCCCATTTCAGCATCAGGTTAAAATCCCCCTTTACCTTATAGAGATGCCGCATCAGCGCTTCATCCCCACGGATTTCTCCTGCCGCAATGGAACGCCATACAGAAAGTGGTGTCTCAATTCTGGTGCCTGCGGTCAGAGAGCCATCCGTGACAACCCGGCTTCCCTCTTTCCCCATAACGATCTGATAACATTCATTGATATCCGTATAATACATTTCCAGCACCTGCTCTTTACCAGTATAACTTTCTTTCCGGTAAAGCACTGCCATCTGT
>CAJUTU010000001.1:292986-311767 GCA_910589385.1 uncultured Lachnospiraceae bacterium
CGGGTAAAAATCAGGGCATCCGATTCTTTTTTTCCCTCTTCCATATCAATCCCCCAGCTTAAATCCGCCCAGCTCTCAAAGACCTCCCTTGGATACAATAACTGTTCCAGTTTGATTCTCGTTTCCGGCAGGATACCGCCTGCAGCATACTCTTTTCCCGCTTCCTGTACATATCCCAGATATTCATTGGTCCTTTGAGATAAATCCGGTACTCTGAACAGCTCCCCCTGCCCACAAAAAACAGTGGTATAACAGTCTTTGCCGCAAATATGGTCAAACAGACTGTATACTCCGTCATAATTTCCTTCTGCAGTATAAAATCCGCATGTAGAGATCACCACCGTTTTCTTTCCACTCATATCATATCTGGAGGGATGGCTCCCATTGCCGGTCTGCTTTTCATTTTCCACCATAAACGGCAGGACCATCGGGAGTTGACGGTCAATCAGATTCTTAAGGCCTCCGGGCACTGTAAAATAATAAAGCGGAAAGCTCCATATCGTGATATCCGCCCATAGCAGTTTCCGGATCACCTCCTGCATATCGTCCTGCATACAGCAAATCCCAGGTGTCTTATCCCAACAGGAAAAACAGCCAAGGCAGGAATGGATATTGAGCCGGTTTACCTCAATCTCTTTCTCTTCAAAAGCTTCTTCCGCTGCTTCTACGTTCTCCCTCATTCCTGCCAGAAAAGCTTTCGTCAATTGATAGGTATTGCTCTTACTGCCTTTCGGACTTCCATTGATCACAAAGACTTTCATTCCTCTCATCCCTTTCCAATTGTTCAATGCAGCTCTGCGCCCAGTCCATGCACATCTGCATATTCCTGCGCCCATACTCCACTGTCATTCCCCAATACAGCGCTTTTTCTTTATCGCCAATATAGGCACTGTAGGCTTCGATATGCTCCGGCACGGCGGTAAGGCTTTCGAGGAACAGGCTGCAGTATGATTTCAATTCCTCAAAATAACGGATATTCTCTTCTCTTGTCTGTTCTCCCATAAAGAATACTTTCATCAGGACCGGGGTACGTGGATTCATTCCCAGATCACCGTCCGCAAGCCATCTTAACAGTTCGCGTCTGCCTTCCTCAGTAATAGAATAAATATTTTTGTCCGGCTTTCCCTTCTGAGGTACAAACGTCTTCGTCACCCACTTCTTATTTTCCAGAGTCTGCAGCTCCCGATAGATCTGGCTTGTCTGTGCTTTCCAGAAAAAATTCAGGGAATCCCGGAACGCCTGCATGATCTCATACCCTGTCATTTCATGATAATTGATCAATCCTAAAATTCCATGTTTCAGCATTGGCGCATTCCTTTCATACAGTTTTTATTATCCAGTCATTCCCACGAAGCAGTGAGTCCGGTTTACATGTCTGGAAATACATTTCACTTTCATCGTTGTTTATTTGATTATATTCCACTTGTAGAATATTGTCAATAATATATTACTTACTGTTCACGGAATCGTGCACTATGCTGCACGGGATATATAAAGACCCATTCCATTGAAATGAACGAATATTTGTGATATGATGGACTGCGATAATGAATAAACAGATTCTAACGAAGTTTGAATAGCGTTTTTAAAAACAAATGGAGGATAGATATGCTTGAACAGATTAAAAATGCCGTGATAGAAACCAGCCATATTATGCTGGAGGCCGCAGACGGCGAAATTGATACACTTTCCAAAGAAGGCCATGCTAATTTTGTCACGAAATACGATTCCCGGGTGCAAAAAGAGTTGTTTGACCGCCTTGCAGAAATCCTGCCTGAGGCAAAGTTTATGGGCGAGGAAGACAATGCTTCATCCTCCTTTACCGGCAAGGGGTATCTGTTTATTATTGACCCCATTGACGGAACCACAAATTTTATCCGGCAAAACCAGGCCAGCTGCATCTCTGTAGGGCTTCTAAAAGATGGGGAAAGTGTGCTTGGAGTTGTATATAATCCTTACAAAAAAGAATTATTTTATGCGGAAAAAGGCAAAGGAGCTTTCCGAAATGGAACTCCTATACGGGTTTCCGAAGAACCTTTATCGAACAGTATCCTGCTTTTCGGCACTTCCCCATACTATGAAGAGCTCGCCAGGCCGGCATTTGATATTGCATACCACTATTTTCGGAAATGCCTGGATCTGCGCAGGAGCGGTTCCGCCGCCATTGACCTCTGTGATATCGCCTGCGGAAGAGCAGATCTGTATTTTGAATTACGTTTAAGTCCCTGGGATTATGCGGCCGGATCTCTGATCATAAAAGAAGCGGGCGGCCATATCCACGGCTGCGGACAGACCGCCCTGCAATTTGAACATCCACAGAGCATTATCGCTTACGGAAAAGGGATTACCAGTGAGGATTTATCCTATTTTCCCACCTTTTTCTAATAATTCCTCAAAGGAGGATTTTTCTGGCAATGGCAGGGCAAAACGCTTTTTCAGCCACTCTCCGGCCAGGTCTGCCCACTTTGCCGCATCCGGATATACCTGAGATAAGGATTCTGCAGATGCCTGGTCCGAAAGTGCCAGGCCATGCGGCCCTTCTTCAAAAATGTGCAGTTCAAAAGGAATATTTTTGTCCGCCAGGGCATGTGCCATACGGATGGAATGCTGCACCGGCACCAATTCATCCTGCGCAGTTGCCCACAAAAAAGCGGGCGGCATATTTTCCGTCACGTTTCTTGCAGGGCTCACCATTGCCAGCGTCTCATCCGAAGATTCCGGCTCTCCCAGGAACGCAGTGCTCGAAGCTGCAAAAAATGCCCTGTCCATCGGATTTCTTTTCAATACGGTTTCTTTCATATATACATAATCGCTCAGCATATATCCGAGAATCGCTGCCGCCGGACGGAACATTTCCTTATCCTTCCCAAAATACCCACTGATCACGTCCGTGTGCCAGTTTGCCGCATACATTGCCGCATTATGTGCCCCGGCGGAAAATCCACAGACTGCGATCCTGTCCACATCTACCAGCCACGCTCCGGCATGTTCACGGATAATCAGCATCGCCTGTCCAATCTCCCGCATGGGAGTCGGATTCTGGCAATGTTCTTTTATTGGCAGAGGCTTCGACAAATCCGGAAAATCCCCTGTACCCTCGCTATATGTAGAATATCTTAAAACAAAGGTATGATATCCCATGGACGCAAATTTCAATGCAATCGGCTCTGCTTCGCGGTCCGAGCAGTTAAAATATCCGCCTCCGGGACAGATCATGACAGCCGGACGGGCCTTTCCCCGCAAGAGTTCCGGCGAATCCTGTAATAGATATGTCGTCAACGTTACATCTGCTCTATTTTCATATAATTTGATCACACTTGTCTGCATAGCCTGATCTCTCCTTTTCCTATTTTCATGCATAACCACTTTATACTGTCTTTATTGTGAACTAAAAATCCAATGCGGTTTCCATCAGATCCCCTCTTATTCCCCTGCGGTCATATCTGACAATTCCGTGATTGCCTGCTGCAGCTTCTCCGGCTCAAAGGGCAGAAATCCCTTATAAGAGATATCTTCCAGTGTGTTTGCCCCCAGTTCCGGGTCGCCTGACGCCGCAATCCCGGCAATGGCCGGTGCGTACTTTGCCAGCACTCCCATGGCTTTCCCGTCTGCGGCAAGGCGGTTCAAGGTCGTATCTTTGCTGTATGGTTTCCGGTAATCTCTCTTAGGCACATAGGAATATTCGTAGGTTCCTGCTCCCAACGTCATGCTCTTCTCTGTATATCCCGGAAGTTCCACCACTGCCTCACAGTTGAACGGAACTTCCACCTGCACATGCATTTTTCCATCCTCACAAATTTCGTAATTGCACACATAGTTTCCGGAAACCGAATGATAGCTGCATTCCAGTCTGCGCAGGCGGATATCCGGGTGCGGTGCAATCACTGCTTTCGCAAATCCAGGTTCCAGCGGACGGATGCCTGCTGCGTAAGCATACACGAATTCCATAACAGAGCCGTAGGAGTAATGGTTCAAAGAATTCATGCCGGTATCGCTGATCGTCCCGTCCTCTCCCACGGAATTCCATCTCTCCCAGATCGTGGTCGCGCCCAGATTGACGCTGTACAGCCAGCTTGGGAATCCTTCTTTCAGCAGGAAATCATAGGCCAGTTCAAACAGCCCTGCTTCTGCCAGGACCGTACACAGCAGCGGAGCGCCCACGAAACCGCATTTGATCTGGTTACAGTCATTTTTCAGACGAAGCTTAAACTGGTCGATTACCTTCTGGCGGTCAATATACACATGATATTTCAATGCGATCACATAAGCAGCCTGAGTGTCGATGGCAAGCCTTCCGCTTGGGGTATAGAACTCTTGTAAGACTGCCGCATAGATTTTCTCTTCCAGTTCTTTATAACGCTTTGCGTCTTCGTCTTTTCCAAGACGCTCTGCCGCCTCCCGGACGATCTGAACGGAACGGTAATAATAGACAGACGCCACATAATCATCATTGGTACTACCCTTAAAGCTGGTAGGCGTGGATCCGTCCAGCGCCAGCCAGTCTCCGAAATGAAACCCGAAATTGTACAAATACTGTCTGCCCCTGGCTGCATCCTGGCGGTCGATATACTCCACCCAGTCCTGCATCATCGGGTAGCAGTACTCCAATTCCTCCATATTTCCATAATACTGATAGAGCACATTCGGGATAAATGTAGCCACATCCCCCCATACACTGCCGCAGTCCGGTTTATGCCCGATATTGGGCACATAATTGGCAATCCCTCCGTCCAGGAATTTCTGCTCATCCCGCAGGTCTTTCATGAATTTATGGAAAAACGCCCTGGTATCCATGTGGTAGCTTGCCGTCGGCGCAAAAACCTGCGCGTCCCCGGTCCAGCCCAGACGCTCGCTTCTCTGCGGACAGTCTGTAGGCATGTCGATAAAATTCCCTTTCAGGCCCCATACGGTATTTTCATACAGCCGGTTGATCTTCTCATGGTTGGTCTTAATATATCCTGTTCTCTCAATCTTTGAATATAACACCTTTCCTATAAAGGCTTCTTTTTTACATTCTCCCGGCCATCCGGTCACACGGATATAACGGAATCCGAAAAATGTAAAATGAGGACGGATTTTTTTCGCCGTACCGTCGGAAACATAGGTAAACTTCGACTCTGCATCCCGGTAATTTCCATGGTAGAAATTGCCCTCCTGCAAAATCTCGGCACATTCCAGTGTGATTTTTGTTCCTTTTGGGAAATCCGCGTCAAACTCCACAAAACCGGCAAAATTCTGCCCGAAATCCAACACCGTCTCCCCTGCCGGAGTCTGGATGACTTCCTGCACTTCCAGTTCTTCCATAGCCAGCACCGGAAGGCTCAGACGATCCATCAGGTGGCTCTTTTCCAGATTCTTCGTGCCCTCGTCCTCCTCCGGGCGCTCCAGTACCGCTGCTGGTTTCCAAGGATTTTTCTTCCCCTCCCAGAGCAGTTCATCGAAAATCTCACCGTCATAGATTCCAGAGTCTTCGATCAGAGACCCTTGGTACTCCCAGCTTTCGTCTGTGCAGACTACTTCTTCGGAACCATCCTCGTATTCGATATGCAGCTCCGCGATCGCCGCCATGCGGTCTCCATAATTATTTTTCTGTAATTCCAGACCGAACAGGCCCATGTACCAGCCCTTTCCAAGCAGGAACTCCAGGGTATTCTCCCCCTGTTCCAGCCCGTCCGCAGTAAATGTCAGCACCTGGATGTTGGTCTCATACTGATTCACATATGGGGCAAGATACTCATTTCCAAGTTTCTTACCGTTCAGATAGAGTTCAAACATTCCCACGCCGGTTCCGTAGATACGCGCTCTCCTGACAGGTTTTTCCACGGAAAACACCTTGCGCAGCACCGGATGGAATGTGTCTTCTTTTGCAGCCGCGATCCACTGTGCCTGCCACGCCTCCTGCATCTTTCCTGTCTCAAAAATACATGTCTCGCTGACAGCCGAATCTCCCTGGTCCCCGGTCACTGTCACACGATAATAGTAAGTAGTCCTGGGTTTTAAATCCAGGATCAGCTTTTCTCCCTGCTGTTTTAAATCCTGTCCCTCTTTGCAGTAGAAAATCTGCTCAAAATCCTCATCCAGGCTGACCTCAATCTTTGCGTTTTTTTGCTTTTGGCTCTTTGTATCTGTCACTTTCCAGGAACAGATCACATTTTCCAAATAAAAGCCGATCGGATCAGAAACACCGTTTATTTTAACTTCTTGGATTTTCATGATAATCTTCCTTTCCTTTTGTATATGGGAAAAGAGTATTCCCACAGTCCGTGCCTGGAAAATACTCTCCCTCCTTATACGTCATGAAAAAAATATTTTTTTAGGTTTTCGTTCCCTTAATTATTCTGCATGCTCTGCAGCCATCTTCTCTTTCATCTCCGCAATCTCCGGGAAGAATTTCTTCAACGGATAGAAGATCATGATTACGAGGATTATAGCGGAAACCAGCGCCGGAACGAGGAATCGAACCATATTTGTACCTGTAACTGCCATCTCAGACTGCCCAAATGGCCCTAACTGTGCGTCGAACCCACAGATTGCCAGAATTGCAAGCATACCGGAATTTGTAATGGTATTGCCACATTTCTGTGCAAACCCCTTTACCGAAGAAACAATCCCGTTCAATTGTTTGCCTTCCTTCAGCATGATAAAGTCGATCGTGTCATTTACGAGTACATTTACTAAAGCATTTACCATGGCTCCTACTGCTGTTGCAATGAAGGAAAGGATACAGCAGTACATAAAGTTCATACGCCCTGTAAAGTACAAGACTGCATAACAGATAATCGTCAAAATCTGTGAAATAATCATTGCTTTGTAACCAGTCTTAAACTTCTTCAAGAATATCGGCATCAGTACCATCATGGAGATCAACGCCCCCATGGATACGAAGCCCATATAAGTTGAAATCGTTCCGCCGATGGTAGCTCCGATCGCTGCTTCATCCATTGTCGCAAAGTCTACTCTCTGCCCTGCCAGGATATACTGTGCATAATATACGGAAGAAGTAAACATAAACCCATAAGAAACTGCCGCCAGACACCATACCACCATAACCGGCCAGATTTCTTTATGACGGAACACGTAAATAAGCTGCTTTAAACCGCCTTCTCCCTCTTCTTTCGGCATCACATATTTTTCTTCTGATGTCTTATACAATCCCCAGAAAGAAATCACTGCAAAGACTGCGTATGTAACCATCAGATTCCGGTAACTTCCGAAAATCTCCACCAACTGGGTGGAAAATGTAGATGCGATCGTAAACATCAAAGCACAGACACCGGCGCCTTTTGCTACAACGTCATTTCTCTCTTCATCATCCAATGTCATAGCCGGAAGGATCGCCATCTGCGGCATCGTGTAGGCAGTCACACACATTCCATAGACCATGTAGGTGATGCACACGTAAATACATTTTGCCGTTGGGCTGCCCTGGATAAATCCCGGGTTGCTGAACAGCAGGAACATATCTACCAGTAAAAAGATTGGTGTAAAGAGGAACCATGTACGATAGCGTCCCCACCTTGGATTACAGGTATCACAAATGACACCCATCATCGGGTCATTGATCGCGTCCCATAAAGAACAGATCAGCAGGATCACGGATAATTGTGCGGCTGTGATACCGATCGTCTCCTGCACATACAGAGAAAAATAGGTTGCGATCGTAGCCGCGATCGCCATTGCGCCGCCGTTTACAGATGTAGCATGAAACCAGACAAATGATTTGCTGAGTTTCTCTTTCCTTGCCGGAGCTTTTGTCGTCTCATTACTCATTTCTCATTCTCCTTTTCATTTTCGTTTGTTTATATTACAGATTATACCTGTCATTCTCTTGATAGACCATGTTATTTCTTTGTATGAATCCGACGTTTTTTAATAACCAAATATAAAAACTTTATTTTTCTTCACGAAAAATTTTATAAAAGAAAAAGAACAACAAACAGTTCTGCCGTCTGCTGTTCTTTTTCCTTTTATAAAATAATCTCTTCCATCAGTTCTGCCCGTGAATCACCGCCTGCGTATACCCTCAGGATACCTTCACAGGGTACTTTGTTCATATTCCAGTCATAGTAACTCAACTCTTCATACGGGATCGTAAATTCTGCCTGCTTTGTCTCACCAGCCTTTAAGCCGACCTTTTTATATCCTTTCAACTGGCGTACCGGGCGCACCCGTTTTGCGGCCACATCCTGCACATAACATTGTACGATTTCTTCCCCGTCCCTTTCTCCGGTATTGGATACAGATACAGTGACATGAAGTGAATCTTCTTTCTTTTCGGCCTTTAAATCTCCATACGCATACGTGGTATAGGATAAGCCGTAGCCAAAGGGATATAAAGGCTCAACCGGGGCATCCAGATACTTGGAAGTAAACTTGGATTTTCCTCCCGGCCTGCCGGTATTGATATGCGCATAGTACATAGGGCACTGGCCCGTGGCTGCCGGGAATGTAGTGGTCAGCTTTCCGGACGGGTTGACGTCTCCAAAAAGCACATCCAGAATAGCCGGGCCTGCTTCTACACCCGGATGCCATGCCTCCAGTATGGCCGGGACATGTTCTGCCAGTTCCGGGATTGCAAGCGGCCTGCCGTTGAACAATACCACGATTACCGGTTTCCCGGTTGCCAGCAGGTCTCTGACCAATGCCAGATCTTCCTGGCGCACCATAATGTCTGCCCGGCTTGCGGCCTCTCCGCTTTCTTCTTTCTTCTCGCCGATCGCTGCCACCAGCACATCCGAATCTACCGCGATTTTTAACAGGTCAGAACCGTTTTCGCTGTACCGATAAGAAATCCTTCTTACTTCACAGGCATCCACGATGCTGACACAGTCTTCCGGATTTGCGCCGATGGCCCACGCGCCGGTCATCTGCCCTTTGTCTGCCGCAAGGGAGCCGAACAGACCGATTTTCGCGTCTGCTTTCAATGGAAGTACCTGGTTTTCATTTTTCAGCAGTACCATGGATTTTACCGCCGCCTCCCTGGCAATGGCGCGGTATTCGTCTTTCAGCATGGCCTGGCTTTCTCTCTGCCCGTCGGTCTGATAAGGATTGTCAAACAGCCCCAGTTCAAATTTGATCCGTAGTACATCATCCACTGCCCCGTCCAATACGCTCTCTGGCACTTCGCCGCTTTCCACCAGTTCTTTCAGACATTCGATATAAGAATTCGAGGACATATCCATATCCATCCCTGCCAGGATTGCCTGTTTTGATGCGTCTCGTTTATCCTTTGCAATGCCATGGTCCACGCACTCTGCTATGGCATTGGAATCACTGATCACCAGTCCGTTGAATCCCCATTTTTCCCGCAGGATATCACGCAGCAGCCAGGAATTCACCGTACAGGGCACACCGTTGATATCGTTGAATGCCGGCATGACTGCCCTCGCGCCGGCATCCACACATGCCTGATAAGGCGGCATGTATTCCTCCCACAGCCTTTGCATGGACATGTCCACACGGTTATAGTCTCTCCCTGCTTCTCCTGCGCCATAAGCCGCAAAATGCTTCAGGCAGGCGGCCATGGCATCCTCTTTTGTCAGATCGTCCCCCTGGAATCCCATAACCTTTGCCACGCCGTAGTCACTATTCAGCAGTACATCCTCCCCTGCACCCTCGCTGACACGTCCCCAGCGGGCATCCTTTGCCACATCCACCATAGGAGCAAAGGTCAGATGTACGCCTGCCGCAGTCGCCTCCTGGGCTGCAACCCGTCCGGTCTTCTCCCAGAGCGCTGGCTCCCATGCACAGCTTTCCGCCAACGGGATCGGGGTCACTGTGCGGAAACCATGGATCACATCATAGCCGAACAAAAGCGGAATTCCAAGCCGAGTCTCTTCCACCGCGATCTTCTGCAGCCTGTTGGCCATAGCGGAATCCCCGATTCCATTATAAGAGCCTATTTTTCCTGCACGCAGATCTTCCTCATGGTAATCCTGCTCCGCAGTTCCCATCAGACGGTCAAATTCTTCCTTTGTGATCCGTCCGTCAAACATCATATTCAGTAATTCATCAAAGCTGACATCAAAGGCTCCTACCAGAGAAGGACCGCACTGCTGGAGCTGCCCGATTTTTTCCTCCAATGTCATTTTAGAACGGAGTTCCTGTATCCGTTCTTCATAATCTTTACTCATTTATTCCATTCCTCCCGTTTGATTTTCTTACTATCCCAAACTGATACAATATTGATATGTTCCGGCTTTTACATTCTTTCCCTGTCCGTTTGGGAGACGGATTTCTGCCTCAGCCCCGAAAGGTACTGTAATTTCCATTCTGACCTTCCCGTTCTCTTCATATTTCCAATTAGAGCGATAAGTTCCTGACGCAGACTGCAGTTCACATTCTACGAAGCCCAAGCGTTCGTCCGGGTGTGGTTCAATGATTGCTTTTCGGAATCCTGCCGCATTTTCCCGGATTCCTCCCAGATATCCGTACATCCATGCCGCAATGCTGCCATAACTGTAATGATTCAGGCTGTTCATTCCCTCCGGGTTCATGTGTCCGTCCGGCATCACGGAATTCCAACGCTCCCAGATGGTGGTTGCACCCAGGTTGACACTGTAAAGCCAGCTTGGATAATCTTCATTCAAAAGCAGGTCAACTGCCTGAGTATGATGCCCGGTTTCGGTCAATGCCGGACACAGGATGGTGGTTCCTACAAATCCGGTATTCAGATGATTGTCATGATCCGACACCCTCTTAGACAATGCATCGCCCTCTTCCATTTTCTTTCCATCGGTAAGCCCGAACATGACCGCAATGGATGCCCCGGTCTGGGTATGGCAGACGCATAAGCCATCTTCATCAAAATATGTTTCCAGGATCGCCTGGCGGATTTCATCTGCAAGCTGTCCGTAATTTTTTTCGTCCTCTTCATATCCAAGGATTTTCGCGGATCTGGCAATGATGTCTGCGTCCCGGTAGTAATAGGCGCTTGCGATATACAAAGGATCCGTCGCCCCGAAGGGCCCTGGCTGCTCATTGTCCAGCGCCAGCCAGTCTGCAAAATGGAACCCGCCTTTCACCAGATGGGGGCCTCCCTCTTTTTCATCCAGACGCCTCTGGTAGTCTACCCATGCCTTCATGCCCGGATACATTTCTGCCAGAAGAGTCCTGCTGCCATAATGGAGATAAACGTTCCAGGGAATGATCACTCCTGCATCTGCCCACGGGCAACTGCCGCATTCCGCGATCATGCCCTGCTTGATACGGGGTACGACATTCGGAACTGCCCCGTCCGTTATGCTCTGCTCTGAGCGCATATCCCACAGATATTTCCGGTAAAATGCAGGCATGTACATGTTATAGCAGGCTGTCTCTGAAAAGACTTGGGCGTCTCCCGTCCATCCCAGACGTTCATCCCTCTGGGGGCAGTCCGTAGGCACATCCAGAAAATTATCCTTCTGTCCCCAGAGCGCGTTGGAAAATAACTGGTTCACTTTTTTGTCTCCGGTTACGATCTTCCCGATTTGGTCAAAATCACTCCGCAGATGATGCGCGGTGAAATGATATCCCTGGCATTTCGGCGTCAGCGCCTCCCATGCGCCATCCGGCTTTTTCCATTCTGCCAGCATGTACCGGAATCCGTAAAAGGTAAAATGAGGCCGTACATGAGTCTGCTTTCCGCCGGAGATATATATAAATTCTGTCTTTGCAAGGCGCAGGTTTTCATGGTAAAAACAGCCGTCTTGAAGGATCTCGCAGGCAGTCAGCCGAACTCCTTCCCCTTCCGGCAGCACGCAGTCAAATTCCACCCATCCGGTCAGGTTCTGTCCGAAATCCAATATGGTCTCGCCTTTGGGGGATGTGATGACCTCAATAGGCTCAAAGGCTTCTTTTTTTACGATCGGAAGGCTGTAACGTTGTGTCAGCTCCCCACATTTTTCCGGATATTTTACTTCTGCAGGAACTCCTGCCGTGGATGCTTTTCCATTCGTTTTTCCTGACGCATTGTCTAAAAGCCCGGCATCCTCCAGTCTGGCATCATAGATTTCCCCGTCATAAATCCCGCTGAATACAATGGGAGAAATCCGGCTGTTCCATGTTTCATCCGTGACAGCGGCAAGATCATTGCCTACATACAATTCTCCGATGGCGTACAGTCTGTCCCCATACAGGTTGGGAATGCCTCCGTCGAATCCAAGGCGGCTTTTAAACCACCCTTCGCCCAGCCAGACTTCCAGTTTGTTCTCTCCCTCTTCCAGATATTCCGTCACATCATACGTGTAGGCCTGCAAATGAAAATCATAGGAATGATAGCCTGGTGCAAGATACTCGTTTCCCACCTTTTTGCCGTTGATATAGCACTCATAGACGCCAAGGCCGCAGAAATACAGCCGTGCCTCTTTGATTTCTTTCAGGCAGAAGGATTTCTCCAAAATATATCCTGCCTGTGCGTCTTCCTTTACAATACCGCTGCCGGGCGTGATCCATTTTGCAGCCCATGGCTCCTGACATTTTCCTGTCTCAAAGAAACTGCTCTCCTGCGCCGTTTCCCCGTTATCCGCTGTAACAATGACGGTCCAATCGTAACGGCTTCTAGGCTCCAGTTCCAGTTCCACAGGGAAATCCAGGCTGTCCGCATCTGTAGTCTCCCCACTGTCATAAACCCTGTTTCCATTTTTCTCAATGAAGATCCTGGCAGATTTCTGCTCTTTTTCCGTCCCTTCTGTTTCCACTTTCCAGGAAAAGGAAAGCGGGTCATAGGAATAGCCCAAAGGGGTTACGATATGATTTGTACGCAGCTCTGTTATTTTCATGATAAACCTCCTGATGAGGAACGATATGGGAACAGCCTGAACAGATGGTTCCCATACAGTTCCTAAATTTTGACAGCCTTTTATGCAAACTCAATGATTTCTTCCTTTAATCCCTCTCCAGAAACTTTTACTGTGACTTTTCCGTCTTCCCCTGTCCGTTTCAGTACCGCCAGGGCATGCCCTTCCCCTGCCGTTGTATCTGTATGTTCATAACCCTTACGGTGCAGCGCTTTCGGTCCTGCAAATCCAAGCAGCCGAGCAGGCCCCTCTGTCTCAATGTGGAGAGATGCCGCCGCGTCCGCCGCAAGCAGCCCTTTTTCATCTACCACGTCAATGTTCACAAACACCAGTGTATCATACTTCTCTGCGTCTAATTTTACTGCCGCAGGCTTTCCGGCGGTCCTCAGGCTGGTACGTCCGATTTCCACTCCATTTTCATAGGCTGCCGCAACCAGTTCACCTGGCTCATATACGGTGTGGAACTGGGTCTCAAAACGAGTTTCTTTTCCACAGGCCTGTTTTCCAAGGGATTTCCCATTCTGGAATAATTCTACTGTGTCGCCCCCTGCATAGACCTGGATCATGATCGGTTTCCCTTCCTGGCCTTCGTAGGAATAACAGAATGTACAGTCTGTATAGCACCATGGGCCAAAGTTACGTGGGATTCCATAATGCGCCGGATCCTGCACGGCAATGCATGGCTGTTTCGTCAATCCAAATACAATCTCCCTGTAGTAAGAAACAGGACGGCGGTTTCCGATAATAGAAATATCCCCTCCTGTATTCATCAGATCCGGACATACGGACGATACTTCTCCCAGATAATCCCATCCGGTCCAGGTGAAGTCCCCGATCACCGCCGGACACCGGGTAATGGCATCCCAGTTCTCCGCAATCTGCTTTGGATAGGTCTCGGTCCCTACCATCACACGATCCATATATTTTGCTGCGTCCTTTAGGTAGCGTGATGTCATATAATTATAACCGATCACGTCCATGGTGGTCTCCAATTTCTCTAAAATCCCACTTAAGATGGGATGTGAAACGATTCCCGGCATATCCCGTTCCATGGCTGCCATGAAGACATTTACATCTCCTTTTCCGGTGTCCGCTTCTCCGTTCGTAATATCATCCACGATCTTCGCCAGGCCGTCCCCTGCCGCAAACGCCCCATTGATTCCATTGGTGGTATAGCGCGAAGGATCCAGTTCATGAAATTTATCGCTCAGCATACGGCTGGTCTCAAAACCCTTTTCCGTGCAGATTTCAAAAATCTCATTTCCGGTGGAATACAATACGACTGACGGATGATTGTAATCCGCATCTACCATATGCTCGATATCACTGGCCCAGCTCCTCTCAAAATCAATGGCATAGTCATAACTTACCTTGCTCTTGTTCCATACATCCACCAATTCATCCATCACGTACATTCCCAGCCGGTCACAGGCATTCAAAAGAGCCTGTGAAGCAGGATTGTGGGCGGAACGGATGGCATTGAAGCCAGCCTCTTTCAGACGTTTCACACGACGGTACTCGTAATCCGCATAGGTTGCCGCCCCCAGGATGCCCTGATCATGATGGATGCAGGCCCCTTTCAGCTTCACTGTTTTTCCGTTGACGCGCAGGCCGTGACGGGCATCTACAGAAAGCTTACGCATTCCAGAGGTTACTGATGCAGTATCTAATACTTTTTCTCCGTCTTTGACCGTCAATGTTATTTTATAAAGGTTCGGCTGAAATTCATCCCAAAGCTTTGCATGGTCTATGTATATATTTTTCCGAAAGTCTACCGCGGAACGGCTGCCTATCCTGACTGGATATGCATTGTCCACCACCAAAGTTCCCTCTTCATCCTGCACAGCCACAGAAACATCCAGCGTCTTCGCGGACAGGCTGTCATTCTGGATTTTTGCTGTGACACAAGCCAGCGCCCCGTCCTCATCCACATCTACCGTCGAAAATCGAAGGTCGTAAGGCTTCACATAAATCTCGCCGCCATAGATCAGCCAGACATCCCGGTAAATCCCTGCGCCGCTGTACCAGCGGCTGCTTCTGGTGCCGCATTTTACAGTCACAAGAACTTCATTTTCCTCACCGTATTTCAAGTAATCGCCTGCCTCTACGGTAAAATCCGTATAGCCATAAGCGCTGCCGCCCACCTTAGACTGGTTCACAAATACACTGGCATTCCGGTAGATACCTTCGAACTGCAGCATAACATGCCCGCCCCGATATTCCTCTGGAATAAAGAACCGCTTGTAATACTTGTACTCGCCCGCGTCAATATTTCCGGTGAATCCCCCATTCACCGCTCCCTGCTTCTGCTCCTCATGAAACATGGCATCATAGGGCAGATCCACTTCGATTGCTTCATCCGGCACACGGAAGACCAATTCAAAAGGATCCAGATCCTTCCATACTTTCCAACCCTGGTTAAACTTGATTTTTTCCATCTCGCTCCTCCTGCTTTCCTATGTTATTCTTTTTTTCATTCATTTTATTGTTTACATGCTTATTAAATCCGGGACATCTATTTATCCTTCATTATCTATCCTCTATTTTGCATGATTTCAAAAGATTTTTCTACTGCCTATTTTTATAGAAAACCGACATTTTTTATGCTTTGGCACATTCAAATAACTTTCGCAGAAAGAAAAAACCACCAGCCATAATGGCCAGTGGTTGAAAAGCAGTCTGGTTATCTTTTAAACATATCATAACTCTCTATATTATCAAAAAGCACTTTCATCCGATTCCTGCAATACCAAGCAGTTCTTCAAATGACCGGATCTTATGATCCGCCTGATTATATCCGGAAGCATCTCCGATACCTACTGCCATCATTCCTGCCGCCTTTGCCGCGTCAATCCCGGCATAAGCATCCTCCACTACGACACACTCTTCTGCCTCTATCCCAAGGAACTCCCCGGCTTTCACAAATACCTCCGGGTCTGGTTTGGAATGGGTGATATTAGTTCCGTCTGAAATTGCGTCAAATGCATCCAAAAGCCCTACCCGGTCCAGAATAAACTTCGCGTTTTTGCTGGAAGAACCAATTGCCAGTTTGTACCCGGCCTCCCGCAGCTTTTTCAATGTATCCCGCACTGCATCTGTAACATCTGCCGGAGTCATAGTCTTTAGCAGTTCCCGATAGGTATTGTTTTTCTCTTCCATCAGTTCCGCTTTTTTCTCGCCGGAAAGCGTTCCGTCATATTTCTCCAGGATAATTTCCAGGCTTTCTGCACGGCTCACACCACGCAGACGGTTATTGATGATCTCGTCAAAATAGATCCCCATGCCGTCCGCCATCTTTTTCCAAGCCTGATAATGGAATTTATCGGTAAATACAATGACTCCATCTAGATCAAAAATAAAAGCCTTCATTTCAAAACCTCCGTCTCTGCAAATATTTTTTCTTAATGATAGCAGAGCACTCCTTCGCATTCCATGTATTAATTTATTTACTATCCGACCTTTTTTCAGAACCTGGGGACTGATCTATTCTAATGCTGCACATCTCCCATATTTTCACTCATCATCCGTTCAAATACCGGACCCATATATTTTGCCAGCAATGGAATCAGCTCTGCATCGTGATTACACCGTAATTGTGTGTCTTTAGAGAATATCATGGTCTGCTCTTCTCCCGGAGCACTTGCCGGCCAGTCCGGAATTCCTGCATGGTTCGGATTTCCGGTTCTGGCAAATGCGATCACACTGTCAAAAATCTGTGCTTCTAATTTCTCGGTCACACCCTCCTCCTGGGTTGACGGAACCATTTCGGTATTGTGGAACACATATGGAACGTCTGCACAGTGCCATGGCACATTCCCGCCATTGATGGGCAGGTCCTGATTAAATAAATAGGAATAGGTGCACTGGTTTCCGGCGCTGCGCTGCCGGATAAACTGCTGCGCAGGCAGACGGAATACAAAGTCCAAAGTCAGTATTTCCACTGGATTTCTCTCTGGATATGCTTTTGCAAATAAGGGGATGAGTTCTGCCGCCGCCTCTTCTCCCACCGTCTGTTTTACGATCGCGGCGCCCTCCTCAAATGTCAGCTTATGTTTATCATATGGGGATGGCATAAATCCAGAAAACTCTCCATACACCGTTCCCACAAGCAAAGGAATCTGCGAAGTTTCTTCACGGAACCCATTTTCATCGGGAGTCCCTTTATAAAATGCATTCGGATGCGGAGTACAGCCTAAATACTTTCCGGCTGCCGCGAACTCCGGTTTCACACGCCTATAAGCCTCTGCCAGCCTGTCATAGGGTACGGTTTCCAATTCATGGATATCACCGTCGATCCCCAATTCCGCCATCAACGCAATGGCCAGCTCTTCTCCATCACCTTTACTGTCTGCCAGAAGCGGTCCGACCACGCCGCTCATATTGATCCCCTTTGCAAATAAGCCGTCTGCCGCCGGTGTCTGCAAAAGCGTGGTAATCTTTGCCCCGCCGCCGGACTGGCCGAAAAGTGTTACGTTATCCGGATCGCCGCCGAAATTTGCGATATTCTCCTGAATCCACTTTAAAGCCGCAATGATATCATCCGTCCCTGCATTTCCTGAATCTGCATATTCTTCTCCGTATGCAGACAGATCAAAATATCCCAGTATATTCAGCCGGTGATTAATGGACACCACGACCACCTGCCCGATACGGCACATATTTTCTCCTTCATATGCAATATGCTCGATCGCCGAACCCGACTCGAACCCACCACCATGCAGCCACACCAGGACCGGACGCTTTTCCCCATCACAGGCCGGAGTCCATACATTCAGATTCTGGCAGTCCTCATTCATCACCCAGTACCGATGGGGAACGTTTAGTTCGCCGTTAGGCTTCGGCAGTTCCAGAAGTGGGCAGACATAGCCATAATTTGTCGCTTCAAAGACACCTTCCCACGGCTCCATCGGTTTTGGTGCATGAAAGCGCTTTGCCGCTGCGTATGGAATCCCTTTGAAAATCGTAATTCCGTCATAGGTGTATCCTCTGACTTTTCCCTGTTTTGTGTCCGTGACAGCGGTGTCCGGACCACATGCAAAATCGTGTGCCATCTTGTTCCTCCTTATTTTTTGTAACAAATCTGCGCGGCAGATCAACTACTTTATTTGTCATTTGTTATCTGCAGATGCAGACAACTCCTTAAAATCCTGCTCCCCAGATTCCGCAGAATGGGTCTACAGGGTTTACTCCCTTAAACTCCGATCTTCCCATGATCTTCTCTACCACCTGGTCGATCACTTCTTCGGTCGGCGTATATGCATTGATAAATGTCTTGACCATCGGCGCATCCACCAGATGATACGGATTTGCAATGGAAATGAACATTGCCGGAACATCATGCAAAAACCATGGTGCATCCGCCGCCATCAAATGTACCCAGTCAATCCTTCTCACAGACTGGTTGCTTGCAGTATCCATGCAGGCTACATATACTGCCAGGTCGAACTTGCTTTTAATATCCTGCACACCACCCTCAAACATCTCGTAGAAATCCGGCTTAGAATAATCAAAAAGCGAAACCTCAAATCCTTCTTTTTCTAGTTTTTCTTTTACTTTTCCGATTGCGCCGTCTCCGTCTTTGAAGCCGCCTCCAATGCGGTCTTCCAGAAGGTACAGCCGGATCCTCTTATAGTTTTGCGGGGAAACCGGAAGCAGATTCTGGGTATCCTTGACCAGTGTCACACTTTCGTCCGCACACTGTCTCGTCCATTCCTGATGTTCCTCGCAGGCAACCACAGACAATGCGTCTTCGCCTGGTACAAGGGTTCCCTTCTCTTTTTGCTCCGGCAGCCCCATGGCTGCTTTCATGGCAAGGATTCTGGTAACAGCCTCATCCACGCGTTCCATGCTCAAACGTCCGTCCGCAACAGCATCCCGCACGAACTGATAATCCTCGCGGATGTCCTTGTTGAATAAAATCATGTCGCACCCTGCGGCCAATGCGGCCGGCACTGCTTCGGAACGCTTCATAGAAGTGTTAAAACCAATCATCGGTGTCGCATCCG
>CAJUTU010000001.1:311777-343925 GCA_910589385.1 uncultured Lachnospiraceae bacterium
CCCATTGTAGCCCAGTTTCCCACGCAGCAGTCCCTGCAGGATTTCTTTGGACAGGGTTGCCGGAAGAATCTCCTCGTCTTTCAGCTTCGGATTAAAATGCTTACTGTATGCCGGCTGCAGGATATGTCCTGCCATGACGGATAATGTACCTGCATCTACCACTTCCTGCCAGATTGCCCCATATGTCCTATCATATTCTTCGACAGACAGACTGTTCACAGAAGCTACCAGATGCTGATCCCTTTCATCCACACCGTCCCCCGGAAAATGCTTGACTGCAGCCGCAACTCCCTGGTCTCGTAAGCCTTTCAGCTGCTCTTTTACAAATGCGGCCACTCTCTCCTGGCTGCTGCCAAAGGTTCGTACATTGGTGATTGGGTTGCGGAAATTCATGTCCAGATCACAGATTGGAGAAAATGCCCAGTTACACCCTACCGCCATTGCTTCTTTTCCGGCAATCGCTCCCAGGCGGTACGCCTGGACCGGATTATCGGTGGCCGCGACCTGCATAGGCCGCGCAAAATAAGTTCCGTCTGCGCAGATCCCATTGCCCCCGGATTCCAGGTTTGCACCAAACAGCATCGGAATCCTGGAATTCTGCTGAAGGAACCGATGGGTCTTCTGCACCTCTGCTGCCGGCATGGGGCGGTACAGCATAGCGCCTGGCTTAAATTCTTCCAGAAACTTTTTTAAAAAATCTTCCTCCATATTGCCGCCGATGGGACAGAACATCTGGCCGATTTTTTCCTCCGTACTCAACCCCGCCAATGTCTCATTCACCCATTTTTCCTTTTCATCATCCAGAAAAAACGGATTCGCTTTCAAATCTACCATTTCCTCTTCCTCCTAGTCTTAATCTGTGCTGAATATTTGATAAAATATTTTATGGATTAAGAATAATCTAGCAGAGGACTGTTTACAATGTATAATTTTTTTCTATATCCGACATTTTTTAGGAACTGTAGGAAAATCACCTGAGCAAGGGGCCCAGATGATTTACATACAATTCCTTCACTATTATGCAGCTCCGGCATTTTCCGACAGCCTTCTCTCAAATTCTTCCTCCGGCACCGGCCTTGCGTAACGATACCCTTGGGCCACGCGCGCTCCAATCTCCCGCATCAGTTCGACATCTTCTTCTGTCTCCACGCCTTCGCATACAATCTGCGCGCCCAGATTGTCCGCCAGATCCACAATACTCTTCATGATCATTACCTGGCGCACCCTGTCTTCCTGGTTCAGCAGGAATGAGCGATCCAGTTTTATAACAGAAGCCGGTATTTTCTCAATAACACCGAGCGAAGAATAGCCCGAACCAAAATCATCAATGGAAAGCCTGACTCCCTTTGCATGCAGTTCGTCCAGCGTCTGCTCCGCCATCTTCTCTTCCATTTCTTCCATGACAAGTGTTTCTGTAATCTCAACCTCGATCAATTCTTTTGGGACATGATACTCTTCCAGCACGGCCTCAAACCGTCTCGCAAAATCATGTTTGACAAAATGCATTCTGGAAAAATTGCAGGAAACCGTGACCACAGCCTGCCCCTGGTCCAGACGTCTCCGAAGCATCCTGCAGACACAACGCAGTACGAAAAAATCAATCTCCGTCACTTTTCCGGTCTGTTCATAATATGGGACAAAGAATCCCGGGGACCTTACCGCACCAGATGCCGTCGGATCCAGAAAACGCACCAGCGCCTCGGCTCCCACGATTTTATCCGTAGAAACATCGACTTTCGCCTGATAATATGTAACAAAGTTCTCATCAATCTCCACGGAATCCAGCAGCTTTTCCTTATCATGGCGTTCCCTTAAAGCCTTTTCGAGCGTTTCATCGTAAATCTTTATTTTTTCAGAACCGCTATCCCGGATAAAGTCGATTGCCTGGCTTGCGCAGTCCACAGCCCCTCTCAGATCATTACTTCCTGCCGGTATAAAGTAAACACCCATCTGGATTTCAATATGAGTTCCCGTATCCTGGTAAATACGTTTTTCCAGAAATTCTTCTATCTGCTTCAGTCTCTCAACGATCTCCCCATACTCTTCGGAAAGTAAAAGCGCAAAATGATCCCCGTCGGCCTTTGCGCAGACTTCCCCTTTCTTCACACACTTTGACAACGCGTCTGCGATAGCTTCCAGAAGCTTTTGGCCATTGCGCCATCCATATACCACTTTGTAACGCTGGAACTGGACGATATTGATATAAGCAATGGCATACTGCTGCTTCAGCTTCTCCGGCAGCAGGGCACGTTTCCCCCAGTAGATCAGATAATTCAGATTCCCGATATCAATCTCCACATCCTTATACATCAGCTTCTGTATTTTCATGGAGTCCCGGACAATATGCAGGGCAACGAGCACGATCGTCAGCATGACCAAGATTAAAATTCCGATGATCCCGATACTGTGTTCCTGCACAAACTGGCTGACACTTGCCAGAGAATACACATTGCGCTCCAGCATATAATCATTCACTGCCCTTGCATCTATCGTGAGGACCGTCTTATTTAATATACTGGCAAGTTCCGGTTCCTCCGCACGAACCGACATGGAGACACTATGCCCTCCGCTCAGAACACTTTTAACTTCCAGATCATAATACTTCATCTCCGAACTAAGCAGATACTCTGCCAGATACCCGTCGCATAATACTGCGTCTGCCTTCTCCTCCTTCACTGCCGCAATGCAATCCTGCTGTGTATCACAAGTCAACAGGGAAACCTGTTCCAAATCCACCACATTCTCCGCCTCATCAGACAGATATCCCACCGTAGCCAATATTCCTATGGAATGCATCTCGGTATTTTTCTTCATAACAAGCGCCAGCGGAATCTGTGCATATTCTTTGATCTTTATCAGATGGGACTGATTCAGTTCCCCCTCTGTATGGATACAGTATGACATTACATCTATGCTGCCGTTTTTCAGCGCTTCGCTTGCCTCCATCGGATTCTCAATCTTCTGCCAGGAAACCGTCAGGCCCATGATAGCGGCCGGCCCTTCCAGCAGTTCTCTGGTGAGCCCCTTGCACTCTCCATCCTCTTCATAAAGAAACGGATAATAACCGTCAAAATACCCTACGTTAATTTGATCTGTTTCCTCAAGATACTTCTTTTCTTCTGTCGTAAATACAATGGTCTTGTCCAGCCTGCTCTGATAATACTTATTCATCAGCCTTGTTTCCAGTTCCGGCTGGTTCATTTTTAAATCTGCAATGGCCTGGTTCAATTCCCGTATGACGTTGTCATTGCCCGGATATGTCATATAATAAAAGGGTCTGGGCGAAAAACGTCCTATCAAGCGCTGTCCCTCTTCGATCTCCATAAATGTGTGGACCATGGCATCCACATCAGCCCTGTCCAGCGCTTTTTGAAGCTCTGCCGTGGTATCATACTCTTTGATTTCAGGGGATTTGATACCATTGCTGGACAGATACTGCAGAAATTCTTCCTTACGCACATAGGTTTTCACCATACCAAACTCAACATTTTTCATGGCTTCAAAATCCTCATATGCCAGGCTGCTGCTTGGATTTGTCGCAATAATGCCAAATGTATAGCCGCTGGAAAGATCCGCATATTGGTAGGTTTTCGCCCGTTCCGCCGAATACTGGGCGCTCCCCACCAGATCCACTTTTTTATCCTTCAAGAGTTTAAGTGCCTCATCCCAGCTGTCACATTCCACATATTCTATCCCCCAATTGGCATAGATACACACTTCCTCCAGATACTCCACATCCATACCGGCAAGATTGCCCTCTTCATCCTTCTCATTGTACCCGTCCATCGGAAAAAAGGCCACCTTGACCGTTCTTTTCCCTTCTGCATGGACTGTATCAGAAATAAATCCGCCGGACATGCATACCATGAATACAAAACATAAAACAGCCGCCACACTCTTTTTCAATCTTCTGTTTTTCATACTTACAAACATCCCTTCCCTGCATCAATCGATCTTGGAGAAATATCATTCTATGTTCCATTGTACCAAATTTATAGCGTGATAGCTACATTTTTTTTGCATTTTTCACAAAATTTGGTAATATAAAAATACAGGATAAAATTGATGAGTTGAAGCAAAAAGTATCCTGAGGCATTTTAAGACAGGGATGATAAGGAAAAACCATATCACCCCTGTCTCTTTTTTATCTTTCAAGATGATTCTATTTACATATTACCGCAGCATCCCCCTGCTGTCTGCCCGTCAGGCGCGGACCTGGATCTCTAGCTTCTGTTCTTCACAGCCTTCTGCCGAAACAGATACTTTTATCGTTCCTTCCTCTTCTCCAGAGCGTACCACAGCCATCACATACCCGTCATAGGTCTCCCATTTCGTGTCATCATAGCTGCCAAGAGAATCCGGCTTCGCGCTTCCAAAGCCTTCCAGCCGTCCTGCTCCTTCCACAGAAACAGAAACCTCTTTCGATGCAGACAGATTCTCCACACCTTTGTCATCCACCAGCTTTATGGTAATGAAGGACAAATCTTCTCCGTCCGCAGCCAATACCGTCCGGTCGGCCTCCACACAGAGCTTTACTTCTTCCCCTGCGGTAGTAAGGGAAAATCTTCCGCTTTCCTTTCCGGCTTCGTAGCTGACTGCCGTCAGTTCCCCAGGTTCATAAGCCAGCTCATAGGTTGCGGTAAATTCATGCTCCTCTCCTGCCGGTTTTCTCCCGAGGGATCGTCCATTTAAGAAAAGTTCTACTTCCTCCGCATCCGCATAAATATCCACAAGCGCAGGTTTTCCTTCATATCCCGGCCAGGTCCAGCTTGCAATGTTATCCTTATGCATCCAGGCCGTTTTGGAACAAGTCATTCCATAACGGTTCAGCCGTTCCACTGCCATATAAGGCTCTTTTCGAAGCCCATATACGATTTCCCGAAGATAGCTGATCGGGCGGCGGTAACCGATGATATCCAAGTCTCCGATATAAGCCGTCCGTTCCGGGTACACGCTGGTAAAGTTGGCGTTGCCGTCGTAATGGAAAATGCCGCAGCCGGCTTCCCCGAGATAATCATATCCTGCCCATGTGAAATCGCCCAGTACATGTGGGTGACGCTTTACGATTCCCCATAGCCTTACAATGTCTGCCGGATAGGTTTCCGTACCCAGGACCGTCTTATTCGGATGCAGTTCGCGCTCCGCAATGTGCCGTGCGGTCAGATAGTTCAGCCCGACGATGTCACAGGCGGATGAGCAGCCCTCCAAAGCCTCGGTCAAAAGCGGATGGGCAGCAAAATACTCTCCCCGTTCTCCTGCCATCAGGCTCATAAAACTGTTCATTGCGCTGACGCCTTCCCCGCCTTCGGATTTCAGCGGCCCGAATTTTTCCATCACATCCTGCATGATGTCCCTGAGACGGATCCCCGCACTCATCAATCCATTCTGGCCCATCGTAGTAAAACGGGTGGCATCCAGCTCATGCAGTTTATTGCACATTTTCCGTCCGATCGCAGCGCCGGCGTCTGAGCCTGCCTCTGTAATTTCATTTCCGATCGAGTACAGGACTACGCAAGGATGATTGTAATCCTTTGCCACCATCCGTTCTGCCACCTGCTCCCAGCATTCTTTAAAATGCAGCGCAAAATCATGAGGATTCTTATGCAATGTCCACATATCGCTGATTTCATCCATAACCAGGACTCCATAACGGTCGCAGGCTTCCAGCATAGACTTGCTCAGCGGATGATGAGAACTTCGGATACAGTTAAACCCGGCTTCTTTTAATTGTCTGCAGCGGCGGTCCTGAGCCCGCTCCAGGGTAACAGCCCCCAGGATCCCATTGTCGTCATGGATGCAGGCTCCCCGCAGTTTTACCTCTTTTCCATTCAGCCGCAGGCCGTGTGCCGCGTCCAGAATAAGGGTACGGATCCCGAAGTTTTCTTTTGTTTCATCCAATATTTCTCCATTACTTTCAATCTCCACCCTGCACTGGTACAGGCTTGGGGTATCACAGTCCCATAATTCAGGCTTCTCGATACAGAAAGTATGCCTGGATCTTTCGCTGGTCTCCGGATACATGACCACCTTCTGCTGATCCTGTGCAATGGGTTTTCCATCCTTTTCCAAAAATACTTTCACGTTGACATTTTCTTTGATCCTGCTGATGCTGGAAACGCTTACCGCCACTTCTACGACTGCCGAATCCGGTTCCGCAGCCAGGGTGCTTACTCGCACCCCGTCTGCCTGAACATGGATCCTGCCACCGGCCATCAGTTTCACATTACGGTAAATTCCGCTCCCGGTATACCAGCGGCTGTTGGGAACCAGGCTGTTATTTGCAATTACTTTAATCTTATTTTCTTCCCCATATTTCAACCAGGGGCCCAGCTCCACATAAAAACCGGAATACCCGTACAGGTTCGTTGCCGCCAGCGCGCCATTGATATAGACCATGGCTGTCTGGTAAATGCCCTCGAATTCCAGGGAAACCTTTTTCTCCTTCCATTCCTCTGGCGCCGTAAAGGATTTCTGGTAAATATATTCACCCCCGGGGTAGAACCCGGTCTGGGCGCCGCTCTCTACATCCGGCGTCCGCTCCTCGTGGATCATGGCGTCATGAGGAAGGTGGAGCATATGTATCTCGTCTGTTCCCATAAAGGCTGCCGCCGACGCGCTGTTTCCGCCTTTTACGACCTGCCAGTCTTTGTTAAAATTTTCTCTGATCATGCATTTTCTCCTTTCAAATGCTTCTCATCCCATTCTTTATTTGCTTTTTCTACCTTCATCAGGTAAACCAGGATTGCCATCAAAACACCCATGATAAGCGGTATGATCACATACATACTAAAGATCATGTTGATCGCGCCTGCGGTCTGCACTTCTGCTGTTCCGTCAAATCCGCCCAGCGCCAGAAGCCATCCGACGATCGCGCTTCCGATGCCGCCGCCCAGCTTAACACCGATGGAAGAACAACTGAACATCACACCGTCAATACGGACTCCCTGAGTCCTCCAAGTATAATCACTGGTTTCTGCAACCATTGCATTCAGAGTTCCTGTCAGCGGTCCTCCTGCCATGTTCCGTATAAATGTAGCAACCAGCATGATTGGAAGATTTTTACTAAGCGCGCCTACAAGGAATACGACACCCATCAAGAGTGTAACGATGCGGGCATATAAGTTCATTTTCCACATACTTCCGAATTTTTTTACAAGCGTTGGAGTCACGGTCAGGATCAGCATGACCGGAACCAGCTGGAACAGAGAAAACGTACCCAGAAGCGCCGGGTTTCCCATATAGTATGTCATAAAATAAATTGCTGACCCCTGTGTGATACCGCTATAAATATAGTTTACCAGATACAAGCTAAGAATAATGATATAATAAGGATTTTTCACCAAAAGCTTTAACGATGTCCCGAAGCTGACTTTCTTTTCCCCGGCAGCCTTCTTCTCTTCTACATTCTGTATATCCTCGTCCGGTACTTCTTTCACCATAAGTACACTGAACGTATTCACAACAAGCGCAATAAGTGCAAAAATCAGGGCAACTGTACGCCAGCCTTTTGTGCCGCCGCCGAATTTTTCTACTAAGGTCATTGCATTATAAGATACGATCAGAGTAGTAAAGGTTGCAAAAATGAACCGGATGGAGCCAAGCTGCACCCTTTCCTGGCCATTTTTCGTAATCTTTGCTGCCAGCGCAGCATAAGCGATGCTGTTCGCGGTATAGAAAACCGCGTTAAATGCTGTGTAGAATACGAAGAAATATGCATACTGCATGTTCGTACTCATACTGGGGATGCTGAATACCAGGAACAGACATGCAGACACTCCAATCTGGCCATACAGCATCCACGGCCGTGCCTGTCCCATCTTGCTCTTTGTCTTATCCATCAGCCCCCCAAAGAAAATATCCGACACACCGTCCAACAATTTTGATGCCATCATCAAAGTTCCGATCACCGCACTGTTGAGTCCCACCGCATTTGTCAAATAGAGCATTACAAAGCTGGAAATCAGCGCATATCCACAGTTTGATGCCAGGTCACCAGAGCCGTAAGCTACCTTTTGATACCATTTTAAATACTTTTTTTCATTCATAAAACTCTCTTTTCTCCTTTACTTTTTTCGTGATAATGTATATACTTTATCTTGAACTAAGTAAATTTTAGCTATTTTCAACAAAAATAGCAATGTCACGGACATTTATATGACATTATTTTCAGTGTCATATCCGTGGCTGTATATCCATTCTGAGGAATTTCTACAAAATGATATCCAGAAAATCGGGGTATTATACAAATTCTTTTGCAGCAATTCCTTATTGTATAGTAAAAAAGGAGAAAACATGAATGAAAAAACTATGAGGGGGAAACTGATTCGTTCTGGGAGAGAAAGCAACATTTTAGAGATCCATGATGCAAACAGCACTATTAATTCTTACTACGATATGTCCGCTACGATACAATTCACCCTGTCCTATTGCAGCGGACTTTCGGAAGACGATTTTTATAATGTACTGTCTGTATCCCCGGACAAGGACTATTTCTATTCGTCCTATATTGCATCGGATTTTCATGAATTCAATTCCCGTGCCCCGCATCAGCATGCTTTTTTTGAACTGGTGCTCGTCCTGAAAGGGAGTATCACACAACAGATGGAGAATAAAGACTATCTCTATCCTGCTGGCACCTGCTGCCTGATCAACCAGAATGTATTCCATGTGGAAAAATATATCGGAAAGGCCAGGGTACTTTTTATCGGCCTGTCTGTGGATTTCATCAGAGAATTGCAGGAATCCCACCGGACGGCTTACTACAAGGAAGAAACTGCTCTGGATAATTCCGTTCTGCGGTTCATGACTGACAATATTGAGTTAGAAAAAGGGAAAAATTATCTGGATTTTCTTCCGGTTTACCAGAACCGGAAAAATACTGCCATCCTGCACAAATTTGCCGACCGTCTGTTACAGACTATGATGTTTCCCACATTTGGCTCCACGTTTGTATTGAAAGGCCTGATCTGCCAGTTATTCTACTATCTGGATACCAAAGAATATTATCACATCAGCAATGTAACTCTTAATTCCAGTTCCGACCTGCTTTTGTTCTCACGCATCGGACACCTCATGGAAGATACCGACGGGCGCATGTCCCGGTCAGATCTTGAGAAATCCCTCTGCTACAGCGGCAATTACATAAATGCGATCGTCAACAAATATACAGGCATGTGCCTCTATGATTATGGATTGACATTTACCATGAAAAAAGCTGCACATCTTCTGGCAGAAACAAAAAATTCTATCTCTGCCATCGAAGCACAGCTCGGACTGACAAACCGGACACACTTTTATAAATTATTTCGGAAAAAATACGGGATGACCCCAGGAGAATACCGCAAGGAAATGCAGAAGCCTGACGCTGCCGGCCGTCCCTCGGCCGATTACCACGCTGTTTAGCCGTTAAAGTTCATTCGTCAGCAGCCGCCATTGACACCAGATACGAACATGGATCATCATGAATAAAATCGTAAAGCCTCTGCTTGAAAGATATCCGATCAAGACGGAGGCTTTACTTTTTTCATTTTTTATTGGAACACTCCCAGAGAATACTCTATTACATCTCTATCTGACGAAACTGTAACCGCATGGTCAGATAAGACTTTTATACAATGCCGTGATGTCTTTCACGCTCGTATCCTTGGGATTTCCCGGCCGGCAGGCATCATCGTAAGCCGACTGCGCCAGGAACGGGATATCCTCCGCTTTGACGATCTCTTTTAGATCCTTCGGGATCCCTACGTCCTCCGAAAGCTTCTTTACCGCATCCACCGCTGCTTTCCTGTATTCTTCCTGGGACATATTTTCCGTGCCTTCAACGCCCATTGCCTGTGCAATATATTTATACTTGTCCCCTGTTGCCTCTGCATTATACTCCATAACCGTAGGAAGGATGATCGCATTTGCCACCCCATGAGGAGTATCATAAAGGGCTCCTAAAGGATGAGCCATGGAATGCACGATCCCAAGCCCTACATTTGAAAATCCCATACCGGCCACATACTGTCCAAGAGCCATGTCCTCTCTTCCCTTCGGGTCATTCGCTACTGCCGCCCGCAAAGACCGGGAAATGATTTCGATCGCCTTTAAGTGGAACATATCTGACAATTCCCATGCGCCTCCTGTAATATAGCCCTCAATTGCATGGGTCAGAGCGTCCATTCCTGTTGCTGCGGTCAGCCCTTTTGGCATAGAAGACATCATATCCGGATCTACAAAAGCAACGACCGGAATGTCTTTTGGATCTACGCAGACCATCTTACGGTTCTTTTCTGCATCCGTGATGACATAATTGATCGTCACCTCCGCCGCTGTCCCCGCAGTCGTAGGAACCGCGAAAAGAGGAATGCTCTTTTTCGTCGTCGGCGCCACGCCCTCTAAACTTCTCACATCTGCAAAATCCGGATTGGCAATGATGATCCCGATTGCCTTAGCTGTATCCATGGAAGAGCCGCCGCCGATCGCGATCAGGTAATCTGCGCCTGAAGCCTTGAAAGCGGCAACTCCTGTCTGTACATTCTCAATGGTCGGGTTTGCCTTAATATCTGAATACACTTCATAGGTCAGGCCTGCTCCGTCCAGTACATCCAGCACCTTTTTCGTCACGCCGAATTTCAGAAGATCCGGGTCTGAGCATACAAATGCCTTTCCAAAACCGCGTCCCTTTGCCTCGGCAGCAATCTCCTTGACCGCACCCTGTCCATGATAAGAAGTCTCGTTTAATACAAATCTGTTTGCCATGTTGCTGCATCTCCTTTTTCTATAATATGGTATCCATTTTAACACGCCATAAACCCAAAAACAACGGGTTCCTACAAATTCACTGGCTTAATGCAGCGTTTACGGTTCATGGGACTGTGAACTGTGACGCATTTGCCCTCCTTCCATCATCTCCAGATAATCCCCTTTATCGATATGCATCATAGAAATCTGATTCTGATGCCTGCGGAATCCATACACGCTGTCCACATTGCGGATCAGTGACTGCAGGCGTTCATCCGGCACACAGACGATCAACTGCAGTTCCAGTTCTCTCGCATAGCGCAGGCACACCTCGCTGCGCTCCTTGTCCATCTTGGAAAATGCCTCATCTAAAAGCACCAGACGGATTTTGGAATCCCGGTTGCTCTGCTGCATGTAAAGCATGGCAAATCCGGCTAAAAGCGCCACATACTTGGGGTTCTGGCCTTCCCCGCCGGAATCTCTTCCCGCCATTTCATCCACTGCATTTTTCTTTACGTTGCCTTGCGGATCTTCGACCCGCTCATACATGCTGAAAGTAAGATAATTGCGGTAGTCTGCATACCGTTCCATTTCCTGTCTGTGAAGAGACAGCTTTTCTCCGTCCGCGCCTCTCGGCGGCATAAATTTCTCTGTAAGTCTCTCAATCTGCGGTTCGTATTTTTCAAAAAAGGAATCTTCCCCGAGACTAAGCTGCCCTTCAAAGCCGTCATTGTCCAGCACCTTGCTGTCAAGCTCCGGCGCCATCAGCATTTCATAAAACTGTCCATTCTCATTCTCAGCCGGAAGAATGTCAATCTGATAGGTGCTGTCCGAAAACCGGATCCTGGACAGCATCCGGTTGATTTCCCGTTTGTGGCGGTATGCAGCCTTGATCTCACCGTGGATCGTCGCGATCACATTTTCCCGAAGGGACCGGTAGACCCGGCGGTACTGCTGCTCAAATTCCTCTTTATACTTTGGCTCATAATCCTGCTTCAGTTCCTCCAGAAGTTGATCATACACGTCGTTTTCATGCTCTACTCCGGTAAACCCATAGGCCGGATATTCCCGGTTAAACCGGTTACGCGCCAGAATCCTCTGCTCTTCCATCTGGCTTTCCTTCTCCGCAAGCTGAATGGATAATTCATGCTGTTTTCTCCGATAAGAAGCCTCTGCCTGCACTCCTAAATTTTCCCTGACCTCTGCGAGCAAGGCTTCATCCGGCCTGAATCCTTCCTGCAATAGAGAAAGCTTTTCCTGAAAATCCCTAAGCTCCTTTTCTGCCGCGCGGCAGTCTCCTTCACGTCTGATCCGTTCTCGGTTGACCTGCTCCTGCTCTCCGGCAAGTTCTGCAATATCCTGCTCCAGCGTTTCTCTTCTTTCCTTTAGCTGGGCAGTCAGCGTTCCGTCAGAAAGCTTCTGTAGTTCCTTTGCAAGCTGGTTCTGCTTCTCCAGATAAGTCTCCAGCTCTTTTGAGGCCTGTGATAACTGCATAAGCTGTTTAGTATCCTGATTCAGCTGCTCAAACCTTTGGGCCCGGTTCAGATTTTCCCGTGTCTGGATATCCGCGATCTGCCTCTGTTCCAGATCGTAGATTTCCTCCTCCAGTTCCCTAAGCCTTGCCTTGGACACCTTTGTCCCTATACAGGCATAACGAATGTAATCATCTTCCCGCAAATGCCGGAAAATATAATTGCTGTAGGAATAGCAGTCCGGCGTCACCCCGTCCCGTACTGCATGGAGTTCTTCCACCGTCTCACATTGGCAGATCCTTCCCAGATACCGCTTCAGACACAGATCCACATATGGCTCACCGGCTCTCACTGCCTCATATAAAGTTCCGGATTCTGCCCTCGGAGAATCTCTCTTAATAGCCGCTGTATTGATCAAGTCTACATCTTCATATTCTTTTCGCTTCATCCTGCGGAAAATCCTTGCGGCATCCAGAGCGTACTGAGGTTCGGTCACAAGGCTGTGCTTGATGCGGCCCATTCTTCCTTCAATGGCATTTTTCCACTTTTCATCAACAATGTCAAACAGATCGCCAAAGATTTCCACACGGATCGTCCGCCCATACTGGCTGGACAGTTCGCTTTGCAGCTGCGCTCTGGCGCTTTTCAGCGCTTTCCGGTAAGGCTTTCGGTCATTTTTGAGATCCTCCGCCATCTCCTTTTTCTCATCCAGTTCTTTCGCCGTGCTGCGGATGTTGTCGTTTAGATCTGCAAGCTCTTCCCCTATCATTTCCAGTGCACTTTGGATCCCTCCCCACAGCTTATCCAGAACCTGCTCTGAAACATCTCCTTCTATGATCTCTTCCAGACACTGCAGGGCAGGATTGCTCATATAACCACTGATGTCCTCATCCATCTCCCATTCTTTCAGGCCATGAAGGATTTCCCTCCACTGTCTGGAATTCCCCTGGAGAAGGAGAATGGTTGTTTTCAGTTCCTCCATTTCCCTCTTTTTCATACCGTAATCGCTGGAATGCAGTTCTGCCTTTACCTCAATTAATTCCTCTGTCTTCTCTTTCTTATCTGCATCCAGAATTCCATATCGTTCTTCTAATCCGGAAATCTTCGCCGAAATCTCAACCAGATCTGCTTTTTTTGCCTCCAGCCGGATCTTGCAGCTCTCTATATCCACAATCCGCAGGATGGTTTCCGCGCGCAGCTTGTCCGCTTTGACCCGTACCAGTTCCCGGTTCGCATGGAATACTTCATCCAAAATTTCAATCCGGTGTTCCAGATCGTCGATCCTTTCCTTAATCTCACGGTAAGCTCCCAACTGGCTGCTGAGTGTTGACACCGTATCTTCCTTGCTTTTTGGAAACATATAATCCTTGATAAACTGTCCGGTCCCGTCCGCCATCCGAAGTGCGATCGCACTTTTTTCCATAGTCATAAGACGTCCCGGGTCAATGTACCCGAAAATAGAGTCATATAATGTATTCAGATAAGCCTCCCTGGAAGAATAGATCCTGTTCACTTCCACCCTTCCCCTGTTATCCTCTGAGCGGCTGCGAATCTCAATCAGCTTTTTCAGCTGCGCCGTAGTATAAGGAATGTTTTTTTCTGTCAGATATCCATCCTCTGGTATGGGGCCCGAATGGCTGAAAAAATGATATTTCCTCAGTTCCGTATCCTGCCGCCCCACCTCAAAAACAGCGCCGATACAAGTGGTAACACGGCTTCCCGTGTCTGTGATCTCGAGTACGATCTCTGAGCAGAAATCCATATTTTCACGGTTGGCAGTTCCATCCTTCTGCGCTCCGCGCAGGTAACTGAGCACACTTCTTTTGTTTTTCGCATCATCTGCCGCTTTATTTAAAAAAGCAGCCGCTACGCTGCCGTATAGGATCACCTGGATGGCATCCATCACTGTAGATTTTCCCGAGCCGCTCTTACCGCTGAACAGATTTACATATTCGTGGAATTCCATCACCTTATGGCTGATGCCGCCCCAATTATTGAGCAGCATCCGCCGGAATAATTTCTTTGATTGCTTCATCCTCGGCTATCTCCTCCCTGTACTCCTCTATCATCTGGTTCATATCCGCCGCACTCACATAGAGAAGAATTGTACTGTATAAATAAATCGGAGTTTCATCCTTCACGTCCCGGACTGAGCCAGGAAGTTCGATCATCTGATGCCTGTTCATCAGATACAGAGTGTCCCGCCATTCTGCGGTGGTCAGTTTCCGATCCAAAAGTCCGGTATTCGCTCCATATTCCCGGATTTCCTTCAGGTTCGTAACCGTTGCATGAAGCCCTTCTCCCAAAATCTTGTCCCGGTAGATCATCCTTACAAGCAGGATGATCATGGTCGTTGTCTGGCTGATTTTTTCCGTCTCTGCGCCTTCCCCTTTCAGCCGAAAAATATGCTCCTGCGGGTCGTGCTCCAATTCACACCCCAGCACCGAAAGATAATTTTCAATAAATTCCCTGTGGCGGATACAGGTCTCATAGTCCGGATTATCACGGGGAGCCAGCGTCACAGGGTCATACCGCATCTGTAAAATACAGGTCTGCCTAAATAACCTTGAAATCGTTTTTTTCAAGTTTTCCGCCTCAGCCATGGATAACTCTTCCATATATGTAATCATCGTCAAGTTCCTTTCTGTATATACATTTGACTTGCCAGAGACTGATTTTTCATTTCCGGATCGTCAATTTTGAAAATCGTATACCGTCCTGCCCCTCCAGATCCTGTCCTATCGTAATCTGCCTGGAATCTTCTGCAATCTCCACCGCATCCTGCCATACAAAAAATAATTTTTCCAAATCTTCCATAGAATGTACTGTATCCCCGGTTACCGTAAAGATCCCGTCCTTCTCGTTTTCTCTGTAGAATTCCATAATTTCCTGTCTGGTATATAGAGGTTTCAGCACAAACTCATTTAATTCCTCCTGCTTAGCGGACGGAATCACAGCCTGAGGAGTAAATTCCGCTTTCTCTATATTCCTGCGCCTTGACAGACTCTGCCCTGTTATCACCCTGAAAGGTTCTGTCAGATGCATCCGGTCCGAAAGTTTTTCCAGGATTTCCTGGCTGTTTTTACTCTTATTCAGAAGCTTTACCAATGCTGCCGCAGGGTCCTCCTCCACAGCGCCCTCCATTAAAATGTAGCGGATCCTTGCCGCTGCCCGGCCGGCAAACAATGTTTTCTGCGCGATCAGTTTATTATACCTGCGCTCAATGGCATCAAATTCCCGTTCGATCTGGCAAATGATATCTATTGCCTCATCCCTGCCCTCATTCTCGCTCAGGTTCTGGTCGATCAGTTCCTTGACCGCCTCCTTATAGCGGTAAAAGCTGTCTGTTGTGGTAAGGATCGCATATTTCTTACTTTCGTTGTTATTCATTTCCTTTACCAGCACTTCCTGGATGCCAAGGAAACTTCTCTGCCTGGACAGCTCGTCAAAATATCCCCTCATTCCCTCCTGCATATTCGAAAGCATCTGCAGCAGGGAACGAGAAGCGGCAAGAGCGCTTTTCAAGATCTCATTATTCTTTTCCTTATCAGAACTGTAAGTATATAGGTAACTGTAAACAGCCAGCACGCTCTCCCTCTCCCGGGTATCGTCCTCGCTGTACAGGCGGCGGAACAGTTCTACAAACAACTGGCTGTATTCCGGAAAGGACACCACATAGCTGTCCAGTGCCTCGTCATAATCACGTTTCAGCCATCCCCAGTCCTCCAGATGCTTCAGACAGATGGATGCCATATTGCTCCTGGTCAGAAGCTCCCCTTCCTCATCAAACTGCTCCTCGCTCCAGGCAACCGTCTCCGCTGCGATCTGCTCATTCATGACCATGCAGCACTCCCGTTCCGTAAGGCCGAGCAGAGAATAAGACCTGCCGGATTCTTCGTAGATCGCCACGAGAAACCGCTGGTAGTAATCCATATATTTACTTGCAAATAGCTTATAAAATTCTCTTGGTATCTTGCTGTTCAAATTCATAATGCTCTCCTTAGACACCAGACAAAATTTTCTGTATCAGGGAAAAGACATCCTTTTGCTTTAACGGGTGAATATGGTTTACATTTTCATACTGCACATCAGATACCACTTCAAAATCCCACAAATGTTCCCCTTTATGAGAAATAAATGAATCCACATTGGTGTTCATAGCTTTTTTTAGTTCCTTTCCTCAATTATAGTTATTAAATCATAAATCATCCATTGGTGCAAGTGAAAGAGTTATTTGGCAGTATGCCAAAAAAGAACTGTTTTACAAAGAAAAAGAAAAAGGCACCTTGCGAAACGGCAGTCCCATACACGTTTCCACGGAGCCTTTATCAAACTGCATCCTGCTTTTCTATTTTCTTTTGCAGCTATATTGTAACTCTGCCATATTTTCTGTCATGCTATCGCAGCCGATCCATAGATGGAATTTTCCTTCCTCGCTGCCAACCGTCCCATCTGCCCGTAAGAACCGCAGCATCGGTTCTTCGATCACAAAGGTAACTGATTTCTCTTCTCCGGGAGCCAGTTCTACCTTCTGAAAGCCTTTTAGTTCCTTTACCGGACGAACCACACTTGCCGTGATATCCTGGATATACAGTTGTACTACTTCCGTCCCTGCGGCCTTACCGGTATTTTTTATTTTTACAGATGCCTCAACCAATCCCTCATCTGTCAATACCTCGCTGCTCAAAGAAACCGGAGATATCTCATATGTGGTATAACTCAATCCATATCCAAATGGATAAAGAGGTTCATTGGGAATATCCTGGTACTTTGATCTGAACTTTTCTTTCTTCCCTTCTAAATCCGGCCTTCCGGTAGAATATGCATCATAATGGACCGGAATCTGCCCCACGCAATATGGAAAACTCATAGAAAGTTTCCCTGACGGGTTGACCTTTCCGGTCAGCACATCCATAATGGCATGTCCGCCTTCTGTTCCTGGAAACCACACTTCCAGAACAGCCTTTGCCGTACGGCTTAATTCCCGGATGTCAAGCGGTCTTCCACTGAACAAGACGACCACAATATTCTCATTGACCTTTGCCACCTCGCGCAGCAGCCGCATCTGCACCTCCGGCACATCGATCATGGCACGGCTCGACGCCTCGCCGCTCTGTTGATAATGCTCACCCAACGGCATAATTACGATATCAGCCTCTTTCGCTGCCGCGACTGCTTCTGCAAGCATTTTTTGCTGCTCTGCCTCTGATACATCATGCGCAAGTATCCCGCCGAACCCGATCAGCTCGTACTCATTTTCCAGCATCGGAGAACCTGCATGATACGTGGTATGTACGGTATCCAGTACTTCCCTTGCCGCCTCTTCCATCGTCACACAGTCTGACACATTCCCCGTCACGGCCCAGCTGCTGATGATCTCTTTGTTATTTGTATAGGGGCCTATAAAGGCAATCTTCTTTGTGGCGTCAAGAGGAAGGATCCCTTCATTTTTTAATAGGACAAAAGATTTTGCTGCCGCTTCTCTTGCCAGCCTGCGATGCTCTTCACAGAGGACGACTGTTTTTTCCTTTTTGGGGTCAGCATCTTTATATGGATTTTCAAATAATCCCAGCCGATTCTTTAATTCCAGGATCCGCAGCACACATTCATCAATCTGAGCCTCTTCTACTTCTCCTTCTTCCACAAGCTTACATAGATTTCCAGCATATACCCCTGTCATCATATCAATGTCCACACCGGCTTCTAATGCTTTTTTCGCAGCATCCTTCTCATCAGCGCTGTATCCGTGGGCAATGGTCTCCATGATCGCAGAAAAATCAGAGATCAATACTCCGTCAAAGCCCATTTCTTCCCGTAATATGTCCCGCATCAGCCATCGGTTCGTACTGGCAGGAATCCCATTAACCGTGTTAAAAGATGTCATCACCATCCCGGCTTTGGCATCAATCCCGGCTTTATAAGCAGGCAGATAAAAATCCCGCAATGTATGTTCTGACAATTCCACCGTATTATAATCCCGTCCGGCTTCTGCACCGCCATATGCCGCAAAATGCTTGATACAGGAACATACTTTATAAGGCTGGCCCATGTCCTCGCCCTGGAATCCTTTCACCTGAGCCTGTGCATACCTTCCATTTAAATATGGATCCTCGCCGGTGGATTCCATGACCCGTCCCCATCTTGCGTCCCGGACCAGATCCGCCATCGGAGAAAAGACGACATGCAGCCCGCTCACAGAAGCTTCCTTTGCCGCCACAGCCGCGCATCTTTCCGCCAGTTCCGGGTCAAATGCCGCGCCCAGCCCTAAAGGTGCCGGAAAAATCGTCTTCATCCCATGGATCACATCCATCATAAATAGCATCGGAATATGATGAGGCTGTTTTTCCATATATGCTTTCTGGATTTTCATCAGCGTATCCGCGCCATATGTTCCCAGGATCGAGCCTGCCGTCCTGATATCTTCCTCCTCAATTCCCAGGCTCTGCCACGGGCCGGTCAGGACACTGTCTGCATCTTCCAGGAAAAACACGCCCATAAGCTGCAGCATCTGGCCGATCTTTTCCTTCAAAGACATATCCTTTAACAATTCTTTCAGTTCTTCTTTTTTCATACATCTTTCCTCGTTTACCATTCCCACAGATTTTTCGGAGAATGCTGCAATGGTTCCTGTGTCAGGAAAAGCAAAACAGAATCATGGGGTTTCAAAACCGTTGTATACAACTCTTTTTTCTCAGAAGCATCGTTTCCATACTCACGTACAAACCATTCCTTTTCGCCAAAAAGTTCCTCGAAACCATAGACAACTGTCAGCGGTTTTTCCGTTGGATTCATGGCATACAATAGGTTCCCCTGCTCCAATCTGTGCAAAAGGACCAGATCTTCCCGTTCCTCCGTAAAATATGGCAGCTGTGGACGCACTTTGCCCTTTGGCATGATAAACCGTAACAAGTCTCTGCGTTCCCCGGAAATCTTGTGGATGGGGTCTGAGGTCGTGACCGCCCCTCCGGAAAGCGCCTGCAAAAGAGCAAGGCTTCGTATCTCATAGGGTTTCAAGAAAATATCAAAGTCTCTTAACAACACCGAATCCGGGTCGTTCTGCCAATAGATATTGTTAAAATAATTGTCCGCCACAAGCTCACGTATCATATTGACCGGTCCATAGTCTTTTGCCCATTGCGCTCCCACATCCCCTGCGATCCGCATTCCATCCGCATAACCGATAAACGGCAGGAACGGAGCAATGCAGCCCAGAAGATAGCTGTCCTCTCCTATCGCCTGGCGGATTGTTTTTAATGTGTTCCTAAATATTTCCACCGATGTGAGGCTGCTGTCAAAACGGCGCACCTTTGAAGTATCGTGCATATTCCAGAGCATAAAATCCGTTTTAAACAAGGAAAATCCCCATCTCTTCAATGTCTGGAATACCTCTTTTAAATAGGCCAGCGCCTCCGGATGGCTGGCGTCCAGCACATAATAATTACTGTCCCGGTTCCCCCATACCTTCGGTTCGTTGTAGCTTCTGATCTCTGTTACGGGTTTTCCTTCCAGATCATACAGGATCCAATCTGGATGTTTTCGGAAAAGCTCTGACTGGTCGCCTACTATGAACGGTGCAACCCAGATACCGGGTTCATATCCGCTGCGGATGATCGACTCTGCCGCTTTCTTAAGCCCCTCCGGGAACAGGTGGTTCGGGAGCAGCCAGTCTCCAGGACTGGGCGCATATCCGGCATCGATCTGGATATAGCGGAAAGGAATTTCTTTTTCTGTCTGGAATCCGCCCAAGTATTCTTCCAGCAGGTCCTGGCTTAGATTCTGATATAAATAATACCAGCTGCACCAGTGGAAAACAGGCGGCTTCGCTGTTCTTGCCCCCATCTCTGCCGCAATCTTTTCTGCACAGCTTTGCAGGCCAAAGGCAAGCGTCTTTTCTTCGGTAAAGAAAAGCGAAGGAAGCATTCTCTCATCTCCCTGTGTATTCTCCAGGTTAAAACCACCAAAAAGGCATATGGCATCATCCGCAAACAAGCTTTGTGTCTTCCCGACACAATAACGGTTTACATAATGCCTGTGGTCCAGGGCATAAATAAACAATGCCGACTGCTCCTGGTAAAGTGAAATTAGTCCGTTGGATTTCAGCATTTCATACCCGACCGTCCTGCATCCGGACGGCCCTTCCATTCCAAATCCCTGGACAAATACATTTTCCGCACCTTTCACTTTTGCATTTGCAATGGGCTCTATGTCATGAATCCCGCTGATTCCGTGAAGCGTACAACTCACTTCCACCGCTTTCTCCCTCCGGGAGAAACGCAGCTTAACGCTCCCCTCTTCTAACTGGTACTGCAGGACATCCTCTCCCATGGATACGCTGACCGGAGAGATGGCAGAACCGTTGATCGCAGGATATGCATGATAAATCTGTATATTTTCCCCTAAGATATCCCAGCAGCCATCCTTATAAAGTTTATAATGCATCTACTTCTCCTCCTTCTTGAAATACATCTGATAAGCATGATATTCCCCCATCCTGACAGGCAGTGGGATTCCGATTTCCATTAACGCATTTGACGGATAGAGCTTTCTGCTTTTCGCCTCACGATACATACAATCCCTCTCAAGCCCCTTTAAGCGGACATAATTCACAGGCATATTTCCATGTATCTCAAGCATCACTGCGCTTACCAGAACCTCCGACGCATCTTCCGAAACAAATTCCCAGGCGCCTGCCTGCTGTACAGACGGATCCGTCAAGCGAAAATACAGGCCGCTTTGGATCAGGGCCGCATGCTGTTTATATTCTCTGATCTGTTCCCGGATCTCTTGCTTTTCTTCTTCCGAAAGCTTATCCGGATCCAATTCATATCCAAAAGCTCCTGCCATAGCCGTCACTCCCCGTGTATGAAATGGTGTGATACGTCCTGTCTGATGGTTCGGAACTGCGGAAACATGAGCCCCCACTGCTGACATGGGATAGCCAAAAGACGTGCCATACTGGATCAGGACCCGGTCCAGCGCATCGCTGTTATCACTGCACCAGATCTGAGGCGTATAATAGAGCATTCCTGCATCAAACCTGCCTCCTCCTCCGCTGCATCCCTCCAAGAGCAAATTCGGATATCTTTGGATCAGGCGTTCCAAAAAGTCATATAATCCAAGCATATAATCATAGGAAACCCTGCCCTGATCTTCTGTGCCTCTTGAATAGCAGTCGCACAGGCTTCGGTTCAAATCCCATTTTACATACTCGATATTCCCCTGGTCCAAAACCTTGCACATACTTTCAAATATATGATCCACCACATCCGTCCTGGAAAAGTCCAGTACAAGCTGATTCCTTGCCCGCACCGGGTCACGCCCCGGAATGGTAAGCGCCCAATCCGGATGCTTTCGGAACAGTTCACTGTCTTCATTGATACTTTCAGGCTCAAACCAGATACCAAATTTCAATCCCAGGCCATTGATCTTTTGAATCAGAAAACCTAAAGATTCCCCTAATTTTTCCTCGTTGACATACCAGTCTCCCAGAGCCCTGTTATCATCATCACGTTTTCCAAACCAGCCGTCGTCCATGACCAGCATCTCCATTCCAAGATCCGCTGCCTGCTCTGCAAGATGACAGATCGTCTCCCCGGTAAAGTCAAGATAGGATGCCTCCCAGCTGTTTAAAAGGACCGGACGGACACAATCCCTGTATTTTCCGCGGCATAAATGTGTCCTAAAACAAGTATGCAGATTCTGCGATAATTTTGCAAGCCCTAGATTACTGTACGTCAATACCACTTCCGGCACGTAAAATCTTTCACCTGCATCCAGCGGATAAGAAAACTGTTCGTCCGAAAGTCCCAGAAGGATACGGGTCTGGTTATACTGATCTTTCTCCGCCTCTCCTTTAAAACTGCCGCTGTATACAAAAGACAAGGCATAGCAGGCTCCTGCATCCTCTGTTGTTTTTTGCTCAGCCAGGATCATCATTGGATTATACTGGTGGCTGGACGTTCCCCTGCGGCTCCCGATCACCTGGGCGCCATGAGCCACCGGCGTCCTCTGGACATTACGCTCCATTGTATGACGACCGTAAAAGCAAAGCAGGTCATATTCCCCGCTTACAAAATCCAGACATGCAGCCTGTGCCTTTTCCAGATATATTTTTCCTGCGCCTTGATTCTCGACACAAGCGCTCCTGGTAATCATATTCCATTTCGGAAGTACGCCATAAAGAAGCGTTATCCGCACTTTTGTGGCACGGTCTTCCATATAGATTTCCAGAGTTTCCGCTTCCCCTGCATCGGCATATACGGCAGGAAGGCCTGGTATCTGATACTTTCCCTCCAGGATGCGGTATCCTTGATACCGGAAATCACAGCCATAGGAACCATCTGTATTTTTCACGATGACAGCCGGACTCCTGTAATCCCCTGTCCCCTGGCAGGGCAGCTCCTGCGGCAGGAAGTCCATCGAATAAGTACGGTCATCTCCTGCGTCATATGGATTCCCGGAAAATCCCCTGTCAGCAAAATGCAGCAGATAATCCATATTCCCATCTGTCCTGCATCCATAATAGAGATGCAGCAGAAAGCCAAAATCATCTACCTTCATCTGATAGGTCGTATCCAGCGTATGCAATGTAAATACTCTATTTTTTTCTGAAAAAACAATACCCATTTTGTCTCCTTCCTCTGCACACAGACAGAAAAAATGAGACTGGTACACATGGATCAGTGCCAGTCTCATTACATGTCAAAAACCAATCACTTTACTACTATTTAACCGCACCTGAAGTTACACCTTCTACGATATAGCGCTGTAAGAACAAATACAGTATCAAGATCGGCAGCATTGCCAGCAGCAGCGCCGCCATTACCAGGCCGATGTCTGTGGAATAAGTTCCATAGAATACCTGTGTCGCAATCGGAATCGTATATAACTCTTTTTTTGCCAGTACAAGGCTTGGAAGAAGGTAATCATTCCAGAATGCCATTGCGTCAATAATTGCTACTGTTGCAATCGTTGGCTTTAACAAAGGAAATACAATTTTCCAATAGATCTGCCAACGGCTGCAGCCGTCAATTGTTCCCGCTTCTTCAAGAGAAAGCGGTACGTTCGTATGTATCGCCCCATGGAACATAAAGGTCGCCATGGATACGGAAAAACCGATATGCATGAAGATCAAAGTCGCACGGTGGCTCAAAAGCCCAAGTACACCGCCGTACAGGGATACCAATGGGATCATCAATACCTGGAACGGGATTACCATAGACGCGACCATCAATCCAAACAGCGCGCCGCATGCTTTCCATTTATTACGCACGATCACATAAGCAGCCATAGAAGCCAGCAGGATCGTAAGGATTGTAGAAATGATCGTAATAAAAGCTGAATTTGCAAAGGAATTCCAGAAGTTCATCTTCTCCATGGCTTCCGGGAAATTCTTCAGCGTAAATCCATGAGACCCGATCAGCGCTAATGGGTCAGAAGTAATATCAGCCTTTGTCTTAAATACATTGATCAGTACCAGAATAAATGGAAAGATAAAGCAAACAAATAATACGATCAAAAGCACAATAAAAACCGCATGTTTAATCTTTCTGTTCCGAGCAGCTCTTTCGTTTAAATCATCCATTATGCCGACACCTCCGCTTTCTTTCCAACATATACTTGAAGTACGCCTACAACAGCACAGACAATAAACAAGATCAGGGCTTCGGCCTGGCCGGTACCATAATTCTTGTAAGTAAATGCCTGATTATACACATGCATAGCTGCCATGACCGAACTGTTAAATGGTTCCCCATTTGTCAAAGAAAGGTTTACATCATATACCATGAAGCATCTTGTGATCGTAAGGAACAGACACTGTACGAAAGAAGAAGTCATCAACGGTATGGAAATATGTATGATCGACTGTGTATTTGTACAGCCATCAATCCTTGCGGCCTCCAGTACATCGGCCGATACGCTCATAAACCCGGCCACATAGATCAGCATCATATAACCTGCATACTGCCATACGGAAACAATGATCAAACAGAGCATCGCGCCGCCTGACGTCGCCAGCCAGGATGTAGACAAAGCCCCAGCAGAAAGAGCTTCACCAAGGGATACAAACGCACGGTTAAACACGAACTTCCAGATATAACCAAGTACGATACCGCCGATCAGGTTCGGGATGAAGAAACCGGCACGGAAAAAGTTCTGTCCCTTGACACCGCTTGTAACTAAAAACGCCAGGATAAATGCCACTACATTGACCAGGATGACAGCGATGATCGAATAGATAAATGTCCTTCCCAAGGCCTGCCAGTACGCGCCGTCGGCAAATGTCGACGCATAATTCGCGAATCCTACAAAGGGCTTCTCTCTTGACACGCCGTCCCAGCTTGTAAAAGTCAGATATAAGCCGTAGATGAATGGGATGATGACAACTGCGGCAAATGCAAATGTCGTTAATCCGGCAAACATCATAAACTGCTTTGTCTTATAAGACATCGTATTTGTATTCATAACTTACTTCTCTCCCTTCTCTCATTTTCTCTTATCTGGTGCCGCCAAAAGACCCCCTTTTGGCGGCACAGATTGTTTAATGTTCTACAGGAGTTGCAGATGCCCAGTATTCTTCAATCTTATCAGCCAATTCATCACGGTCGATCTGGCCTGCAAGATACTCCTGCATATATGCGCCAACTTTAGAATAGTGGTCATCCGGATCATAATCATAGTTCGGAACTAATTTACCAGCGTCAACATATTCTTTTACAGATTTGCCCAGGTCGTTACTACATTCTACTGTATTGCTGTTGAATGGAGAAATCATACCGCAGGTATCGGAAACAAGCGTCTGTGCATCTTCAGCAGAAGCGAACCACTCTAAGAAATCCATAGCTGCCGCACGCTGCTCATCTGTGGTATATTCGCTGTTATCAATATAAAAATACTTGGAGCCGCCGCCTACAAGGTAACCTGTATATGCATCCTCTATATTCTGCGGTACAGGCATAAGGCCGATATTCCCGGTATAGTCATAGTCAACCAGATCATTCCACTCCCAGCATCCGCCGAACTGGAATGCAACCTCACCTTCAGACATCTTCTGGTGGACCATCTCATCCTCAGCGGAGATCGGGCCTGACGCAAACGCGTTATATTTCATCAACACATCGAATGTATCCATAAGAGCGTTAAATTTTTCATCATTATTCAAGTCTGCCGTTCCTGCATACAAGGAATCCACAAAGCCGTCTACGTCCTCACGTTCCTCATATACCTGCTGCAGATAATGTGCTCCCAAAGACCAGTCCGGTTTCAAGATCGCGGTAGGAGCTTCCATCCCGCCTTTCACCAGTTCCGCGCAGAAATCATCAAAGTCATCTAACGTCTTGATAGAATCCGGATCAAAGTCCTCGCCTGTGATTTCTTTGATCGCGTCTGCATTGTAAAGAATTCCACGAGCCTCAATACAGGTAGGGAATCCTAACACTTTACCGTCAACGGTGATCGCATAGTCTGTATCATCAACCCAAGCTGCGCCGCTCATGTCATATCCGTACTCTACTCCAAGAGAATAGATATCTTTCGCGTCTGTCATTGCCAGTGCATACGGGTCATTAGAAGCATATTTGGTAGAAAGATGAGCTGCTACCGTATCATTGGAGTAATAAACCTCAATATCTACATCATTTTCTTCATTATACTTTTCAACAGCTTCTTCGAGATACTCCTGAATTTCTGATTTAGAATTAAAGATGGTGAATGATACTTTTCCGTCAGAGCTTCCAGAATCACCAGAACCGGAATCTGAACCACCACAAGCAGCCATAGATACTGTCATAGCTGTTACAAGCGTCACTGCAAGTAACTTTTTTTTCATTTCACATTTCCTCCTTAATATAAATGTAGCATTTCGAGCCAGGAATGAACCTTTTCCATCCCCAAAAGACTATCTGTACTCTACCGGCTTCTATGATACTTCAAGCGCTAGCAACTCATATGTAACAAGAAACAATCGTTGAGTACTTTTAACATGTATTACCATATCATTTTTACAATAAAATGTCAATCGTTTATCATATTTTATGAAATATAAATAAAATAGCTCCTAAATATACCTTAATTTCACTCATATTTTTGTCTAATCTAAACGATTTTTATCATTTTATCATAATTTAAATCAGACTTTATATGTCAATCCTTTGATATTTTTATTGCATTGCCGTACTTTTGTTGTTACAATACAGGATAATGGATTCTGTATTCACATTTTAGAAGAGAGGGATTTACATGTTGAATCGATTTTTCAACGCAGATAACCCATTCTGGAACAGTATGGGAAACATTTTTGATGTATTTGTACTGAATATGCTTTGGCTCATCTGCTGCCTTCCGGTTTTCACGATCGGCCCGTCTACAACTGCATTTTATTATGGCATGATCAACTTGGCACGCGGGGAGGAACATTATGTATCCAAAGATTTTTTCCGTTCCTTTGTACAGAACTTCAAACAGGGAATTTGTCTGGGCATCCCATTGACCGCCCTTGGCGCTTTCCTTGCCCTGGATATCTATATGTGCTATCGTTCCGGGACCGGGATCTATACCTTTTTTATGGTCTTTTTTGCCGTCATCTTTCTATTTTGGTCCTTTGTCACCTTATATTCCTTTCCTCTTCTGGCAAAGTTTGAAAAAAAGAACAAAGAAATCCTTGTCTGGGCATTTGTACTCTCCATACAGCATCTGGGGCGGAGCCTCCTGATGCTTGCCGCTGTGGCTGCCGGAATCTGGATCTGCCACATATTACCAGGGCTGATTTTTATCGTTCCCGGCCTGACAGTAGAATTTCATGCCGTATTGACCGCTTCTGCCTTGAAAGACTATCTTGAAACGAAGGATGCGGAGGTGATCCAGGATGAAAATGACTAAAAAAAACAGTGTATTCCTACAGGAACTGCGCCGGGATTGGAATACACTGAAAGGCCTGCACGGCAAAAAAAAATTAGAATTTTTGTGGGATTATTACAAATGGCGTGCAATCGTTGCCATTTTTGCCATCCTAACAATCTGCACCTTTGCCAATATGCTGTATGAGGGCCAGAAACCCTGCCGTCTGCGTGTCTGCGTTGTATTAAATACAGAGGATGACTGCAGCCGCTGGTTCCGTCAGTTTACGAAAGAACTGACGGCCGATGAGAAGCCTGGTATGGTAGATGTCAATCTGGACCAGCCTTTTGATTATGACAATCGTTATTACTATGTGCAGGAGATCGAGGTCATGACTACCGTTTCCTCCGGGCGCATGGATGTAGCCGTCTGCGGCAAGGATATGTACAGCTACCTGCTTGCATTAAATGCCTGCATGACGTTGGATGATACCCTTTCTGACGATTTACTTTCTTCTTTATCAGACCGTGGAAAACTGGTTTATGATACGGCAAATCTGACCCAGGATGAGAACGGGAATGTCAATCCAGAAGATGGGATCGATGGATATTATGCCATAGATTTGTCCGGAAGTGAATTTTATGAACTGTACAATCAGACGGAAGATGAGCAAGAGCCTCTTTATGCCGTGATCATTTCAAATACGGAGCATTTCGAGGACTGTGAAACACTTCTCAGGGCTTTGTGCCAGCCCTGAGAATGGTTCCTTTTATTTTACGTCGTTTCCCGTTCTACCAGATAGACCGGGAGCACCGTCTTTCTGGCTACCAGTTTTCCGGCAACGGAATCATGCAGCAGGTTGACCGCCAGCTCTGACATCTCCCTGACAGGCTGATGGATGGTTGTAAGCTGAGGCGTGGTAAAGGACGCGATCTGTACATCATCAAAGCCGATGATCTTCATCTGTTCAGGCACAGAAATATGAAGTTTGCGGCATACCTGTAATGTCTGGGCAGCAATGATATCACTGTTTACAAAGAGGCCGTCTGTTTCCGGATATTTTTTCAGTGTATTTTCCAGCATCTCACTATATTCCATATTATAAAACTGCGTGTCATCTGTAAGAAGTTCTACAAAAGGAATCTTTTTCTTCGCGCAGACATCCCTAAACCCCTCTGTACGCATATCTGCAGGCATAGATATCGTACCGATATTACCGACATGGAGCAAATGCCTGCAGCCGCAGGAAATCAGCTTTTCTGCCGCTAAAGCGCCTCCCTGCCTGTTATCACATTCTACCGAGGCAGTTCCATTATCCAGAAAGCGCTCCATGGTAATAATCGGAATATCAATCCCGTCAAACATCTCCAGCGCCACAAATCCACTGCATAGGATGATGCCCGCCACCTTATGGCTGATACACATCTTAATGTGTTCTTCTTCTTTTTCATGGATACACTGCGAGCTGCACAGCAGTGTCTTATACCCCTTTTCATAAGCCTTGTTCTCAATATTGCTGATCATCTCCGCAAAATACGGATGGCTGACGTGGGGAACGATCAATCCGATTGTGTTCGTGCTTTTCATACGCAGAGTCCTTGCGGCCTCATTCGGCTGATAATTCAGTTTTTCTATAGCCTCATGTACTTTATTGCGTGTGTTGTCGCTGATATACCCTCTGTTATTCAATACCCTGGATACCGTGCTGGTAGTTAGGCCCGCCTCTTTTGCTACATCCTTCAAGGTTGCCATTTTATATCTTCTCCATTTCTATTTATTGTGTCTCACAGGCGGCATACCCAGCCGCTCTATGTGGTTTCTCTTTCTACCAGATAGACCGGAAGCACTGTTCTTTTCGCGACCAGTTTTCCGGCAGCAGAATCATGAAGCAGATTGACCGCTATCTCCGCCATTTCTTTTACAGGCCGATGGACTGTTGTAAGTTCCGGCGTTGTTAGAGATGCAATATCTGCGTCGTCGAAACCGATGATCTTCATTTGCTCAGGTACAGAAATACAACGTCTGCGGCATACCTGCAGTACCTGGGCCGCGATCACATCACTGCCTGCAAAAATCCCGTCTGTTTTTGGATATTTCCGCAGGGCTTTTTCAATCAAATCACCATATTTCCTATTGTGGAGATGCGTTTCACCCCCCCCCAGAGAAAATTCCGCACAGAAAAGTTTCTTCTTTTCACTGGTTTCTCTGACCCCCTCTGCGCATAAACATGCTGATAAGAATGGTGGATCCAGACAGTCAATATAGAGCAGACGTTCACACCCACAGGAACTTAACTTTTCCACAGCTAAGCTTCCCCCCTGTTTATGGTCGCATTCCACAGAAGCCCTCCCCTGTTCCGAGAAATGCCCTATCGTAACGATCGGAATATCACTCTCCTCCAATGGCTTTGGTTCCTTTGGCTCACTACAGTAAATAACACCGGCCACTTTACTGCTGATACACATTTTTATGGATTCTTCTTCCTTTTCCTGTGTGTACTGCGAGTTACACAGCAAGACCTTATATCCCTTCTTGCGCGCCTGCGCTTCTAAATGGCTGATCATTCCCGCAAAATATGGATGATGGATATGTGGCACGATGATTCCTATGGTATTTGTACTTTTCCCCTGAAGGGAACGTGCCGCCTCATTTGGAAAATAATTCAGCTTTTTCATCGCTTTCTCAACCTTTTGGCGTGCATTATCACTGATATATCCCCGGTTATTCAATATACGGGACACTGTACTGACAGTCAGCCCTGCCTCTTTCGCGACATCCTTTAAAGTTGCCATTTACCTTGTTCTCCATTTCCATTTACTCAGCCCAGCCAGGCATCATACTTTGTATCCGCTTCACCTTATTTCTTAAATTTTATATCTTTTCATTTTTTGTGTCAATCAAATACGTTGTTTTATCGTCAAATTTTGACTTGCTGAAAAAGAAATGGCTTTACAACTGTTGAATATCCTTACAGATATCGTTTTATGATCCGACGGTAAATATCTTTACATTTTGCATCTCATCTGCCTGGATGTCGCTGCCCAGTCCGTACACTGCATTACTGATCACATACTCTCCGTCATTTACAAACACTTCGATCAAATGGGAATCTACATAGACATCCAGGTAACAGTCCTCTCTCATTTCCGGCGTCTCAAACTGCCGCCGCTCTCCTTCTTTCCGTTTGGCAACGGCCGTTTTATCTGTATATACACGGTTTCCTCTGCGCAGGATCTGATATCCCCCGATGTTGGCTCCCTCCCCATCCGCAAGCTTCATACTGACCTTATAACCAGCCTCCGCTGATTCTGCCGCAGAACTGATCTGCCTCCTGTACTGCTTTTCCACATTTGGATGTACGCGAAAATAAATATGGCCTTCCCGTACTTCCACAACCCTTGGAATACAAAACATTCCGCTCCATTTCCCATCCACAGGCTCCGGCATGCGAAGCCAGGCAACCACAACACGCCTGCCTTCTGCATCAATGGCACTCTGCGGTGCATACAATTCGAACCCATGATCAAAATATTGATAATTATCCGGAATATCCATCTTACAGGTTTCTTCATCAAAATCCACTACGGTACAGATTGTTTGGCACTCTGTTCCATTATCCCCCTGCAGAATTCCCATGGTGGAAAGCATGAGCACGCTCCCGCCTGCCGTTTCAAAGAAATCAGGACATTCCCACATCCATCCAAAGCCTTCCGGTTTTGAAACACTGTTTATAAATTTCCAGTCAAATAAATTCTTGCTTTTATACAAAAGAGCCCTTCCTCTTTTATAGCCAATGCTGCTGCCAAGAATCATATACCATGCATCTTTGCCGCGCCATACTTTCGGATCCCTGGTATGCACTTTATCTCCTTTTGCCGGATCTGTTATGACCGGTATGGCCACATGCTTGTCCTGGAAGTTATCAAAAGTGAAACCGTCATCTGAAACAATTACAAGCTGTGAAGCCTCAAACTGCATTTCAGGGCAGATGTGAATATTTTCAGGGTTTATTTTATCATAATGGACCCCTGTATAGAAAAGATACATCCTGCCCTCATGCTCTACCGCGCTGCCGGAATAACATCCATTCTGATCCTCATACCTTGAAGGAAAAACCGCAACATCCTGATGCTCCCAATTTACAAGGTCTTTACTTACCGCATGCCCCCAGTGCATGGTCCCCCACATGGGCGCATAGGGAAAATGTTGATAAAACAAATGATACATTCCCTGATAATAAATAAAGCCGTTTGGATCATTGATCCAGTTCTTTGGTGCTTTTAAATGTATCTTATCTCCGTTTAAACCACTGCTCATTTCTGCCGCTCCTCCTCATGACATTTTACAGGCAAACAGACTATTATTATAGACTGATCCCTTTTTATGATGTACAAAAATCTGAATGAATGCCTCCCATAGTATTGCTGCAAAATAACTTTACCACATTTTTATGTTCTTGAAAATCATTTTCTGTAAAACGTTTGATATAAAATAAAATACGGCCGCTTCTTTCAACGACCGTACTTTTTGTAAGGATTCCTTCATTTATTATAGACCTTAATCCGTGAAGTTTAATTATTATTCCATGCTATAACCGCTCTGTTTATGCGGCCTTCCGATATTTTTTTAAGATGAAATAATTTCACCCATTTGGTGATGTTTTCTGATACAATACTCCATAAGAAAACTATGGAGGCAGTCATCATGAAAAAGATAAAAATTGAGTTTACCAATGAGCGGATCATCCCAGCCAGCGGCCTTGCAGTTGTCGGTGCTATTCTCGGCAAATGCGACTTTGTAAAGCGCTGCAACCGTATGGATGTAACTCCAAACCGTTCACAGCACCAAATCAAGAACGGCGATGTCCTGCTCACTTATATCGGGCTCCTCACGATGGGAAAACCTGCTTATGAGTCCGTCCATGAGTTTGATGACGACCCGGATTTTTACAAATACGCACTTGGAATTGTCAGAAGCATCCCTTCTGAGGAAACCCTGCGCCAGCGGATGGATGACATTGGCTCATCCATGCGTTCCTATATCCTGGCAGAAAACATCCGGATGTGCAGGGAGATTACGGATGAGCCGCTTCTGATCCGCCTGGATTCAGGAAACG
>CAJUTU010000002.1 GCA_910589385.1 uncultured Lachnospiraceae bacterium
TACGATATCACAGGCAGCGCTCCTTTTATAGACGCCGATTATTTGCCGCTTACGTATTTTGCAGACTATTCTACAGGTGGTTTTACGTTGCTTTTGCAGCGGTGGATCACAAAAGGAATGAAAGAAAAGCCGGAACAGTACGCCCGGGTGGTCAGCGAGTCCCTTTTGAAATATATCAGCCCGGTCCAGAGAAAGTCCGGCGCAGACATTTGACGTGAACGCTGTCTGCCAGTGTTTCTGGCATTTTGACTACGAGAAACAAGAATGAAAGCGTGCCGTTTGTATTAAAGATGAAAAATAGATAGCATGCTATTTAAAATGCGAGTTTGTGTGTGGATTTCTACATCAGAGAAATTGGGTATTGTGACTGCCGGAAATTTTGAAGCGATGCATTTGCTTCAAAATTCCGGCTTTCTCTTTCTATAGGAGTCATAAAGATCATCTAAAAGTCTGAAAAAGTCAATAATTTTACCAGAAATAAGAATATATCAAATAAAGGAAAAGAACCCTCTGAAAATCCAAAGATTCCTAAACCGAATAAAATTATAATGATTTCATGTGGAAACTTGATTTTATTTTCCTATAATGCAGGAGGAAATTCATATGAACATAGGATTTGTAGGATTAGGAACGATGGGGGGAGCAATGTGCGCAAATATTGTCAAAAAGCATGACGGACAGGTATTTGTATACGATATGCTCCCGGAACGGATGGCACGGCTGGAAACGCTTGGAGCAGTAGTATGTAAAAGCTGCGCAGAAACGGCTGGAAATAGCGAACTGATCATCACGGTGCTGCCGCGGACAGAGCATGTAAAGGCGGCTTGGGAAGAGATGATGCCTGCCATGAGCGCAGGAAAAACCGGGATTGACATGAGCACTATAGATCCGTATGCTTCGGCAGCCATTGCTGACAGAATAAAAACAGAGACAGGCGCTCAATTTGCAGACTGTCCGGTTGTTAAGTCAAAAGATGCTGCGGAGAAAGGGACGCTTGGGATTTATGCGGGGTGTGAGGAGGATGTATTTGAGAAAATTTATCCGGTGCTTTTGTACATGGGAGAACATGTTATCCACATGGGAAAAAACGGGATGGGGATTACAATGAAAATCTGTCAGAATGCATTGTCTCATGAGATTCAGGCGGCAGTCAACGAAACGCTTACATTAGCTGAGCTTATGGGAATCCGCATAGAAGATTTTGCAAAAGCCGTATCCTATGGAGGCGCTGCGAATTATTATCTGGAAAGTAAATATGAGGCAATCAAGGAGCGTGATTACAGCGTTTCATTTCCAGTGGAATATGCATTAAAGGATTTAGAAATCTGCAGGCGTATGACGGAAACCTGTGGATTCCAGATGCCGATCCTGCAGCATGCCGTCAGCCTTCTAAAGAAAGCGGCAGACATGGGACTTGCCAGGGCGGATAATTGCGCAAGTATTGAGGCGGTACGGAAAGGAACAAGTCTGGAAAGGGACGGGTTAGGAAAAACAGATTTGGAGTAGAAAGGAAAGAAGAGATGTTAAAAACAGGGTGTGTAAACAAAGAGATTTTAGGAGCAGCGGCAGAATGTGGACATGGGGACCAGATTATAATAGGAAGTGGAAATTTTCCACTGGACAGTCAGGTGAATCCGGATGCAAAAAGGGTTTATTTGAACCTGATGCCGGGTGTGCCAACGTCAGACCAGGTATTAAAAGCGCTGGTGAGTATTCTTAATATAGAAGCGGGGAAAATGATCCTTCCGCCGGAAGTTAAAGAAAAACCGTCTGTATTTGAAGCATATGAGCAGCTTTTGCCAGGGGTGGAGTTGAAAACCTGTGACAGGGATACATTTTACGACGCGTGTAAAAAATCTACGGTGAAACTTGCCATAGCCTGTGCAGACCAGAGGGCATTTTCGAATATTCTGGTTACGGTGGGAGTCGTACGTTCAGAAGGACTATGACATTGAAAAGTAAATCTCCTTTTAGTATAATGAAGTTACTTTGAGTATGGATCATGTTCAGGAAGGGATTAACGAAACGGGAATGAGAACAGCAGCGGCAGCAAAACCAGAACCTGATTCCAAAAAACAGATGTGAAAACAATAAGGATATGTATAGACACAAATGTGCTGAAAGAGTATTTGTCTGGACGTGAGAAGGAGGTTATTAACATCATGATGGGCTTATTCGACCAGGAGAAAGCCGTAGAGCAGTTCGGGAATGAAAAGAAGGAAGAGGGAAAGCTTGAAGGAAAGAAGGAAGCGGCTATAAACATGAAAGCAGAGGGGCTGCCGGAAAATATGATCGCAAAAATCCTGGATGTGGGTTTAAATATTGTGCAGGAATGGGTTTACGGGACAGTTGCGGTAAGATAAGGGAATACAATAACCGTCAGATCATATCAGCCTGACTACAGATAGAAAGGCACCAAAAATTAGTTCGGATTTTTGGTGTCTTTTTTGCGTTCATAAAAAATAGCAGGGTGGTGTTTTACTCCCTGTCACACGCGAAATCGCCGCGTTCTAAAATAAAAATCTGAAAAAGTCAATAATTTTACCCAAAATAAGAACATATCGAATAAAGGAAAAGAACCCTCTGAAAATCCAAAGATTCCAGAAAAAAATAAAATTATAATAAATGCATACGGATGAATTGCAAATTATGGCCGGAAGAGCAAGAAGAGACCGGAAATTTATTTATCGAAGAAAGGAAGGGAGAAGAGTATGGAGAAAATGGAACGCTTTTCACTGGAAGGAAAAACCGCGCTGGTGACAGGAGGGGCGTACGGGATCGGGTTTGCGATTACCAGCGCCTATGCAGAGGCAGGCGCCAGGGTTGCATTTAACTGCCGTAGCCAGGAGCATTTGGAACAGGCGCTTGCCCGGTATCATGAAATTGGCATTGATGCCAGAGGATATCTTTGCGATGTGACAGATGAAGCCCAGGTGAAGTCTATGGTAGAAGAGATTCGGAATGAACTGGGGATAATTGATATTTTGGTGAACAACGCGGGAATCATCAAAAGGATTCCTATGACAGAAATGAGCGTGGAGGAGTTTCGGCAGGTTGTGGACATTGACCTGAACGCTCCGTTTATTATGTCCAAGGCAGTGATCCCGGATATGATCAAACAGGGGCATGGAAAAATTATTAATATCTGCTCCATGATGAGCGAGCTGGGAAGAGAGACGGTATCAGCTTACGCGGCAGCCAAGGGCGGGCTGAAAATGCTGACAAAAAATATTTGTTCCGAATATGGACACTGCAATATCCAGTGCAACGGCATTGGGCCGGGATATATCGCAACGCCGCAGACCGCGCCTCTCAGGGAAAGGCAGAAAGACGGCAGCAGGCATCCCTTTGACCAGTTTATCATTACCAAGACACCGGCGGAACGCTGGGGAGTACCGGAGGATTTAAAGGGACCGGCAATCTTTTTGGCATCACAGGCATCGGATTTTGTGAACGGGCAGATTCTTTATGTGGATGGAGGGATCCTGGCTTATATCGGAAAGCAGCCATAATATGATAAAAAGGAGATGATACATTGAATACAGAGTATATGAAGCAGTTGTTTTCGCTGGATGGAAAATATGCGGTAGTCACCGGCGGAAGTTCAGGGATTGGAAGGGGGATCGCCCTTTCTCTGGCAAATTTCGGCGCGCATGTCAGCATACTCGGGCGCAGCCGGGAAGGGCTTGCGAAAACAAAAGAACTTATTTTAGATGCAGGTGGACAGTGTGAAAGTTATGTAGTGGATATCACGAAAGAACAGGAGGTGGAAACGTTCTTTACAGATTTCCGAAAGAAAGGCAGGCCGTTGGACATTTTCATTGCAAACGCCGGGATTAATATCCGCGGTGAACTGCTGGATACGACGGCGGAAGAGATTGACAGCCTGGTCAACACAAATTATAAGGGAACACTGTATGGGCTGATCCGTGCCGGGAAGATGATGGAGGCACAAAAGAGCGGAAATATTGTCGTGATTTCTTCCATTAATGGACTCAGCGCGATGCCAAACCTGGCAGTATACTCCAGTGTGAAATACGCTCTGGAGGGGATCACCCGGTCTCTGGCGGCCAGCCTGGGGCCTGCCGGCGTCCGTGTAAATAGCTGTGCGCCGGGTGTGATAATGACGAAAATCAATGAAAATGTGTATGACAAGAAAGAAAACCGGGACGCCAAGCTGGAAAATATTCCGTTGAGGCGGCTGGGCGTCCCGCGCGAGATCGGGGATGTGGCAGCGTGTATGGTAAGCGATGCATTCAGCTTTATGACAGGGACGACGATCCTGGTAGACGGAGGGGAACTGATCCGGGGGATGCAGAAACAAAAAATGTAGGGAAAGGAAAGACATGAAAATAACAGACGTAAGGACAATATTGACCTGCCCGAAACAGAACTACTTATTTGTGAAGATTCTGACGGAGGATCGGGAAATTTACGGCATCGGGGACGCATCTCTAAACGGACGGGAAAAAGCGGTTGAGGATTTGATACAAGAATATCTGAGGCCAATGTTGATCGGGATGGATGCGGATCGTATTGAGGACATCTGGCAGACCATATACCGGGGCGCTTATTGGCGCGGCGGGAATATCATCATGAGCGCGCTTTGCGGAATTGACATGGCGCTGTGGGATATCAAGGGAAAGCGTGCAGGACTTCCGCTCTATTCATTGCTTGGCGGCAGAGTGAGGGAACGGGTATTGTGCTATTCCCATGTGTTAGGAAAGACAAATGAGGAGAAGGTGCAAAAAGCGGCGGCATTTGTAGAAGAGAAAGGACTTAAGGTGATCCGCCTGCGTGCAGGTCTTCCGTCCGCAAACGGAACCTTAAATAACCAGGGGCATCAGGCAAGGCCTAAGGTTGAACCGTGGGATCCGGAATTTCTGGCGGATGAAATGATAGCGTATTTTATCCGGATCCGGAAAAAAGTGGGAGACAAAGTTGGGATTATTTTCGACCTGCATGAACGGTTCAGCCCGGATCAGGCCGTCTATATCATGAGGAAACTGGAAGACTATCATCCGTTCTTTATTGAGGACCCCATTGCGCCGGACTGTATCGAAAGCCTGCGGACCGTCCGGGCACATACGAATGTACCGATCGCTTTTGGCGAATTATATAAGGACCGGTATGAATGTATACCAGGGATCATAGAACGGCTTTATGATTTTATCCGCTGCGACATTATACGGATCGGCGGTATAACAGAAGCAAAGAAGATAAATGCAATGGCAGAGGCGTTTGACATTAAAACGGCATGGCATGGGCCAAACGATGTATCGCCTGTCACTCATGCGGTGAATTGGCATATGAATGTATCTTGTTTTAATTTCGGGATACAAGAAGACGGCACAGTGGACGACACCGTGAAAAAAGTGGTCCGTGGAGGACCGGTTTATAAGGATGGATATCTGACCATGCCGGACCAGCCGGGGATCGGCTGTGACATCGATGAGGAGGCCGCGGCAGAATATCCTTACAAAAGGGCGTATATTCCAGTGTGCAGAAGGACATCAGACGAAAGCCTGTGCGACTGGTAAAGGACTTCATAAAGAGATACCAGACGGATGTCTGCCTGGCTTGCTGTGCAAATTGGTTATAAATAAAGGAGAGAAAAAAGATGAATAAGATAGAAATAGGAAACTCAGGAATGATGGCGTCTCAGATTGCCATGGGAACCTGGTCTATGGGCGGAGATATCCAGTGGGGAACACAGGATGAAAAAATCTCTTTGAAGGCAATCAGAACAGCCGTGGAGGAAGGGATCAATCTGATCGATACAGCGCCCGCATATGGCTTTGGATATAGTGAGCAGCTTGTAGGAAAAGCAATCAAGGAGCTGCCCAGAGACCAGATCCTGGTACAGACAAAATGTGGATTCTGGTGGAAGGATGATGAGGGTGCGCTTTTGATCGAGCGTGACGGCCGGGTATGCAGGCGCAACCTTTCCAGAAGGGCGATCATGGACGGGGTGAAGGACAGCCTGCAGAATCTGGATGTGGATTATATTGATATTCTTGTCACCCACCATCAGGCAAGAGAACCATTTCTGACACCGGTCAGTGAAACGATGCAGGCGCTGGAGGAATTGAAAAAAGAAGGAACGATCCGGGCCATTGGAATTTCAAACTGCAATATGGCAGAGATCGAAGCCTATCTTGCATGCGGAACGATAGACGTCATCCAGGAGCATTTCAATATGTTAGAGCCGGAAACGGCAAATGAATTCCTTCCAATCTGTGAAAAGAATCAGATCACATTCCAGGGATTTTCGATTTTGAAGCAGGGGCTTTTGACGGGGCGGTTTGGAATGGATGATCAACTGCCGGCAGAAAATGTAAGAAACAGAAGCCATTGGTTCCAGTTGAACAACAGAAAGAAGATATTGGATATGCTGGATTGCTGGAAACCTTTGTGTGAGAAATATGATTGTAACCTCGCGAATCTGGTGGTGGCGTGGTCCGCGAAAAAGAGTCTGCGCATGCTGATATTGGGCGGCGGCAGAAAAGAGCAGCATGTAAGAGACTATATCAAGGGAGAAGCCCTGCCCCTTGACGGAGCGGATTATGAAAAAATGAACAAAGATATTGTACGGTTTTTAGGCATACAGGTATGAGTATGGACGGCAGCTATTTCAAATCCTATGCGGATATCCGGCCGGAGACGGACGGGACAATCCTTCTCACAGATGAGGCAAATATTTATTACCTGACTGGTTTTCATACGACGGCAAAAAGGCCGAAACAGATTGGGGCAAATGCAGTGGTCCTCCTGCCGGATGCGTGTTATTTTGTGATACCGGGGAAATGGGAGCGGCAGATAAGGGAGCAGGTTTTTCCGCAATGCCGCATCGTTGTTTATGACGGAACGCAGCCGGATTATTTTGAAAAAATCGCAGGTCTTGTCAGCGCATCATTTCCTGTAATCTGGACGGAATTTGAATCCATTCCGCTAAAATTATGGATGTTTTTAAATGAAAGATTTCCAAAGATGGATTGGATGGATATAACAAGAACAATGGAAAAGGCCCGGCTGGTCAAATCAGAATATGAAATCTTACGGCTCAAAAAGGCGGCGGCAGCGGCGGCTGCAGCTATGGAGTACGCCCAGCGCCATATACAGGAAGGCATGCAGGAGTGGGAACTTGCTGCGGAAGTAGAATATCAGATGCGTAAAAGAGGTTCTGAAGGCGTTCCTTTTACTATGAAAGCGCTTAGCGGCCCTAAAAGTGCACAGGTCACAGAGGTTCCGGGAATGCGGACGATCCGGAGGGGCGAACTGATCCTGCTTGATTTCGGTGCGGTGTGTGACGGATATGCTTCGGATTGGACGAGGACCTTTTGTATCGGGGAGCCGGACAGGAAACAGGTGGAAATCTATGAAAGTGTCTTTCGGATCAAGGAAACCTGTGAAAGGATGTTAAGTCCGGGCACCAGCATGGAACAGCTTGTGCAGACGGCTAAGAGGATGGCGGAGGAATCCGGATTTTCCGCTTATTATCAGACGCATCTTGGACATAGCGTGGGAATTGGCAGCCATGAGTGGCCGATCATGGATCTGGGTGTGGAGGGAGAACTGGCCGAGCATATGGTCATTACGATCGAACCGGGCATTTATGTTCCGGGGACAGGCGGAGTCCGGCTGGAGGACGAGTATTTTATTACAAAAAACGGAGCGGAAAAGCTGACTGGGCTATGCTCAGAGCATTGGATACTGTGATCCCCTGGAGAACTTTAAGGCAGGCAGATACTCATGAGAGGTATAGAGTACTATGAAAGGAAAAGAATATGAGAGCAGCAAAGTTAATCAGTCCCGGAAAGATCCGGGTAGTGGATGAAATTCCTGTCCCTGCTCCCCGGCAGGGGGAGGCTGTAGTGAAGGTAAAGGCGGTTGGGATCTGCGGAACCGACTTACATATTTTTAAAGAGGGCCGCGCAGATGTGGAATTGCCCCGGGTAATGGGGCATGAACTCTCAGGCGTGGTTACCGCGCTTGGAGAAGGGACAGACAATCTCGCGGTCGGAGACAGGGTGGTCTTAGACCCGGTCATGGCATGCGGTTCATGCAGGATCTGCAGGGCTGGGCATGGAAATGTATGCGCGGATGTGAAATGCTTTGGAGTCCAGATGGACGGTGGGTTTCAGGATGAGATTGTGGTTCCGTCGGCAAATTTGTATCGTTACCCGGAATCTTATTCCTTTGTACAAGCGGCATTGGCAGAACCATTTTCAGTGGCAGCCAATATACTGAGCCGGGTTTCTGTGAAGGTGCGTGACTTTGTCGTAATTATGGGAGCCGGGACGATTGGCTTATCTTTGGTCCAGGGCGCAAAAGCAGCCGGAGCAGCAGTACTTGTCTCGGATATCGAAGAATCGAAACTGGAAAAGGCAAAAGCAATGGGAGCAGACTATACCGTCAATTCCAGAAAGGAAGATTTGACAGAACTTGTAAAGAAGCATACGGAGATTGGAGCAGATGTGGTGATCGACGCGGTGGGCACGGTAAAACTGACAGAACAGTCGATAGAGCTTGCGGCGCCCTGCGGCAGGATTGCGGTCATCAGTTTTGACGCCAGGCCGGCACAGATTCCGGCAGCAGCCATTACAAAAAAGGAGCTGTCTTTGATGGGCTCCCGGATGAATGCGCATCGTTTTCCGGATGTGATCCAATGGATGAGGGACGGCGCGCTGGATCTGGATGTCATGATCTCAAAGGTATATCCTGTTGAGGAAATCCAGAAAGCCTTTGAGGATACACTTGCAGACAGCAGCAACACCATTAAAACAATTATTACGTTTTAGGGGAATGCTGAAAGGACAGAGCCAGGACGGATAAAAATATCATATCAGGAAGAGGAGGAAACATATGCATTTGATCGATCTGTCAACAGTCATCGAACCCGGAATGCCGAAGCCGCCGTCAGCGCCGGACGTTTTAAGGGCTTATGTTTTGGAGCAGAGCAAGGCGCAGGAGCAGGAAAAAGGATATACGAATAAATTAGAGCAATATACGATCACGACCCATGTGGGAACGCATTTTGACGCGCCCTCACATTTTACAATGGGAGGAAAAAACATTGACGAGTATCCCTTAGAGATGTTTTACGATGTGCCCACGCTTTACCTGAAGATCTGGAAGGACGATTACGGAAAAATCACAGCAGAGGATATGATGGCGGCAGAACTCGTAAGCGGCCCTATCCAAAAAGGGGATTTCGTTATCATAGATACAGGATTTTATCGTTACTACGAAGAAGAACGCTATCTGCGGACACCTTATCTGGATTTGGAGGCGGCAGAGTATTTGACCGGGAAAGGAATCTCGATTCTGGGAACAGACTGTTTTACTGTGGATGATGTACGGGAGAAGAAAAAACCGTCCCATGTACATCTGCTGAAGGAAAAAGGAGTCTTGATCATTGAGTGCCTTACCGGATTCGGGCAGATTACCCAGAACCGGTTCCGAAGTATCTGCCTGCCTTTGAAAATAAAAAACGGTTCCGGGGCATTTGTAAGAGTGGCAGGTATTTTAGATTGAGAGGAAAAACCAATGAAAACAATTGTAAAATTTGAGGAAAAGGACAACGTGGCGGTGGTACTTCTGGATTCACCTAAAAATCAGGAATTTTCTATCGGGGACGAGAAGATTACTGCAAAAGAAAACATTCCTTATGGACATAAGATTGCCCTGCAGGCGATGAAAAAGGGAGACACCGTGTATAAGTACGGGGAACCAGTTGCAAGATGTACGGAGGATATTGACAAGGGGAGCTGGGTTCATGTACATAATGTGGAGAGTATAAGGGGGCTGGGACATCGATGAATACATTTAAAGGATATCCAAGGGCAGACGGCACATATGGGGTACGGAACCTGGTGGCGGTCATCAGCACGGCGGACAACTCCAACTTTATAGCTAGGAAAGCGGCGCAGGCCGTGAAGGGCACGGTTCCGTTATGCCCGTGTTTTGGAAGAGGCGAGATTGGGGAAGATATGGAGCAGCATATCCGTACGATGGCGGGCATGGGGAGCAATCCCAATGTACATTCCGCCGTGGTGGTGTCTCTTGAGCCGGTCATAGCAAATAAGATCGCAGAGCGGATCCGAAAGACCGGGAAGGATGTGGAAGTCTTCAGCATTGATGAGTGCAAAGATACGATCTGCTGCGTAGAACAGGCAGTGAGGGCGGCAGAAAAAATGGTGATCCGGGCTTCTATGGAAGAACGGGTGGAAGTGAGCCTGGAGCATTTGATGCTTGGAGTCGAGTGCGGCGGTTCTGACACCACGTCCGGCATTGTTTCTAACCCGGCCCTGGGGTATGTGGCGGACAAGCTTGTGGAGCTTGGTGGGACTGTCATCATGTCAGAAACGACAGAATGGATGGGTGCAGAAAATAATCTTCTCCGAAGGGCTGTTTCCAAACAAGTGGGTGAGAAAATAACAAAAGCGGTCCAATGGTACGAGGATTATATCCAGAGTATCGGGGTGGATTTGAACGGATTCAACCCGGCGCCGGACAATATCCGGGGCGGCCTGTCAACCATTGAGGAGAAAGCTCTGGGTTCTATCAAAAAAGGGGGCAGCAAGACCATTGAGGATGTGCTTTCCTATGCCCGGCGGCCCCAGGGAAACGGGCTGTATCTGATGGATGCTCCTACCGGAGGTGTAGAGAATACCACAGGATTATCTGCGGCAGGCTGCCAGTTGATCCTTTTTTCCACTGGAAAAGGCAATCCCATGGGAAATCCGGTGGCGCCGACGGTTAAAGTTACGGGAAATACCAGAACCGCGAAAACAGCGGCATTTAATATCGATGTGGATCTGAGCGCCGTGCTGACAGAGGAACTTCCGCTGAGCCGTGCAGGAGAAGAATTGTCCGCACAGCTTGTACAATATGCAAATGGAAAGATGACCACATCCGAGGTCCTGGATGAGGTGGAAATCGCAGTAAGCCGGATCGGGTTTACGGTATAGAGCAGAGAAACTACAGTGAGCCGGATCAGGTTTACGGTATAAAGCAGAGAAATTGCAGTAAGCCGGGTCGGGTTTATAGTATCAAACAATTGCCATGATTGGAAGAAGTGTCCGGTGATTCCGGGCACTTCTTCAAAAAAAGAAAGGATGAGATGAATGCTTGATTTTGAATTTAGCCTGCCTACAAAGGTATTTTTTGGAAGGAATGCGCAGGAACGGATTCCGGGGATATTAAAGAAAGAACAGGTACAGAAGGTGCTTCTCCATTCCTATGACGAGGAGCAGGTTAAGAAGATACCTGTTTATCAGGAGATCAAACGGCTGCTGAAAGAAAACGAAATTGCGTTTGTTGAATTATTGGGAGTACAGCCGAACCCGACCCTGGACTTTGTTGGGGAAGGAATCACACTCTGCAGGAAGGAGGGCGTGGATTTCATATTGGCAGTCGGGGGAGGCAGCGTGATCGATTCTGCAAAGGGAATTGCCCTGGGCGTGCATACCAGTGTGGAAGATGTATGGAGCTATGTAGAGGGAAACAAGACACCGGATCCGGCGCGTACGCTGAAAACGGGGGCGGTACTGACCGCCGCTGCCGCAGGCTCGGAGACAAGCACTGCCGCGGTCATTATGAATACGAAGCTGAATATAAAGAGAGGGGCGCATCATGAAGTGAACCGCCCGTTTTTTACGGTCATGAATCCGGAGATTACTTTTTCGGTTCCGGCTTTCCAGACGGCATGCGGTGTATTTGACAGTATCATGCATGTATGTGAACGTTATTTTACATCTTCTGAGGACGCGGCTCTGACAGACCGCATGGCGGAGGCAGTGATGAAATCTATCATAGAGGCAGGGCATACGGTCATGAAAGAACCCCAGGATTACGAAGCAAGAGCCACATTGATGTGGGGGGCTTCGATTGCCCACAATAACCTGCTCGGCTGCGGCAGGCTCAAAGGCTGCGGCCTGCATCTGATCGAGGAAGAGATGCATTCCGCGAATGCACGGATCGTTCATGGCGCCGGGCTGTCTGTGCTGTTTCCGGCGTGGGCAAGGCAGGTATGCAAAAAAGCGCCCGGGAGATTTGCACAGTTTGCCGTCAGGGTATGGAATGTGGAAATGAATTTTGAACACCCGGAGGAAACCGCGGAAAAAGGCATTGCCCTTATGGAACATTTTATTGAAGAACTGGGACTTCCGCGGCATATGGAAGAGATTGGGGTTTCGGAGGCGGATTTTGGGCAGATCGCAAGACAGTGCATAGAAAAAAGCCAGGAGGTATCCAGGCTGTGCCATTTGACAGAAGAAGAGGTAAGAAATATCCTTTATCAGGCGCTGTAACCGTTCTCTTTTGAACAAAGGCTTTACACCTAAAAATCCTTTTGATATAATGAAAGCATCACAGAAACGGTATGAAATATGCGGACAGTACTTTCATAAAAGGAGGCGGGCATATGCCAAATACTCTTGAAGTGGTAAAAGAAACAATAGAGCAATTCCAAAAAATTCAAAAACATATGTTAATAGCAAAAGAAGAAAATGCTATAAAAACATACGACAGCTTGAAAGATGACTATTTATCTTTGAAAGCAATATTAAATGTTGTGGGCGTGAATCTGACAGACATTGACAAAATAAAAGAGTAACGCTGTGCTGAAAACCGCTCCTGCTGGTGCAGGGGCGGTTTTCTATATATAACCGAATATTTGGCCTGACTGGAAAGTATCACTTTATGGAAGGGCATAGCTAAACGAATCTGATGTGAAATGTTCTTGTATCTATTGCTGTAGTTCCTTATACTTTTTTCCCGGATTTGTACTGATTATAGATCCGGGAAAAATAACTGAAATTTGTATATCCTAATTTCTCCGATATCTCATATTTTTTCAAAGAAGTATTACAGATCAGGTAATCCGCATAATCCATGCGCAGAGTAGTCAGATACGCATTGAAACTTTTTCCTGTTTCCTTCTTGAATATCTTGCCCAGATAGTCCGCGTTCATGTGCACCGCGGCAGACACGTCCTTCAATGTGACATTTTCCGTGAAGTGGCCCTGGATATAATCCATCGCTTCATTGATGATCGGCGAATAGGATGGATTGTGATATTCCCGGCCCAGCAATTCTAAGAGACTGTTTGTCAGTTCTTTTACCTCAGACAGAAAATTACATTTTAAAATATTCTGGAACAGCCCGGAATCTGCATCACCAGACAAGATCTGATAGTTCTGGGTCTCTGACATATAGACTGAGCAGGCCAGATAAAATAAATCTTTAAAATAATCCAAAAGGAACGGGATATCCGCAGGCTTTTCGGATTCCAGATAATCAAAGATCCGCTTCATTTGGTAGCGGATTTCATCATAGGATTTTGTCCTCACCAGATGAATGATCTCAGAACGGTATCCGGCCAGGAGTTCTTTGTCAAGCCTGGCGCTGGAAGTATTGTATATATATTGTATCGATCCCTCCTGTAGATAAAACCCATGATACATCGCATGCATCGCTTCGGAGACCGCTTCATAGAAGTTGGTGAAACGGGTGTACATGTTGCTGATCCCAATGGAATAAAAGGAAAGATTAGATTTCAGCCACAGCGCCATATTCGTGATTTCGCTAAAAAGTGTCAAATGACTGTGGATTTTTTTCATTTCACAGACAAGGAGTGTAATATGGTCAGTATGCTTTACGATATATAAGGTGCTCAGCCAGGGGGAAATCTCTGTGAGCGCATAATTGGAAATCTGGTGCAGGGAGCTTCGGTCATGCTTTACAGCCAGGACAAATAAGTTGCTGGTAAACGATGCAAGCGCCGGATATTCCAAAAGCCGTTCTTGAAAATCCTGTTTGTCCCGGATGGTCTGGTTTAAGATTCTCTCGGCCAATTGGATGACAGTATTGTATTCTTTTGTGACAGGGGATTGCCTGGAAGCATGATTTAGCAAAGCTTCTCTTTTCTGGATTACGTTGTCCAAACATTGGAATAAAGTTTCTTCCGTAATTTCTGATTTCAGAAAATATTCTTCTACACCGCCCCGCATGGCCTGCTGGAGATATTCAAATTCCGAAAAGTTTGTCAGCATGACAATGGAAAGCCGGGGAAACCGCTCCTTTAAAGCGGGCAGCATATCTAATCCGCTCAGGCCCGGCATCATAATATCCAGAAGCAGGATATCCGCAGAGACTGTTTCCAACTGTGCCAGGCCGTCGCGTCCATTGGGGGAATCGCCGGCAACTTCAAAACGGCCTGACGAATGCTCGATACAAAAACGGAGCCATTGCCGTACCGGAGTCTCATCATCTATGATAAAAATTTTATACATGGTTTTCTCCATCCTTTCCTTCTATATATTATCGGACTGTAGATCTGCAGTTGGCTCAGAAAGTGGTATCCAGAGATGGATCTGAGTCCCTTTTTTGCATTCGGGAAGAAGTTCTAATCCATATTCCCTGCCGTATATTTTTTTGAGCCTGCAATTGATATTATTCAAAGCAATGTGATGACCGTTATGGGACGGGGTCTCTTCCATATTTTTGAGCTGCTGCTGTAGTTCCAGCCGTTTTTCGGCGCTGAAAATCCCATTATCTGTTACGGTTATGTGCAGGTCATTGTCTTTTAGGCAGGCATCGACCTGTATCACTCCATGGATCTGCTCCTGGGTAATCCCATGGAAAATAGAATTTTCCACGATAGGCTGAAGGATCAGTTTAGGCACTTTCGCCATATGAACCCGGGGATCAATGTGAAATTGGATATCCAGTTTGTTGTAGTATACGGTTTTCTGGATTTCCACATACGTTTTTAAGCTTTCCAGTTCTTCATCCAATGTGATATAGATTTTTTTGGTGTTCAAAATGCTGCGCATCAGCCGGATCATGAGGATCATGATCTGGTTGGCATTTTCCGTATCCTTCATCAAAATAAAACAGCGGATGGAATTTAAGGTGTTATACACAAAATGGGGGTTGATCTGTGTCTGTAGAAAACGGATTTCGGTTTCTCTTTTTTCCTCAGATGTCTTCTCCGCCTCTGCAATGAGACGGCAGATATCATCAGCCATGTTGTTAAAGGTATTGCTTAAAAAATGAAATTCATCGCTGGTCGCGGTGCTAAGCCGTATGTCTAAATTTCCCTGGGAAATAGCTCTCATGCCATTGGTGAGTTCGCTTAGGGGACGGCTTAAATGCCGGGATAAAAGCCAGGTAATAAAAATACTTCCGACCAGACATATCGTACCGACAGTGGCGATATCCATAAGCAGACTCCCGCTGTAATCAGAGAGTGTATCCTGCGAAGCTATTTCTACGAGCCACCAGCCGGAGCTTTTGAGCTGCCGGCAGGTCACCAGTGTACGTGGACTGGCAAAGCCGCTGCCGATCGAAATCTGAGCCGTATCTTTCGTCAACTTATCCAACGCAAGAGGAGAATCATATTGGGTTCCGATCAAAGATTTGTCTTTGCAGGATACAATCCGGCTATCCTGATTTACAATGAAGACCTGGGAGGAATCCGTGCCTGCGGAATAGGTGCGGTACAGAGAATTTTCATCGATCACGACCGCAAGGATGCCGGAAGGTTTCAGGGCGGCCGTATTCGTTTTCAGAAGGCGGGCCATAATATAGATATCTTTTGAGGAAGTGGTTACAAACGGATCTTCATGAGTAGAGATCCAGACCACGTTTCCGTCTGCAGCTTTTACTTCTGAGAGCCATGGGGCCTCGGATAGAGCCTGATAATCAAAGGATTCTGCATTGCTGTATTGAAAACCGTTCAAACCATATAATACGGTATAATAGCTGATATTCAGGTTTTGGTATGTGTCACTGTAATTATTAAAAAGTGTATCCACTTCTTTTTTCAGTAAAAGCTTGTCATAGTCTGTCATCTGAGAAAAATCTGTAGTCAGGATGTTACGGAATTGCCGCTGAAAAGGACCGCTGCTGATCGCGAAGAGAAGCATATTTGTCATATTATCAATATTGGAGCCGGTCTGGTTGAGCACTTCCAGGCGTGCCTCGCGAAAATCTTTTTCAATCTGCGGGCTGACTTCATAGTAAAAAGTAAACAGCATGATCGACAACATGATACAGGAAAGCAGGACAAAGGATATGAGCATTTTCGTCTGTAGTTTCAACATAATAGTCCTCCGTTTCTCTTTTCTAAAATTATAAAGTAAAAATGTTTGCTTGAAAAGTGAAAGCAAAGTGGAAAACAAAAGAACACTGAAAAAGTAAAAAAATTATACATTATTATGTGCCAAAACAAAATTTTCTAAATTCTAAGCGGATAAGAAAAAAACAGTGTGACAAAAACGTGATATGATAGAGCCATCAAATACAACAGCGCTCTCGCCGTCAGAGAAAAATGGCAGTGCAATCCATGTGCTTACAAAAATTGGTTGCAAATGAGGAGAGCCATAAACATGAAAAAAGAAGGAGGAGTTGGAATGAAAAAGAAAGTGATAGCGGTATTGATGTCAGGGATGATGTTGGTCTCCCTGCTGGCAGGATGCGGAACTTCCAACGAACAAGCAGCAGAGGGACAAAGCGGCAGCAAGACTGCGGACGCACAGACGGAGAAGGACAGCGGCTCTGGTGACGGAGGGCAGGAGGAAGTCACGCTGACATTATGGTGGCCGGGATCCGGGGATGCCTACGAAGAGCTGGTCAACGGACTGGCAGATTTAGTAGAAGCAGAATATGACTGGATTAAAATAGACCCGCTGGTGATTCCCTGGTCAGATTATGACGCGAAAATGAACGTGGCATTTTCCGGGGGGACGGCGCCGGATCTTTTCGGAGTCGGCTTAAATACACTGCCCAATTATGTACAGACAGGAAACCTGGCCGACATGCGCGAAGAACTGGGAGACGACTGGGACGGCTGGGATGATATCCCGGAAAATATCCAGGAATATACCACTTACGATGATGTGTGGTATGGAGTGCTGATGTGCGACCTCCGTCCGTTTATGTGGAGGAAAGATTTATTTGAAAAAGCAGGACTTGATCCGGATACGCCGCCAACGACAAAAGAGGAATTGATGGAATATGCGGAAAAACTGACGGAGTATAACGACGACGGCAAGGTGGAGGTAGCGGGTTTCCAGATCCAGACATCCGGATTTTCAGACCAGACCTTATTTTCCGCCATGCTGATGTGTGGAATTGCTGATTTCTGGGATGATAATTATGATCTGACGCTTCTGGAGCCGGAAGTTATCGAAGCCGCAGAGTATTGTAAGGCATTCGTAGATAATGGATTGTGCGATTACAGTGAAGGAATTGCGACTACAAGCTTTACGGAAGGGCTGGCGGCCATGACTCTGAACACGGCCTGCAATGAGTTAGGAAATCTGAAAGAAACGATAGGGTTTGACAATATTGGTGTGTCGGAACCATTCATGGACGGCGTGAACTTTGTCGGAGGAACGATTGTCTGTGCGAATAAAAATTCTAAAAATATGGAAGCTGCCATGCTGGCGTATGAAGTGATCGCGGGCACAAAGGGATGTGAACTGGCCGGGACGACTGCAGGCTTCTGCCCGCCGAGGGAATCTGCTTTAGAAGCATATGTGGCACAGGCTCCGGAGATTTATGGGCCGATCGCGGAGATCCTTCCGAAAGCGAAAACCTATGGGCCATTAAATCCTTACTTTGCAGATTTCCGCCAGGGAGCGATCATGGACAGCATGGAACAGGTATATTATGGAAAGGTAGAGGTCAAGGAAGGCCTGGAAAATGCCGTGGAAGCTTATAACCGGTTACGGGAGGAGAGAGATGCAAATAACTAAAAGGTCATCAGGCAAGCAGTCATTGTCGCCTTATCTGTATATAGCGCCTGCGTTCTTTGTCTATGCGGTTTTTATCCTGGTTCCGCTTTTGTGTGCGATTGTATTTAGTTTTACAAACTACAACATACAAAATATGAAATTCACGGGTCTGGCAAATTATGCAAGAATGCTGAGTGATACAAAATTTCATCAGGCGCTGCTCAATACGCTGCTGTACAGCTTCTTCGTGGTGGCGGTGAATCTGGTTCTGGGGCTTTTGCTTGCCGCGGTGCTGGGGCAAAGGTGGTTTAAAGGAAGTGCGTTCTGCCGTTCTATACTTTATATCCCTTACATTGTATCCCCGATTGCAGCATCAATGATCTGGCTTTATTTGTATGACTCGAAAGTCGGAGTGATCAATATGATCATCAAGGGGCTGGGATTTTCCGGAAAATCCTGGCTCCTGGATGAAAAAACCGCATTGCCCTGTCTGATTGTGATGGGGATATGGCAGGGCGTAGGATATTGTATGGTGGTCTATTTTTCCGCATTAAAAAATATTCCGGATTATCTCTATGAGGCTGCCAGGATTGACGGCGCTTCTGCAGTGACACAATTTTTTAAGATCAGTGTTCCGCTGCTGTCGTCCACTACATTTTTTCTGCTTGTCATGACAATGATCTCGTCTTTTCAGGTATTTGCGCAGATCATGGTAATGACAGGGGGCGGGCCGCTTGGCAGCACGACGACCATTGCACACCAGATCTATGAAAATGCTTTTGTAAAATATTCCATGGGATATGCGAGCAGCCAGGCAGTTGTACTATTTGTTATTGTTTTGATCTTTACGCTGATATTCTTTAAGTACGGCAACAAGGAAGGAGATGTGGAGCTTGATTAAGGGAAAAAAGTACGGAAAGATAACATCACATTTCGTCGCCAGAGCGTTTGTCTGGCTGCTGGTTGCCGGAACGGTTCTTCTGGTGATGGGAACGCTTCTGATCGCATTGTTTACCTCGCTGAAAACACCGGAAGAAACGATGGTATCTTCCTTTCAGATACTGCCGAAGGAATGGCGGTGGGAGAATTATCTGGATGTGATAAAAGGGGATATCTGGGGCAGGTATTTCTTTAATTCGACTTTGATCACGGTTGTTGTCGTAGGATTCAGTATATTGCTCAGCGCTCTGGCAGGATATGCGTTTGCCAGGATGGAATTTAAAGGCAGACAGCCATTGTTCCTGCTGTTCTTATGTGGGATGATGATCCCAAGCCAGGTGTATATCATCCCACAGTATATCCTGATGCGCAGCATTCCGCTGGTGGGCGGAAATAATCTGTACGGCCAGGGCGGCATGGGCTTTCTGAATACATATTGGGGACTTATTATTCCGTTTCTGTCAGCGCCTTTGGGGGTCTTTTTGATGAAACAGTTTTACATGGGTTTCCCTAAATCTTTGGATGAGGCGGCCCGGCTGGACGGATGCAGCAGTTTCCAGATCTTCCGGTATATTTATCTGCCGCTGAGTAAACCGGTATTTGCGACTTTTGCAATTTTAAAGTTTACAGGGACATGGAACGATTACTTTTATTCCCTGATTATGACAAATTCGAAAACAATGTATACGGTACAGATCGCACTGCAGCAGTATAAAGGAGAATACGGGATTCAATGGCACTACCTGATGGCGGCTACAATCTTGTCTGTTTTACCGATTCTTGTGGTGTATATCTTTGCACAGAAATATTTTACACAGGGGATTGTGACAAGCGGATTAAAATAGGGACGTTATATGGAGATTTGTGGGCATTACATGATTGACAGGAGGAAAAGACTTATGGTCTATCGATTGAAAAAGCAGGAGAACGCGTTCGGCACATATGTATTATACGACAAGGACCGTCTGCCTGTGAAATGTTATCCAAAGGAAGAGGAACAGGAGATCGTGTTCCACACGGAACAAAAACCGGCTAAGTTTTTGACAAAAATGATGGTGCCGGGATTCGGGGGAGCCTATTTATTTGCGGATAATGAAGGGAAAGGATATGATGCAGACGGGGAACTGCTGGATTTTAATCTGGAGGCGGCCAAAAGCCGGCTATATCATTTGAAGGAGTTTGAAACAAAAATCGAGGAAGAGTTTGGATTTACTCCGGCGGCACAGAAGGAAATCCTTTCAGATATTGGAAAAAGGCTGAACGAGAAACTTTCCGGGGAGGAAGTCCTCTCGATCCTCAGCGAGCTTTTATGGGCGGGCGAGGAAATGGTGGAATTCTGGTCCAGGAACCGGATTGCAAAAAACGGGCTGCGCAAGGATTTTATGCTGGGATGTTCCACAAAGGGGCTGACAGATGCGGATGTTCAGTGGAAGGAGCGGTTCAGCGGTTTGTTTAACTGTGTATGTATCCCTACGCATTGGGGGATTTTGGAACCTTCCAGGGGAGAAAAGCACTATGAAGTGATCGATGAGATGGTGGAGTGGGCCAGGGCGGAGCATATGAATACCCGTCTGCACGCGGTCATCTGGTTCTGCAGTTTGTGGGAAAAGCAGAATTGGATGGGAGAACTGCCTTTTGAGGAAGTCCGGGAACTGGTGAGGGAACGGGTTGAATTTCTGATGGAACGTTACGGAAAAGACCTGGACTATGTGGACTTCAATGAGCCGATGCAGAGCGACGGGCTGAATATGACCTTTGACGAACATTTTTCTGTTGTAATGGACGCCTATGAAATTGTGAAACGGCATAATCCGGACTGCAAAATTATGATTAATTTCTTCAACGAGTGGCAGGAACTATACGGGATCGACCGGGTTGGAAAAATGAAAGATTATTATGAGATGACCGGTCTTTCGATCAGTGAACATGAGTGGAGCGTTTCGGTGTATCAATACATTGACCGCTGCCTTGCGGCAGGCATGAAGATTGACTGTCTGGGGTTACAGTGGCATGACCATCCCTATGATCTGTTTGGCGCGTATGAACTGATCCGGCAGTGGTATGAGCGGTATCACCTTCCGATACAGATTACGGAGCTGGAAGTAGCTTCGGGAATGGGCAGGCCGGATCATGTATGTAAAACCAGGCCGAACCCGGCTCCGGAATTGTACTGGCATGAACCCTGGAGCCAGCGGATACAGGCGGAATGGTTCGAGAAATTTATGTTGTTGTCCTATGCAATACCAGAAGTAGAAGCATTTTGCGTATTTGGCTTCTGTGACGCGCCGACCCAGTGGGGGACTTATGTAAATGGAAAGGGAATTGCGGAATTGTTTAAAGTTTCCGCCTGTGCATTTACCGGCGTGCTGGATGAAAACGGGGAGCCGAAGCTGTCCTATCATACATTGAAAAGACTGGCAGAACAATTGGGGATCAAGAAAGCGTAAGCGCCGGAATATTTATAGAAACTTTAACGCGCTGCTGCGGTTGCTTTTTTAGAAGATAACAGTTATAACCTAAGTTCCATAAAAAATCCTTGCATCAGCTTATTAATAAAGGTTATGCAAGGATTTTTTGCGGTGGTTCTTGAAAATCATTCTTTTATAAAATCAAGTTGTGTTAAGTTTGTACCGGAATTTGTAAGAATGACTTTTAGCTCAATATAGCGCCGCTTCATTTTTTTATATACTTCTGAATTTTTATCTTCACATGATGCCATCCAATCTTGAACTCTTGAAAACTCTTCGACTGATATTTTCAGCATTTCTCCTTCGGCCATAACTTCGCACCTCCTTAATATTATGAAGCTTTGTTGTGTGTTCATTATACCAAAGGGCATTTTAGGTGTAAAGCGTTTATTCGGTCCCGGGCATCTTCAGCGCTTCTTTGCCTCGTTGCAGCTATTGTTTTTTCAGAAGATGACTGCTATAATAGGAAATTAAAGAAAGAGGGATCTGCGGCCCTGTCTGCTGGTATTTTCTGGCAGAGCCTTAGGCCGCCGGATTTTATAGCAGAAGGTGAGGAGAATAAGATGGATGTAAGACAGATGCGCAATGACGTGCTGGGGCCGCGTGTGGTGAAAGCGCTGGAATCCCGGAATATGGAGGCGTACTATGTAAAGACTAGAGAGGAGGCGCTTGCCAAGGCTCTGGAACTGATTCCGGAAGGCAGTTCTGTCAGCTGGGGCGGCAGCATGTCCGTTAAGGAGATTGGCCTGTTGGACGCGGTCCGCTCTGGAAATTATGAAGTCTTAGACCGTGATACAAAGGAGACGAGAGCGGAACAGGAGGAAGTCATGCGCCAGGCCCTGAACTGTGATGTCTTCCTGGGCAGCACGAATGCACTGAGCGAGGACGGGATCCTGGTCAATATTGACGGAAATGCAAACCGGGTTGCGGCATATTCCTACGGCCCTAGAAGTGTGCTTTTGATCGTCGGGATGAATAAAGTCGTAAAGACCGAGGCGGATGCCATGAGCCGGGCCAGAAATGAGGCTGCTCCGATCAATGCCCAGAGGTTTGGGATTGACACTCCATGCGTAAAGAACGGAACATGCTTTAACTGCAAATCTCCGCAGTGTATCTGCTGTCAGATTTTGATCACCAGATTTTCGAGGGTTCCGAAACGGACAAAAGTAATTTTGGTAGATGATGATCTTGGATTTTAGGAGCTGGATGCAAAGAGATGGAAAGTAAAAAAACGAAAGGCAGAAAAGTACATACAAACAGTAAAAATAGCAGTAAAACAAACAGAAGCGGGAATCCGAAATCTATTCAAAGTAACAGGAAGAATCCTGCCAAAAGTGGTCCAAAAGATTATCGGGACCAAGCAAGAAACAGCAAAAATAGTAAGGGCAAAAAAGGCCGAAGTGTTCTCTCCACGGTCATGATGGTGATTGCCGGCGGAGTATTACTTTTTTCGCTGTATCAGATCGTGATGATGGTTGCGCCATATTATACGGGAGGCCAGGAATATGACAAAGTAAAGGAAATGGCAGTGGAGTCTAAGGAGGATACGGATAGCAGCGGGGATGACGGGGATGGCGGATTCCAGGTGGATTTCGAGGCATTGCTTGCGCAGAACCCTGACACGGTGGCGTGGATCCGTATGGAGGAACCGGCAGTCATCAGTTATCCGGTTGTGAAAAGCTTGGATAATGAAGAATATCTGACAAAGACATTTTCCGCAAATGACAATAAGCTGGGAGCAATTTTTCTTGATATGAGGAATAATACGTCGTTTACGGACAGGAATTCTTTTATTTACGGGCATAATCTGAAGGTGGGGGGCGAAATGTTTTCCCAGTTAAATGCCTATGCAGATGAGGAGTTCTGCAGGCAGCACCCTTATTTCTATATTTATACGCCGGACGGTGCGGAAAAGGTCTATCAGGTATTTTCCGCAGGTGTGGTGGCGGCAGATTCGGATAATTATAACATCACGTACAGTACAGAGGACATTTTTTTGAGATATCTTGAATTGTGCCGCAATTCCTCTAATTATCAGGTAGATGTGGATCTGAATGCTGGTTCCCGGATCGTCAGCCTTTCGACTTGTACGAATGTAAACGAGGATGAGCGGTTTCTTGTCCAGGGAGTGCTGATTGAGGAAAGATAAAGGCAGCAGGAGTGTTTTGAGAATGGTTCCTGATAGGGGCCGGTGAAAAAATCGGAGAGGAAAGTATGGCGGATCGTTTTGCGGTAGGGGATATTATTCGGCTGAAAAAGCAGCATCCTTGTGGAAGTTCTGACTGGGAGGTGCTTCGGGTGGGAGCGGATTTCCGTTTGAAATGCCTTGGATGCGGGCATCAGGTGATGGTTCCTAGGAAATTGGTGGAAAAAAACACGAGGGAAATTCGTAAAAAGGCTTGAATCAAAAAAAAACTTGTGCTATCATAAATAGCTGTGACATACCGGTCAGGTGATGAGCCTGGCATCGTATGATCTAGATTCCTTGCTCCCGGGCAGGCGGGGGCCAGAGACCAGAAGGAGGTGCAAGACACATGAACAAGTATGAGTTAGCCGTAGTTGTCAGCGCAAAGCTCGAAGACGAAGAAAGAGCAGGAGTAATGGAAAAAGTAAAAGAGCTGATCACACGTTTCGGCGGCAATGTGACAGATGTTGATGAGTGGGGCAAGAGAAGATTTGCCTATGAGATTCAGAAGATGAGAGAAGGCTTTTATTACTTTGTACACTTCGAGTCTGACAGTGCTGTTCCAGGCGAAGTGGAGCAGCGTATCCGCATCATGGATAATGTGCTCAGATATTTATGCGTTAGACAAGAGGCATAAAGAAAGAGGTATATATGAATAAAGTAGTATTGGTGGGTCGCCTGACAAGAGACCCGGAAGTCAGATATTCGCAGGCTGAGAGCGCAACAGCAATAGGAAGATACACGGTAGCCGTAGACCGGAAGTTTAAGAGAGACGGCGAGCCTACCGCAGATTTTATCCCATGTGTTGTATTTGGGCGTTCTGCAGAGTTTGCTGAGAAGTATTTCCGCCAGGGCATGCGGGTGTCCGTTTCCGGACGTATCCAGACGGGAAGCTACACGAACAAGGACGGTGTCAAAGTGTACACGACAGAGGTCATTGTGGAGGATCAGGAATTTGCCGAGAGCAAGGCTGAGTATGAGGCAGGGCGGAATTCTTATCAGCAGAATTCCTACCAGCAGCCCGCTCCGCCTCCGGCTGCAGATGCAGGTGATGGCTTTATGAATATTCCGGATGGGATTGAGGAAGAACTGCCGTTCAGCTAGATAACAGGAGGTATAGTAGAGATGGCTTACGAAAAGGGAAGCAGACCAGAGGGTGGCTTCAAGAGAAGAGGCCCGGTACGCAGAAGGAAAAAAGTATGTGTATTCTGCGGAAAAGAAAATAATGAGATTGATTACAAGGACGTAGCAAAGCTGAAGAAATATATTTCTGAAAGAGGAAAGATTCTTCCAAGAAGAATCACAGGAAATTGCGCAAAGCATCAGAGAGCGCTTACAGTAGCGATCAAGAGGGCAAGGCATATTGCTTTGATGCCATACGTTCAGGATTAAGGAATTGCCAGGACAGGAGTGTCTGGCAGGATTTGTGTATCCGTTGGCTGTTCAGCCGCCGGATATGGCAGGAAGATAAAAGAGGCTGGATTTCAGGAATATACCGGAAATCCGGCTTTTTTGTGTTAAGGAAATGACAAGGCAGAACAAACTAGTGGATTAATTGTAAAAAAGGTGGTATACTAAAGAAGTTAGTGATTGGAATTGCTGTCTGGCAGCGGCCGGGCAGCACTGTGTACAAGAGCAATTGGTTATACCCAGAGGGTATCTTGGATACAAATTTAAAAGAGGGCAAAAACATGAAAAAGAAAGATGTGCGTTTAAAAGGCCAGTTGAAGATGTATATGCAGTGGCCGGTCATTATGACGGTACTTCTACTTGCTATGAATATCTGGATATACAAGATTGACCGCAAGGCAGGCGGGGTAATGTCTGTATTCGTGATTATTTACGTGGTGATCGTGGGCATTCTGTATTTTTACAATCAGTCCTTGATTCTCTCAGATATGATACAGTTTTCCATGCAGTACAAGGGAATCCAGAATACGCTGCTGAAAGAACTGTCGATCCCATACGCGATTTTAATGGAGGACGGCAGGATCCTATGGAGGAATGACCGTTTTGAGGAATTATTTTGCAGTAAGCGGCGTGACAGATATCTGAATAAACTGATGCCCGATATTAATAAAAATGTATTTCCGAAGGATGATATGGAGCATGTAGAGCTGGAAGTGGAGTACGGCGGGCGGGATTATCAGGTGCTGCTTGGCAAGGTTTCCATGGAAGGGTTCAGCGAGACTGAAGAAGTACTGCAGATCCCACGGGAAAAGGAATATTTTATTGCGGTTTATATGATCGATGTGACAGAACTGAATGCTGTCATCAGAGAAAATGAAAACCAGAGCATGATTGCCGGATTGATTTATATTGATAATTATGATGAGATTATGGAAAGTGTAGAGGAAGTGCGGCAGTCTCTTCTGGTGGCGCTGATCGACCGGAAGATTACAAAATATGTGAACGATGCGGACGGGCTCGTGAAAAAGTTAGAGAAGGACAGATACTTTATCGTCATCAAGAAGGAGGCCTATCGGAAATTTGAGGCAGACAGGTTCTCTATTCTTGAAGAGGTCAAGCAGGTCAGCATTGGGAATGCACGGACAGCCACGCTGAGTATCGGCCTGGGGCTGAATTCGGGAACTTATATGCAGAGTTACAGTTATGCCCGTGTGGCAATTGACCTTGCTCTGGCAAGAGGCGGCGATCAGGCAGTGGTGAAGGACAGCCATGGTATTACATACTTTGGCGGGAAGAAGGAACAGACTTCCAAAAATACACGTGTGAAAGCCCGTGTAAAAGCGGAGGCGCTGCGTGAATTTATTATTGTGAAGGATCAGATCTTCGTGATGGGGCACAAGCTTGCGGATGCGGACAGCCTTGGCGCTTGTATGGGGATTTATCGTGCCGCGAAGGAACTTGGCAAGAAAGCCCATATTATTCTGGATGAAGTCTCGAATTCGATCCGGCCTCTATATGATGAGATCATAGACAGTTCCGCCTATGAAAGTGATATATTTCTTACGCCGGAGCGGGCATTGGAACGCATGAATGAAAATACCATGGTCGTTGTTGTGGATACAAATAAGCCACAGATGACAGAGTGCCCTGAGCTGTTAAGATGCAGGACGATCGCCGTGTTAGACCACCACAGGCAGGGCAGTACAGTGATTGACAATGCGGTACTTTCTTATGTGGAGCCATATTCTTCTTCTACCTGTGAGATGGTTGCAGAAGTACTACAGTATATTGAGGACGATCTTCGGGTTCCGTCAGTCGAGGCTGACTGCCTGTATGCAGGGATTATGATAGACACACGTAACTTCATGAACCGGACGGGTGTGAGGACATTTGAAGCGGCTGCGTATCTGCGGAGGTGCGGAGCAGATATTACCCGTGTCAGGAAGATGTTCCGTGATGATATGGAATCATACCGTGCAAAGGCGGAAACCGTGCGGATGGCGGAAGTGTACCGTGAGGAATACGCCATTGCCGAGTGCCCTGGAGGGATTGAAAGCCCAACCGTACTAGGGGCCCAGGCAGCCAATGAGCTGCTGGATATCAGCGGCATTAAAGCTTCCTTTGTGCTGACGATTTACAATGGGAGGATTTTCTTAAGCGCACGCTCTATTGACGAGGTGAACGTGCAGATCATTGCGGAAAAGCTGGGCGGAGGCGGACATATCAACGCGGCAGGCGCACAGTTTGACCATACAGACATCCCGGCGGCAATTGAGCAGTTGAAAGACACCATCGATCAGATGATCGAGATGGGGGATATCTGACGGGAATTATAAGGAAAAGTGAAGAATTTATAAGAACAGGAGTGGACAGATTATGAAAGTCATTTTATTAGAAGATGTAAAATCCCTTGGCAAAAAGGGGGAAATCGTGAATGTAAACGACGGATATGCGAGGAACTTTATCCTGCCGAAGAAGCTGGGGTTAGAGGCAAACGGCAAGAACCTCAATGACTTAAAGCTGAAGAAGGAGAATGAGAAGAAGGTAGCAAAGGAAAATCTGGAGGCGGCAAAGGCGCTTGCAGAACAGATCAAGGCAGGGCAGGTGGAACTGCGGATCAAGGTAGGAGAAGGCGGAAAAGCATTCGGCTCTGTATCCAGCAAGGAGATCGCGGCTGCGGTGAAGGAGCAGATGGGACTGGATATAGACAAAAAGAAGATTCAGTTAAAAGAAGTATTAAAATCTCTTGGAACGCACAATGTACCGATCAAGCTGCATCCGGAAGTGACAGTAGAACTGAAAGTGCTGATCAGTGAAGAGGCGTAAGAGGGTTGCTTTATGGAAGAAGCAGTAATTAAACGAATCCTGCCTCACAGCATTGAGGCGGAGGCTGCCGTGATAGGCGCCATGCTGCTAAATAAGGACGCGATCATGGAGACATCCGAAATTTTGGCGGGAGATGATTTCTACCAGGCTGCGTATGGCATCCTTTTTGACTCTATGGTGGAGTTATTCCATATGGGCAGGCCGGTGGATCTGATCACTCTGCAGGAACACCTAAAAGAAAAAAATGTCCCGCCGGAGGTCAGCAGCATGGAGTATGCCAGAGATTTGCTGACATCGGTCCAGACCTGGGCCAATGTAAAATATTATGCCCAGATCGTGAAAGAAAAGGCGACGCTGCGCAAGCTGATCAAGATGAATGAAGAGATCGCGAATACTTGCTATATGGAGAACCGTCCTCTGGAAGAGATTTTAGAGATGACGGAGAAGCAGGTATTTGAGGTGGTGGAGCGTGGGAATTTCCAGGAATATGTGCCGATCAAGCAAGTGGTATTGAATGCATTGGACGTGATTGAGAAGGCGTCCAAGACAAGAGGGAATGTGACAGGGATTCCGACTGGTTTTATTGATCTGGATTATAAACTGTCGGGCCTGCAGAATTCCGATCTGATATTGATCGCAGCCAGGCCGTCTATGGGAAAGACGGCATTTGTGCTGAATATCGCGCAGCATGTGGCTTTCCGCCAGAACCGCGCGGTGGCAGTGTTCAGTTTGGAAATGTCTAAGGAGCAGCTCGTCAATCGACTGTTTTCGCTGGAATCCCATGTGGATGCACAGCTTTTGCGCACCGGAAATTTAAAAGATACGGATTGGGAAAAGCTGATAGAGGGTGCTGGAATCATTGGAAAATCGAAACTTATTATTGATGATACGTCTGGTATTTCGATTGCTGAAATGCGTTCCAAATGTAGAAAATATAAGCTGGAGCAGGGGCTGGATCTGATCATCATTGATTATCTGCAGTTGATGAGCGGCAGCAGCCGCAGAAGCAATGAAAGCCGCCAGCAGGAGATTTCTGAGATTTCACGTTCTTTAAAAGGTCTGGCAAGAGAGCTGAACGTGCCGGTTGTTGCACTGTCCCAGCTGAGCCGTGCCGTGGAATCGCGGACGGACAAGCGGCCCATGCTTTCAGATTTGCGTGAGTCTGGTGCTATAGAACAGGATGCCGATGTGTGCATGTTCATATATAGAGATGATTATTACAACCCGGATACAGATGATAAGAATATTGCGGAGATCATCATTGCCAAGCAGAGGAACGGCCCGATCGGGACTGTGCGCCTGGCATGGATGCCGCAGTACACCCGCTTTGGGAATGAACTGCGGCAGCCGGAATAAAGAGAGGGCCGGATCGGCATATGAACAGCCTTGAGAGACATTATGTAAGCAGCTTTTTCAGCTTCCCGATAGGGGTTTCTCTCATGGCTTCTTTCCGGTGGGCCTGCTGCTGGCGTATGAGCATGTCCAATTTCCGATAATGCTCTTCCTCACGGCGTTCATTTGCCTGGAACAGAAAATCCATTTCCCGGATGACATCAGCAGTGACTTTTCGGCTGATGTCTTTTTTTAATGTCTCGTTGTTGGCAGAGACTACGTCTGTCAGGACATCCCCGATCAAGGAGCGTACCTGTTCTAACTGAGTCATTTGGATGACCTCTGTGTCGGGGGACGCCAGCTTTGTAGAAACGGACGCTTCCTTTGTAGTGTCCGCAGTGACAGGATTTGGCAGATCGGTTTCTGGATCTTCGCCGGAGTACGCATCGGTTTGGCTGGATTTGACGGGGATCGTACCGCCTTTGTCAGACGCCATGCCGGTTTGGCCGGATATGGCCTCCGTTTTGTCGGAACTATCCCCAGACTGGTCAGATACAGCGTCGGTTTTAACGCGGGCTTTCGCGGCGGACTGCGCCTCTTTTTCTGATCTTGCGGCATTTAGTCTTTTGCGCGTCGCAGTTAATTCAGGAATCATGGGCTTTAAGTCCCGCAGGAGCATTCCTTCATTCTTTAGTTTCTGGATACAGAGGAAAAGCTGTATGTCATCTTCAGTATAGTATCGGTGCCCCATGTCGGTGCGGCCGATCTCCAATCCTAACTCTTCTTCCCAGTAGCGCAGGACATGAGATTCGACCTGGACCTTTTTGGCGGCCTCGGAAATCATGTATCTGACTTCGCCCATATATTGTGATACCTCCTTAGGATGTTGATAGACTCTGTTTGGACATATATCAGCGATTGGCAAGTTATGATTCATATAGCTGCTGCTTTCGCATATATTATAGCATATAGAAGGGGGATGGATGGAAAAAAGCGTTCGTCAAATAAAGACAATTTTTGATGCAGAGAACAGAAAGACAGAAGGGGATTTTAATATATAAAATGGGCATTTACAGATAGTATGTATATCTGGAAATGCCCATTTATAGCTGACAGAAGATCTGCCAGCATATCTGACGGAATTATGCTTCAGCGATAGCACCTGTAGGACAGGCTCCTTCACATGCTCCGCAGTCAATACATGCATCAGCATCAATGACGTATTTTCCATCTCCTTCGGAAATAGCGCCTACCGGGCATTCAGCCTCACAGGTACCGCAGCTAACACATTCATCACTAATAACGCGTGCCATAGTATGTATCCTCCTTTTTATTATTGCAATAGGACTATTGCTTTCTTTATTCTAATACAAAAGGCTTAAATATACAAGGAAATTTATTTAAAAATCGTATTCATAAAAAATTTAAGAAAATATTCCTTTTTTTTTCATGAAAAGTGTGTATAGTATTGTAGTGTGAGTTTTTTCATAAGTAGAGGAGATGAGTTTGATTATGAATCGGAGAAGAATAGCCGCTGCTGCAATGGTACTTGTAATGGTATTGTCTGCCGGGGCTTGTGCGCAGGAGAAGAAAGCGACATTCACAGGGGATACGACAGTAGAACCGGAGTATCAGGCTAATTTGAATGCAATATCACCGTCTGCCTATGGCGATGTCCGGGGGCTGGCTCTTGAGCCGGGAACGTATATTTCCATTATTGGAAAGATGGAAGGAACTTCTTATTGGAAAGCCGTAAGAGACGGGGTGATGCAGGCGGCGGAAGATTTGAATGCACAGCTGGGATATTCTGGGAATGATAAGATCAAGGTGACGTATAATGGACCTGCAAAAGCGGAGGATATTGACGAGCAGGTGAATATTTTGGATGAGGAATTGTCGCGTTATCCGGATGTGATCGGGATAGCCAGTATTGACGAGGCGGCTTGTACGGTACAGTTTGACCTTGCCGCGGAAAATGGCATTCCCATCATTGCATTGGATTCGGGAAATCAGTATCAGGGAATCCAGTGTACAGTGAAAACGGACAACCGGGAGGCGGCACGTACGGGGGCATATAAGCTGGCTGATGAGATTGACAAGAAAGGGGACGTGATCGTGCTGGCTCATGATTCGAAGTCCGAGACTGCCAGGGAACGTGTACAGAGTTTCCAGGAGGAAATGGAGCAGAACCACCCGGATATCCATGTGGTGGAAGTGATTTATTGTGATATGCTGGATGATATCAAGAAAGAGATGGCCGCAAAGCAGAACGAAAAGCTGAAAGAAGGAGAAAGGCCGATTGAGAAGGAAAGTTTTTCTGATATGGATGCCGTACAGTATATGATGGAAAAGTATCCGAACCTCAGAGGGATATTTGGGACTAATTCCTCTGCCACCTTGCTTGCACTGGAGTCGATCCGGCGGGCGGGGCAGGTGAGAACGGAGGAAGATGAGATGCCGGAAAAAAACAGCGGCAGGTCTGATGCGTCAGGGGACGGAAAGAACGAAAGTGGAAATGCGTCTGGCACATCAGAGGAAGAAAAGAACGGGGAAGCCGCATCTGACACATCAGAAGAAGAAAAGAGCGGGGAAGCCGCATCTGACACATCAGAGGAAGAAAAGAGCGGGGAAGCCGCATCTGCTGCATCAGGGGAAGAAAAGAGTGAGGATGTATCTGCTGTACCAGAGAATGGGAAAGACGGCAGTGCTCCGGCATCAGAGGATCAGAATGAGGAGAGCGGAAATCAGGATGGCAGCAGCCGGGATACTGCTCAGATCATGCTCGTTGGATTTGATACAGGGAAAGAGCAGCTTCTGGCTTTGGAATCAGGGGAAATCGCAGGCTTGATAGTGCAGAATCCGTTTGGCATGGGATATGCTTCCGTTGTAGCGGCGGCCAGGACTGTCCTGGAGGCGGGAAATGAGGCTGAGGTCAGTACAAGCTATCTCTGGCTGACAAAGGATAATATGAATGAGGAATCCATCCAGAAGATGCTTTATGAGTAAATGGATGCTCCTGTTTTTATTCCGCGCGGGCCAGTGAAAAGATAAATTCAGTTCCAACCCCTTCGGTACTGATAACATTGATGTGTTCGTCATGGGCCAGGATAGCCTCTTTTACGATGGACAGGCCCAATCCGGTTCCCTTTTTATCTTTTCCGCGGGAGGCGTCAGATTTATAAAAACGCTCCCAGATTTTGTTGATTTCTTTTTTGGAGATGCCAATGCCCGCATCTTTTACGGAAACAAAGATTTTTCCGCCTTTTTGTGTAACCTCGGCCTTGACAGAACTCTCAATTTCGCTGAATTTGACGGCATTGTCTATCAGGTTGTAAAGTACCTGCTGGATTTTCCGGCTGTCGGCCAGTACATAAGCCGGTTCCGGCAAAAAAAGCAATTCAATAGAAACCCGCTTTTCCGTGCAGGCGCCCTCGAAAGAGGCGGCGGTCTTTTTGATCATTTCCTGGATGTCGAAGCGGGTTTTATCCAGCATCAGCTCTTTGGTGTCAAATTCATTCAAGGTCAGCAGATCTTTTGTCAGATCCGCCAGGCGCTCGGTTTCAAATAAAATAATATTTAAATATTTTTCATGCAGCTTTGGCGGAATAGTTCCGTCTGTCATGGCCTCTACATAGCCTTTGATGGAAGTCAGGGGAGAACGGAAATCGTGGGATACATTTGCCACGATTTTTTTCTGGTAATCTTCCATATCATTTAACTGAGAGGACATATAGTTTAAAGAGGCAGAAAGATAGCCCATTTCATCCTGTGTATATACCGGGATTTCGTAATCCAGATTACCGGATGCATACTGGGTAGCAGCCTCTGTGATGAGACGCAGAGGACGGTAAACAAAATATTGGAAGCCTATCAGAAAAATCAGCGACAGAATAAAGATGACTCCAAGTGTGATATAAAATGGCAGCATCATCCTGGAACAGCGTGTCTCTAAAATCGTAACAGGCTGATGGATCAATAGATATCCCTTTGTATGAAAACCTTGGATCACCGGAGCCATGACAGTTATGACTTCCTCCTGGAAATAGCCGTGGTAGTCGCCTTCTACATGCTGGTTTCCGCCGATCTCCGCGGGATCAAATTCCACGATGATCTCCGGCGCGGATGTATTTTCCAGATTAGAAGCGGTAATGAGTGTTCCGTCAGCCCCCACGAACCAGAGTGAAGAATCCAGATAAATACGCATGGCATTTAACTGAAAATGGACATCCCAGGAACTTAGGTTTTCTGTAAAATAGGACGGCAGGTAATTGGAGGCGGCCAGATTCGCTTCCCGATATAAGGATTGTGATGAGTCCGCCTTCAGCTGGTTCAGAAGAAGCTGCTTTCCGAGCGTGGCGGCGGTAAAGATCATCAGAAAACCGAATATAATATATAGGAAAACAAATTTCAAATGCAGGGTGCTTTTCATGTGTGCCTCCAATCATGTGCTGCCTGGCGGTCCCTTGCGCTAAGCGGCAAAATTTTGATTTCTGTGTGCCTGTACTAGGTGGCTGACCTTGTCTCGAATTTGTATCCAATCCCCCATACAGTACTGATGGACCAGGAGGGATGGTCTTTCACCTTTTCCCTCAGACGTTTGATATGAACGTCCACAGTCCGGGTATCTCCAATATACTCGTAGCCCCAAATCTGGTCCAGAAGCTGTTCTCTTGTGAATACCTGATTTGGAGATGCGGCAAGGAAATAGAGCAGTTCCAGCTCTTTGGGCGGCATTTCCACCTGGCGGCCGTCACAGACAACGGAATAGTTGGTCAGGTTGATGGTCAGGCCGTGATATTCTACACACTTTGCCTTGTCAACGGAAGCGGACTCCTGTTTTTGGGTCTGGCAGCGGCGCAGGACGGCGCGGACACGGGCGACCATTTCTTTGGAATCAAAGGGCTTCATGATATAGTCGTCGGCGCCCAGTTCCAGCCCTAGGACTTTGTCAAATACTTCGCCTTTGGCGGAAAGCATAATGATGGGGACAGAGGAACCGGCACGGATCTCCCGGCAGACTTGGTATCCGTCTATGCCGGGAAGCATCAGGTCCAGCAGTATCAGATTTGGCTGGTAGGCTTCAAATGCAGTAAGGGCATCTTCCCCATTAAATACGATTTTTGTGTCAAAGCACTCTTTATTCAGATACAGAGATATCAGTTCTGCAATGTTCTCATCGTCGTCTACAATTAATATTTTTTGTTTTGCTACCATGATATATGATCTCCTTTATATTCTGAGCAGTTGCTTTCTCAGATAGAAATATCTGAAAACCAGTTCCTTATACCCGCAGAAAATGAATTTGAATAGGCTGCGTTGGTTTTTTCATTCGGTTTTTTACTTGAACTCCACGATCGTGACCCCTGCATCCCCTTCCCCATATTCTGCCAAATGGTAGGATTTCACATGTTTCTGCCTGCGCAGGAATTCATGGATGCCTTTTCGCAATGCCCCGGTGCCTTTGCCATGCACGACGCGGACAGTGCTAAGATGCGAAAGGATCGCGTCATCCAGATATTTATCCAGCTCCATGACTGCCTCATCCACGGTTTTTCCCAGCAGGTTGATTTCCGGGCTGACAGAGAGGGATTTCCCCATCTTAATCCGGCCGCTTCCGGTGTGGTTTTTCTTTGAAGTAGAGAATGGATTTTTTTCTTCCATGATCTCTAAGTCGGAGATATGGACCTGGGAGCTTAAAATCCCCATCTGTACAGTTACATTTCCCCGTGGGTCAGGCAGGGAACGGACTGTACCTGAGAGGTTCATGCTGAGCACTCTTACGGATTCACCCAGCTTAAAATCATCGGGCTTATGCTCCTTTTTGGGTTTCTTTGCTTTCAAAGAGGAATCGGTAGTGGTATCTTTGATTTTTTTGCGAAGGCGCTCCCGCTCTTTTTCCATCTCTGCGGCAGAAATATTTTCTTTGCCGAATTTATGGAAATTGCGGATAGTCTCATCTGCCATTTCTTTTGCTTCCCGAAGGATAGCGTTAGCTTTTTCATTCGCTTCTTTTATGATACGTTCCCGCTGCTCATCCAGGCGTTCCTCTTTCTGGCGGAGCTGGGATTTTAACCGCTCCATTTCACGTTTGTAGGCCTGGATTTCTTCTTGTTCCTTTTCGATAGTCCGTTTGCCTGCCTCCAGGTCAGTCAGCAGGTCTTCAAAGGAAATATCCTGTTCGGACAGGCGCTTTTTTGCGTCCTCGATGATATAGTCCGGCAGACCCAGCTTTCCAGATATGGCAAATGCATTACTTTTCCCGGGAATGCCGATGAGCAGGTGGTAGGTTGGTTTCAGGCTTTCCACGTCGAATTCACAGCAGGCATTCTCCACGCCGGGAGTGGAGAGGGCATACACCTTTAACTCACTGTAATGGGTAGTCGCCATCGTGCGGATTCCTTGTTCATGGAGATAAGAAAGAATGGAAATGGCAAGCGCGGCGCCCTCTGTAGGATCCGTGCCGGCTCCCAGCTCGTCAAAGAGCACCAGGGAGCGCTCGTCTACTTTTTGCAGGAAAGATACAATGTTGGTCATATGGGAAGAAAAGGTGCTCAAGCTCTGTTCAATACTCTGCTCATCTCCGATATCTGCGTATACCTGATGGAATACCGCAAGCTCCGAGCGGTCTGAGGCCGGAATATGGAGCCCGGCCTGCCCCATCAGGGTAAAAAGCCCGACGGTTTTCAGACAGACCGTCTTGCCCCCGGTATTGGGGCCGGTAATGATCAACAGAGAGAAATCCTGTCCCAAGGTTACGGTGATGGGTACCACTGTCCTGGCATCCAGAAGGGGATGCCTGCCGTTTCGGATATGGATCCGTCCTTCTTCATTCAAGACAGGGCGGCTTCCGTTCATGGACAGGGCAAGATGCCCTCTTGCAAAAATAAAATCAAGGTCGGTCAGACAACGGTAATCGGCACGGATTTCTTCGACATATCCTGCAGCTTCCTCACTTAACCGGGCCAGGATGACCTGGATCTCTTCCTGTTCCTTTGCATAAAGTTCCTTTAAGTCATTGTTCAGTTTTACCACTGCCATCGGCTCAATAAAGAGTGTGGATCCTGTGGCAGACTGGTCGTGGATCATCCCATTCACTTGGCCTCGGTATTCGGATTTGACCGGGATACAGTAACGGTCTCCGCGCATGGTGATGATCGGATCCTGCAGATAGGAGCGCAGAGAGCCGTTCACCAGGCCGTTCAGTGTGGAGTGGACTTTATCGTTGATTCCACCGATGCTGCGGCGGATCCTTTTTAATGCAGGGCTGGCATCATCGCTGATCTCCTCTTCGCTGAGGATACAGCGTTCGATTTCATTGGATAAAGCTGTCAGCGGCTCCAATGCATCAAAGTAGACATCCAGACAGTCCGCAGAGTCTTCCTGGGTGTCGTGCCTTCCATAGGACTTCACCCGCGCGGCATTCTGTAAAAGCTTACAAATCCGCAGCAGCTCTCCGCTTCCAAGTGCGGCTCCCACCTCCAGCCGTTTCATAGATTCCTCAATGGGGGCGGCATCCCCGAAAGAAACACGTCCTTTTTTGACGATCCGGGTAAATGCAGCCGCGGTCTGCTCCTGGGCAGTATCGATCCGCTCTAGATCGCTCATAGGTTTTAAACGCCGGCAGAGCTGCTTCCCGCGGAATGAGGATGCCTGCTCTTCTAAAAGAGCGGTGATTTTATCATATTCTAATTTTGTTAAAGTTTTTTGGTTCATGGTTTCTGAAAATCCTCCTGTATATAGAGTTTATTGTAACCTATTTGAGTGGGAATGAAAAGAAGAAAATAGAAGTTAGAATGAAACAAAACGCGCCGTCAGCGCGTTTTGTAATTTGGGCAGAATTGAAGTTGTTGTAATATTACCGTACTTTTTTTCTGGAAATCTGGCATACTGCTGTACCACATGCCGCAGCGAGCATCAAGAATACAACAGTCATGCTTGATGTGCTGTCACCTGTCTGAGGTGATCTGGTATTGTTTGCAGTAGTCGTTGTGTTCTGTGTGCCTGCTGCATTGTTCTGCGTGCCGGCCGTGCTGTTCTGTGAATTTGACGCATCGGTATCAGTACTTGTTGTTGTATCAACAGTAAAAGGAACGTCGGCATAACCGCCGTCTTTAAAGTTTACGCGCATTGTATAGTTTCCTGCACTCAGAAGATTCATATATTCTGGTTTAAATGTAACAATTGTTGAGCCTGATGTAACCTCATAATTGCTGGGGTCGACTACAACGCCATTGATCACGATACCAGAAAAGTTTGTAATATCTGCGTCAATCCTTACAACCAGCGGACTGCCGCTGCTCTTTGCCCATACAGTGTTGGCACCTTCCAGTACCGGATACTGTGTTGCTGGTGTATCTGGGGTTGTTGGTGTTGAAGGCTCAGTTGGTGTTGAAGTTGTCCCGTTTAAATCTTCGCGGGAACCGCCGCCGGAGCCGTCGCCAAATACCTGTACCCAGTAATCTTTGCCATTTGCGCGTACATGGCCGATCCCTATGGAAGTATAGCCGATGGCTGCGCTGAGCATATTTCTTCTGTGTCCTTGGCCGGCATAGGCTTGATCTTCTTCACGCCATGCTGTAAAAATAGATTCTGCAGTTCCGAGGTAGCTTTCACCCCAGGCAATATTTTCGCCGGACATATGCATGCCAAGACCAAATACAAGACCAGATACATCCTGTCCATTTGGCCTGGTATGGCTGTAGGACTGCACCAGTTCTGCTGCTCTGATCATAGCGATCTTCTCTAAATTATAATCATATGCTAAAGGCTGGAGTGCCTGAGCGGCAACTTTTTGGTTGCTTTCATTATAGTACCAGCCTTCACCGCTTTGACGGAAGTTGTTGACCAGATTATACATCGTTCCGACATCGTCATATATATATGTAATGTCCGCTGCGGAGGCCTCCATCCCCATCATACCAAGGAGCATCGTACAGATCAAACATAATACGATGCTCTTCTTTACTCTTAATTTCATAACGTTCATTCTCCTTTTCTTCAGATTCTGCCCCATCTAAAAGTATAGGAGGGGGATAATGGGATTGTCAACAGAATTTTCCAATTATTTTCACACAAAAGACACAAATCTATCAATAAACACCATAAAATATGAAGAAAAAGTGTTGATGAAATGTGAGGAATGTGTTTATAATGGTAAGGAACTGTGCATAACATGAGAAACATAAAGGAGTGCTGTCATATGGAATTAGTAACAATTCGGGAACTGTTTAAGAACAGGGAAAATTATCTGGACAAGGAAGTAACCGTTGGAGGCTGGATCCGCAGTATCCGGGACTCTAAGACATTTGGATTTATTGTAGTGAATGACGGTTCTTATTTTGAGCCGCTGCAGATCGTATATCATGATAAGATGGACAATTTCCAGGAGATCTCAAAGCAGAATGTGGGTGCAGCCATCGTTGTGAGAGGCACTTTGGTGGCAACGCCGCAGGCGAAGCAGCCGTTTGAGATACAGGCAGAGGAAGTGACGGTAGAAGGGGCTTCTGCGCCGGACTATCCGCTTCAAAAGAAACGGCATAGTTTTGAATATCTTAGGACAATTTCCCATTTGCGTCCCAGGACGAACACATTTCAGGCTGTATTCCGTGTCCGTTCTCTGGCGGCTTATGCAATCCATAAATTTTTTCAGGAACGGGGATTTGTCTATGTGCATACTCCGCTGATCACGGGAAGCGATTGCGAAGGCGCAGGCGAGATGTTCCGTGTGACTACATTAGATATGGAAAATCTTCCGAAGAATGAGGATGGAAGCGTTGATCATACACAGGATTTCTTCGGGAAGGAGACCAGCCTGACCGTAAGCGGGCAGCTCAACGGAGAGACTTATGCTCAGGCTTTCCGGAGCATTTATACATTCGGCCCTACTTTCCGGGCGGAAAATTCCAACACCACCCGCCATGCAGCAGAATTCTGGATGATCGAGCCGGAGATCGCGTTTGCGGATCTGGATGACGATATGGAACTGGCAGAGTCTATGCTGAAATATGTGATTTCCTATGTGATGGAAGAGGCGCCGGAGGAGATGAAGTTCTTTAATTCCTTTGTGGACAAGGGGCTGCTGGAGCGTCTGAAAAATGTAGTGGAATCTGATTTCGCGAGAGTGACTTATACGGAGGCTATTGAGCTTTTGAGCAAGAATAATGACAAGTTTGAGTATAAGGTATCCTGGGGATGCGACCTTCAGACCGAGCATGAGCGGTATCTGACTGAGCAGGTCTATAAGCGTCCGGTATTTGTGACGGATTATCCGAAAGAGATCAAAGCATTCTATATGAAGCAGAATGACGATGGGAAGACGGTCGCTGCTGTGGACTGTCTGGTGCCTGGTATCGGGGAGATCATCGGCGGCAGCCAGAGGGAAGACGACTATGAGAAGCTTCGTTCAAGGATGCAGGAATTGAATTTAAAAGAAGAAGACTATCAGTTCTATCTGGACTTGAGGAAATATGGCTCTACCCGTCATGCGGGATTCGGGCTGGGATTTGAGCGCTGTGTGATGTATCTTACAGGCATGGCCAATATCCGGGACGTGGTGCCATTCCCAAGGACAGTGAACAACTGTGAATTATAATTAGAATGACAGGCAGATCAGAAATCTGTAAGCAGTAAAATCGTACAAGTAAAAGGATGTGTTCGTGTGAAGATTGTATTGCCAAATAAAGTACTGATGATTATTTTGAACCTGCAGCTGCACGGGCATGAAGCATATGCTGTGGGCGGCTGTGTGCGGGATTCTATCCTTGCAAAAAAACCCCAGGATTGGGATATCACGACCTCAGCAAAGCCGGCGGAAGTTAAGAAGATGTTCCGCCGGACAGTGGATACTGGAATTGAGCATGGAACCGTGACCGTGCTTTTAGGAAAAGACAGCTTTGAAGTGACAACGTACCGGATTGACGGCGTCTACGAGGACAGCCGCCATCCAAAGGAGGTCAGGTTTACGAACAAGCTGGAAGAAGATTTAAAGCGCAGGGATTTTACGATCAATGCGATGGCGTATAATGATGAGGTGCGTCTGGTGGATGCGTTCGGCGGAATGAAAGACTTGAACCATCATTTGATCCGGTGCGTGGGAGACCCGAAGGAACGGTTTGCAGAGGATGCTTTACGGATTCTGCGTGCCGTCCGCTTTTCGGCGCAGCTTGGCTTTTCCATTGAGCCTGATACAGAAGGGGCCATTCAGGAGCTGGCTCCGACTCTGGAACATGTGAGCGCCGAGCGGATACGGGTGGAATTGCTGAAGATATTAGTTTCCCCGCATCCAGAGCGGTTACGGGATGCTTACCGCCTTGGGATTACGAAGATTATTCTGCCCGAATGGGACGAGATGGAAGGTGTGCAGCAGAATACCCCGCATCACAAATATGATGTGGCAGAGCATACGATCCATGCCATTAAAAATATAAAAAGGGACAAGATCCTGCGTCTGACGATGCTGTTCCATGATATGGGAAAACCGGCGATGAAAACGACGGATGAAAATGGACGGGATCATTTTAAAGGACATGCGATCGTGAGTGAGGAGATTGCCAATACGGTGATGCGGCGTCTGAAATTTGACAATGACACGATCAAAAAAGTTGCCCGCCTGGTGTGCTATCACGATTACCGTGTAGAGGCAACCCCGGAAAATGTGCGGCGCGCCATGAACAGGATCGGCGTGGAGTTGTTTCCGTATTATCTGGCTGTGCGCCTTGCCGATACCAAGGCGCAGAATGTGTATCAAAAGCGTGAGAAGGTAGAAAACATTATTAAAATGCGTGAATTGTATCAGGAAACGCTGGTACAGGGGCACTGTGTCACATTGCGTGACCTGGCTGTCAGTGGGAAGGACCTGCTGGCGATCGGCATGGAGCCTGGACATGAACTGGGCTGCATGCTTCAAGAACTGCTGGAATGGGTCATTGACGACCCGGATTGTAATAAAAAAGAACTTTTGTGTGAATATGTAAAAGAAAAGCTTGGACTTTAGCATACCCGGGCTGTTTCCCTCATAGATTAGAAAGAGTTGTGATGGACCATTAGACGGTGAATATAATATGAGGGGGCAGCCATGAGAGAGTACGAATTGGAAGTCTTAGAGCAATATGACATCGAAGTGATGAGCACCCGTAAGATCAGGGGTGCGTTTTTTTGCGAGACAAATGAAGGGACAATGGTGTTGAAAGAAGCGGCATTTTCTGAAAAACGCGCTCTTTTATTGTATACATTGTTATGTCATCTGGAATCAGAAGGATATCCGGATGTGGATATCCCTGTCTTAAACAGAGAAAAGGATTTGCTCAGCACGTTCCGCGGACAGTCCGGATATATGCTGAAAAAGTGGTATATCGGCCGGGAGTGCGATGTCCGCCGGGAGACGGATGTGCTGGAAGCGTGCAGGAACCTGGCACGGCTCCATAGGATCATGCGGTGGCAGGAAGAGGGCAGCCAAGTCCAAGAGGATGCGCTGCGTCCGCCTGTGGGAAGGCATCTGAAGCAGGAATTCCTCTGCCATAACCGGGAACTGAAAAAAGTCCGCAATTATATCAGAAATAAAGTGAATAAAGGAGAGTTTGAATATCTCTTTTTAAAATATTTTGAAAATATGTATCAACTGGCAGCGAAGGTGACGAAGCGGCTGGAAGATTCCGGGTATGAAAGGCTGTATCAGGACAGTCTGGCCCAGGGGCTTTTGGTGCATGGGGATTATAATTACCACAATGTACTCATGCTGCCGGAGACTGGCGGGAGCGCAACCACCAATTTTGAACATTTCCGGATAGATGTACAGGCGCTGGATCTGTATTATTTCCTGCGCAAAGTCATGGAAAAGCACAAATGGAAGGAATCCTTAGGCCGCGCTATGCTGGAGGCCTATGCGGAGGTCCGGCCCCTTAAACCGGAGGAACTGGAGGTTATAGCGTTAAAGGCCTCCTATCCCGAAAAATTCTGGAAGACTGCGAATACGTATTACCATTCCAATAAGGCGTGGATTCCGGAGAAGAGTGTGGAGAAACTACAGACGGCCGTGCTGCAGACAGAGGAGAAAATACAGTTTTTGCAGAAGATATTTCGGTTCATCCTGTAGAGAAATTTTATGATTTTTACAAAAGATATTCTCTTCCTTTTTATGGAAACCTGATGTATAATAGACAAACAGGTAACTATTCGGCCGGATGTGCCTGTCTGCCGGGCAGATTTTGAGGGGTATCAGGGAATAGTTCAAGGAATAGAATATATATTATCAGGAGGTACAACGATGGAGTACAAGGAAAGATACCAGGAATGGCTGTCAAATCCATATTTTGACGCAGATACCAAAGCGGAACTGGAAGGTATCCAGGCGGATGACAACGAGATAAAAGAACGCTTTTACATGGACTTAGAATTTGGGACTGCCGGGCTTCGCGGCATTATCGGGGCCGGAACAAACCGTATGAACATTTACACGGTCAGAAAAGCTACCCAGGGGCTGGCAAACTACATCATTAAGAACAATAGCGCGGACAAGGGAGTTGCGATCGCATTTGATTCCCGCCGGATGTCACCGGAATTTGCCAATGAGGCTGCACTGTGCCTGGCAGCGAACGGTATCAAGGCATATGTGTTTGAGTCCTTACGTCCGACCCCGGAGCTTTCCTATGCAGTACGGAGGCTTTCCTGTATCGCGGGTATCAACATCACCGCAAGCCACAATCCGCCGGAGTATAACGGATACAAGGTATACTGGGAAGACGGCGCGCAGATCACACCGCCTCATGACAAAGGAATCATGGACGAGGTGAAGGCGGTAGAAGATTATACCACCATGAAGACCATGCCTTTAGAGGATGCGAAGGCAGCAGGACTTTATGTGTCCATCGGAGCGGACATTGACGACGCTTATATAGCAGAGCTGAAAAAGCAGGTGAAGCATCAGGATGCTATTGACGCGGCGGCAAAGGATTTGAAGATCGTCTATACACCGCTTCACGGTACAGGCAACATCCCGGCGCGCCGCATCTTGAAGGAACTTGGCTTTGAAAATGTATATGTTGTCAAAGAGCAGGAGCTGCCGGACGGCGAATTCCCGACCGTATCCTATCCGAACCCGGAAGCAGCAGAAGCATTTGAACTGGGCCTGAAACTGGCAAAAGAGGTGGACGCGGATATTGTTCTGGCAACAGACCCGGATGCAGACCGTCTCGGCGTCCGTGTGAAGGACAAAGACGGTGAGTACCACACCCTGACCGGTAATATGTCCGGATGCCTCCTTGCAGATTATGAGATCGGGCAGAAGAAAGAACTGGACGGCGGCCTTCCGGAGGACGGAAAGTTCATCAAGACGATCGTTACGACCAATATGGCGGATGCCATTGCAAAATACTATAATGTAGATCTGATCGAATGCCTCACCGGATTCAAATTCATTGGGCAGCAGATCCTTGGATTTGAGACAAGCGGTAAGGGCGAGTACCTGTTTGGGTTTGAGGAGAGTTATGGCTGCCTGATCGGAACCCATGCAAGGGATAAGGACGCGATCGTGGCAACAATGGCACTCTGTGAGGCTGCGGCTTATTATAAGACAAAGGGCATGAACCTGTGGGATGCTATGATTGCATTGTATGACCGTTATGGATATTACAAAGACGATATCCAGTCCATTACATTGAAGGGCATTGAAGGACTTGCAAAGATCCAGGAGATCCTGGAGACACTGCGGAAGAACCCACCGACAGAGATCGCTGGCTACAAAGTACTGAAGGCAAGAGATTACAAGGCGGATACGATCAAGGATATGGAGACTGGAGAAGTGACTGGGACAGGGCTGCCGTCCTCTAACGTGCTTTACTATGACCTGACAGATGACGCATGGCTTTGTGTAAGGCCTTCCGGTACAGAGCCGAAAGTAAAATTCTATTATGGCGTAAAGGGAACTTCCCTGGAGGATGCAGATGAAAAGTCTGCGGCAATGGGAAAAGAAGTTCTGGATATGATTAATAAAATGTTATAATAACAGAACCTATATGTGTGGGACAAACTGTGGATATTACGTTTTGAAAACGGTAAAAATATCCGAAATGGCGCAAAAGCATTGAAATACCTTGACAAAGGTTCTGGAAACAGGTATAACAGTACGTGTAGGCAAAAATTCCGGCATGCCCTGGCATGTAAATATACTGCCTTAATGAATCATTAGAATGAATGTTATTCTAGTACAGTAAAGAGGAGGAAACATCCATGAATAAGACAGAATTGGTGACAGCGATCGCAGAGAATGCAGAAATTTCTAAGAAAGATGCTGAGAAAGCCATGAAAGCTTTCGTTGAAGTTATAACGGAGGAACTGAAGAAAGGCGAGAAAGTCCAGTTAGTTGGATTTGGTACATTTGAGGTGACTTCAAGATCCGCAAGAGAAGGACGGAATCCACAGACCGGCAAGACCATGAAGATTGCAGCCTGCAAGGCACCGAAGTTCAAAGCAGGCAAGGCTTTGAAGGACGCTGTGAACTAATTAGGATTTGTAATGCCTGTATGATTTCAGATCATGCAGGCATTTTTTCTGCCGGAGAGGAAATCGCAGGAAAGGGGAAATATTGATATGAGATTGGACAAATTTTTAAAAGTGTCACGGCTTATCAAGAGGAGGACTGTGGCGAATGAGGCATGCGATGCAGGCCGTGTCATGGTGAACGGCGTTGTGGCGAAAGCTTCTGTGAAGGTGAAAGTTGGGGATGTCATTGAAATCCAGTTCGGAACGAAGAACGTGAAGGTGGAAGTATTGGATATTCAAGATACAACGAAAAAGGAAGAAGCAAAGGAATTGTTCCGGTATCTGTAAAATAAATAATCTCCCTCACAATCTTTTTAGTCATAATTTGATACAACCTTTCATATATATAAAAGGGTATAGAATGATTGAGCTGACAGGACATGGCGAAGGGGGAACGGATATGGAGGAACGGCAGCCTGTAAAGGCGCACAAGCTGGTTGTGAATAACCGGAAGACAAGTATGGTGACAGGAGTGCTGGATGTGCTTTCTTTTGACCTAAATGAAATCCTGCTGGAGACGGAGCAGGGAATGCTGATGGTGAAAGGGACTGACCTGCATGTGAATCGGCTCAGTGTAGAGAAGGGCGAGGTAGATCTTTCCGGGAATATCGACAGTATTGCATATTCCAGTGTGAGCCAGGCAAGCGGCCAGAACGATAATTTCTTTTCAAAATTATTTAAGTAGGCAAGATCTATGATGCTTGGGATTGGAAAAGAGGCTGTGATTTTTTTGTATGCAGGCCTGTCGGGAATCGTTACGTTTTCCTGTTATCAAATCCTGCTGCTTTTGAGGAAGCTTATCGCCCATTCTGCCGCAGCAGTCAGTATAGAAGATTTTTTTTATTGGATCGGAATCAGCGTTTATCTGTTTCGGCAGATGTATCATACAACTTATGGCAGTGTCAGATGGTTCTTCATACTAGGGATTGTAGTTGGGAATTTTCTGGCATTTTTCTGTAAAATTTTGTTGAAAAAAACATTGGCAAAGTGGAAAAATAACCTTGAAAAAAGGAAGAAAAACGAATAAAATACTATCATAGGTTAGGGGAGAAGGGAACTGCGGGTGGTTTTCAGCGGTTCTTGACAAAGGGAATTAATAATGGGTGGATTTATATGGGGCAGAAGAAAGGAAATGCCGGCGGCAGGCAGCAGAAGCGAAAGCATTCGTCAATCTTCCGGCAGCATAAGAGAAGTGTTGTGGTGATCTGCACAGTTTTGGGGCTGCTGGCAGCAGCGCTGGCTGTGAATTCGGTGAGCCTGTATGGGCGCAATCAGGTATATAAGCAGCAGGAGGCGGAGCTCCGGGCGCAGATTGAAGAGCAGAATGCACGTGCTGAAGAAGTAAAAGAGTATGCAGAATATGTAAAAAGCGAAGACTATATCAAGGATATGGCACAGGAGAAGCTCGGTCTGGTAGATCCTAATGAGATTTTGTTCCAGCCCGAGGAGTAGTACATCACTCAGCAGCGCATATGCTGGTGCAGGCAGCGCAAGCGCTTCAGAATATAAGACAAATAGAGAACATACAAAAGAGAAACTCCAGGAGAATTCCTGGAGTTTTTTGCTGTCCTGTCATACCAAAATGATCCGGCGGCAGATTTTTATACCAGGAGGTTAGTTTAATGGAGGATGGACAAGTTTTACATACCAGCCCATATGTGACACAGATTGAGAAATTTGCGGATTCCTTAAAGCAGCTTTCCCATACGTTTTTGCAGATGGGAGAGAAAAAGAAAGCCTTTACAAGCGAGGAAATCGACGGAATGTTCGAGACAGTGAAGGAGAAGGTCTGCCAAAAATGCGAGAAATATTCCTGGTGCTGGGGGGAGAACTTTGTCCATACTTATCAGATGGGCTACGAAATTCTTTCGGCGGTGGACTCCTATGGAAATGAGCTGAATACAGAGACGAAGCGGAAATTGAAACAATGCTGCATCATGGCGCCCCGTTTCCTGCGCAAAATGCTGGAGGCATTTCATGATGCCAGACAAAATATGATGTGGACAAACCGTATGGCTCAGAGCAGGGAAGGATGTGCTATCCAGATGGACACTTTTGCGGATATGATCCGGATGACGGCAAAAGAACTGGAGGACAGCCTGTTTATTGACGACCGTCTGGAGAAGCGGTTGGTTGCTGCCATGAAGAAAAAGGGGATCCGGGTACTATACACGAATTTCTTTATGAACCGGGAAGGAAAATATGAAGTCCATATTACGGCCCGTGCCATGCAGGATGTCAATATTACACTGAAAGAGATGGTAAGGACCGTATCCGAAGTGATGGGACGGCGGTTTGTGTCTGACGGAATCGGCGCCCAGACGCTTGGGCGGGAGTATACGACGGTTATCTGCCAGGAAGGGCCTGTATTTTACACACTACAGGGAGTCGCCCGGATCGGGAAAGGGGGCAGTCAGATTTCCGGGGATAATTTCATGACATTGGCTCTGCAGGGCGGGAGACAGGCAGTGGCGTTGTGTGACGGAATGGGCTCTGGTGAGAACGCATGCCGGGAGAGCACGCTGGTGATCGAGCTTTTGGAGGAATTGCTGGAAGCCGGATTTCCAGAAAAAACGGCTATTCAGATGATAAACACTACGCTGGTAATGGGACGGGAGGAAATCCATTATTCCACCATTGATATGAGCGTATTTGATCTGTATACCGGAAAATGCGAGCTGATCAAGGCGGGGGCATCCGCTACATTTATCCGCCAGAAAGATCAGGTGGAACATTTAAGTTCCACCAGCCTTCCCATCGGGGTGCTCCATCAGATAGAAATTGATTCCGTGGAGCGTCAGCTTGCCAGCGGAGATTTTGTAGTGATGGTGACAGACGGCGTGATGGATGCACTTCCCGTGGGAGAGCAGGATATCCTATTGGAAACGATCATACAGGGCACGCTTTTGGTGAATCCCAAGGAAATGGCCCAGCATGTTTTGGAGCAGGTATTGAACTGGACAGGCAAGCCGCCCCAGGACGATATGACGGTGCTGGCGATCGGAATCTGGGAAAACTGAGGATCTGTATAGATTATTTCCTCACAGTCCTGAATACTGCATTGTGTAAAAAAACAAATCAAACTCTAAACAGATTGTAATAGAAAGGAAAAATACATACGGAGTCATTATGAGAGATCACAGAGGATTATATAAAAGGAAAGACGCTGATGCCCGAACGGGTTTTCAGAATTCTGGCACGCTGGCGCTTTATCCGGCAAAGCACCTAAAGGGGATCAATACACCACGCTTTTTGGTCTTTCTGTCAGGGTGGCATCATGCCAGGAAAGGATTTATCCGAATCGACGAATGGGGGTGCATGCAGTCCGGGTTTATTAAAAGGAAACAGGAGGATTTCGAGTATTATTGTGCAAAGATGATGGAAAAAATGGAAGTAGATCTATCGCCTGTAAGAATGGAGCTGAAAAAATTATTCATTGAGTATGCTTCGCTGGAACAGGAGACTTTTGCCCACGCCACAAAAAATAAATCTTCCAGGAGCATACAGGATATCCGGGCGGAGAATGATGTGCGGCTTGCCGAGAAGTCTTTGAAATCAAAGCGCAGGGAACTGTTTGACCAGATGGTCAGCCTGCAGAAAAAACTGGAAACCAGTGAAATTGTCATGGAGGAGGAGCTTCTGGCGGCAGCCGCAAGGATGCGCGCCCTCCTTTCCTGTTACTGCCATGGGGTATTGTATCATTGGAGGAACAGGGAGTGGAGCACAAAGGCCGTGCCTGAGGTCAGTATCGAGAACCGGGCATATCATTTATATCACAACCGGCACAAAGAGGACGATGATTACATGAAGGAGGTCATACGCTATGCGGGAAAAATTAAATAAGCTGTTTCAAAGGACCTTAAAGCCCATGGGGCTGCCCCCAGGATGCAGAGAACTGGACTTTGGGACAGGAGTCGGACATGCTGCAAGACATGTGGGGATACGTCCGGTTACATATGAGTTTCCAGAACGGATTTATGAATTTTCAAAATCATTGGACGACGAAATTGATACGTTTCTGGCAAGTGTAGAGTGTGATAGATATAACGAAAATTATTTTGACTCTATTATTAATATCACCTGTAATCTCGGCATTACGGATATCGACAGGCAGGCCCAGGCGCACAGACAGGCCTGTCTTGGGATACGGGAGCTGCAAAATGTAGAGCTGCAGCGGCTGAGGCTGGAAAAGCAGGCAGTGGAGACGCAGATTTTGGAAAATGAAGAGGAAGAAAAAACATATGCTTAGAGGAAATATACGGAGGAGGCAAAGCCGGACCGCTGTAAAGGCAGAAATGGGAAAGCAGAATGCGGGCCAGAGTTTTCTACAGAATTCATGGGTGAAAAATCTGATCATTTTGATATGTATTATTGCAGATATGGCGACATTATATAATATTTTTGAATTACAGATGACACAGCAGCAGATGTTGACCATCATTATTACTGTTGTGATCGCAGGGGCATTGAACATCGCTCCGGTGCTCCTTGCGCTCTGTCTGAATGATAAAGAAGATAAATCCGGGCTGAAAAAAATGCAGATGACGGCATTTGCGGGAGTATTTCTCCTTCTTTTCGTATCTACGGCAATCCTGCGCTGGACATCCAGGGAGGAGTTATTTGCGTCTGAGTCAGGGCTTGTTATTTCCGGGAATTCCAGTATGCAGGCTCAAAATATCGATATTCAGGAGACCACTATGGCACAAAATGCCTGCGCCCTCATCCTGCTTCTGGAGCCTCTGGCGACCAGCGCGGTCTGTTTTGGACTCAGCTATGAGAAAGACCCATATCGGAAAAAGAGACAGTTTCTCAGACTGCAGAACGTAAGGCTTCGGCAGGAGCGGGACGGATATCAGGTTCAGATTACGGAGCTGGAGCAGGAATTGGAAGAATGTAATCTTACGGAATATGACAAGGAGCAGTATGATACCATGCGCAAACAGATTGAACTTTACAGGCAGTATTTCAAGATCCATGCCAGAAGGCGGCTTGCGGAAAAGGATGGGACGGCCAATGCAGCCACGCTTCTTCTGGAAGAAAGCAAACTGGTACAGGCCATAGGAGGGATGAAATTGTGATAAAAAAATATAGACGGAGCAGGTACAGGATTTTATCTTTGGGAGCGGTCATTTTTTTTGCTTTGATGATGGCAGCAGGCTGTAGTTCTGCAAATGAAAAAAATAGAGGGCCGGTCCATCTGGCCGTAATCATCGGTGCGCACGCAAATGCGCCGAGGGTAAATACTTCTGTCATGTATGACGCTGTATTGGAAGCCTGTGGACAGAGCGGTTCTACCATTTCTCTTATTGTAAATGATGGGGCGCCCTACGCGTCTGTAGTTACGGTTCCGGAGACAAAATCCGGGTTAAGCGCTGAAAAATACCGGGCTATTGCTGAGGAACGTGCAGCCCAGATTTTGAGCATGGCAGACCAGATGTTTGCAAAGACGGCGGAAAGCGACCTTTTGTCTGCCATCACACTGGCGGGGCGGCAGCTAAATGCAGAAGAGGGCGGAAGAAAGGAGCTGATCATTATTGATTCCGGTTTGACGACAGCCGAGCCTTTGGATTTTTCGGAAAGCCTGCTAGAGGGCATCACGGCAGAGCAGGTCGTAAGTCTGCTAGAGACACAGAGGGCGCTCCCCGATCTTCAGGAGATAGACAGCGTCCGTTTTTTTAATATCGGGGATGTGGCAGAGCCGCAGTCGCGTATCACGGAGGCGAACCGGGGAACGCTGACAGAAGTCTGGGGCAGCATTTTAAAACAGGCCGGCGCAAAAGAAATTGAGTTTAGGACCGATCTGCCTCTGTCTACATTTTATGCAGAAGGGGAAGTTCCCACGGTGTCTACGGTAACTGTGTTGGAAAGGGCATCTGCACTGGTACTCACAGAAATGAATCTTTCGGAAATAGACGCGGTGAGTTTCGATGAGGAAACCATTGCATTTCTTGCGGATACCGATGAACTGGTTGACAGAGAGGCGGCAAAAACAGCATTGGAAGGGGTGGCGGCATATATGGCGGAACATCCTGAATTTCGGGCAATGCTGGTTGGGACAACGGCAAAATTCGGAGATTTGGAAAACTGTATCAGCCTGTCTGAAAAACGCGCCGAAGCAGTGAAAGGGCTGCTGGTAGAAAACGGTGTTGATGGGGACAGGCTTGAGACGGCCGGGATGGGGTATGAGAATCCATTTTATAAAAATGACCAGAAGGACGGGACATTGGATGAAACTGCGGCGGCTCAGAACAGGGCGGTGATTTTGATTGATGCGTCAGGCATTGCGGCAAAGCAGATACAAAGAAAGGGATCATGAGTTATCGTTCACGGCCGGTTAGGCCGTGAATTGTAATTATCCCGAAACTAAAGGGCATCAATTTTGAGAACAAATGATTTGACGTTGGCAGTAGTTTTGGGATATACTAAAAGTTAAGTGATTCTCTAGTCAATGGGTTTTGTTTCTCTTGCTGGTGGATCATGAGATGCCGGTATATCTGGTTTTATAAACTATATGGGGAACATTGGAAAGGAAAGAAGACTATGAAACTCATGATTGCGTCAGACATACATGGTTCTTCCTGGTATTGCCGGCAGATGCTGGAGGCTTATAAAAAGGAATCGGCAGACAGGCTTCTGCTGTTGGGAGATCTTTTATACCATGGACCGCGTAATGACCTCCCAAAAGAGTATGCGCCCAAGGAAGTCATCTCTATGCTCAATGAAGTAAAGCAGAATCTGCTTTGCGTACGGGGAAATTGTGACACAGAGGTGGATCAGATGGTTCTGGAATTTCCTGTTATGGCAGAGTACTGCCTTTTGGAAATCGACGGATTGACGATGTTTGCCACGCATGGACATGTGTTTCATCCAGACGCGCCTCCTAAGCTGAAGACAGGGGATATTTTATTGAATGGGCATACACATGTCCCCACATGCGAAGACAGGGACACGTTCTGGTATCTGAACCCAGGGTCTGTATCCATTCCAAAGGAAAGATCTCCTCATGGATATATGGTATTTGAAAACAAAAAATTTTTATGGAAAGATATGAAAGGCGAGATATGGAAAGAGAAAATATTCGAATAAGAAAAATGGATTTTTATGCGCTGCATGCAGATGGCAGAGATGCAAAAGAGCGCGGATGGAGGTAGATACATATGGATGATAGAATTGCTCTTTTGATCGATGCGGACAATGTGTCTGCGAAGTATATAAAGCCTATCCTGGACGAATTATCCAAGTATGGAAATATCACATATAAAAGGATTTATGGGGACTGGACAAGCCCATATAATCAAAGTTGGAAGGAGGTATTGCTGCAGAACAGCATTACTCCGATCCAGCAGTTCAGTTATACATATGGGAAGAATGCAACGGATTCGGCCATGATCATCGACGCAATGGACATTCTGTACACCAGTGAGCTGGAGGGATTCTGTCTGGTGTCCAGTGACAGTGACTTTACGAAGCTTGCCAGCCGTCTCCGCGAAAGCGGCAAGAACGTGATCGGCATGGGCGAGGACAAGACACCGATTCCGTTTAGGAAGGCCTGTGATATTTTTACGGTTCTGGAACTCCTGCTGGAAGACAGCACCATGGACAATGGAGAGAAAGCAGCGTCTTCTGTTGCAGCAAGGGAGACAAAACGTACCAGTGTAGGTGTGGCGAAGAGCCAGATAGAGGAAGACGTGGTCAAGATCATTATGGAAAATCAGAATGACGACAGAGAAACCGGTCTCGGTGAAGTAGGGAGCCGTCTTTTGAAACTATATCCTGATTTTGATGTGCGCCGGTATGGGTACAGCCTTTTGTCAAAATTTCTGGAGACTTTCCCAAGACTGAAGCTGAAACAGGATGGGACAAAAGTTTCTGTGATGCTGTATGAGGACAAAAGCAGGAAGGAACTGCAGGAAGAATATATCCTGCACCAGATCAAAACCGCAGGGAAACAGGGCGTATCCCTGGGGACGCTGGGTAACAGGATCCGGAATAAATTCGGGGATTTTAAGGTGCATGACTATGGGTATTCCCAGTTCAAGTCGTATATCCAGAGCTTCAAGGATGTGAAGGTGGAAGACGACGGGGAGCAGAACTGGGCAATCTATACGAAGAATCTGGAATAAAGCACTCGGCTTTGATATGCCGCCGTGGAAGTCCGTCTGCCCGTCAGGGTACGTATTGTGTGATATCCGGGCGGCATAAGTATTTACCAGTATAAATAATTACACAGAAAGAAGAGGGATGTCAATGAGAGCGATTATCAATGGAGAACGGTTTGTATTGGGAACCTGCTATTATCCGGAGCATTGGGAGCAGAGTTTATGGGAGGAAGATTTGGACAGGATGCTCCGGACAGGCATAGAAGTCATCCGCATTGCGGAATTTGCCTGGAACCTGATCGAGCCAAGAGAAGGGGAATACACATACGAATTCTTTGACCGTTTTCTGGAGCTTGCCCACAAGAAAGGGATGAAAGTCATTTTCTGCACTCCTACGGCAACGCCTCCTGCGTGGCTGACGGAGAATTATCCGGAGGTGCTTAACGCAGACCAGGACGGAAACCTGTACCGCCATGGGGCAAGACGGCATTATAACTATAATTCCCCTGTCTATCAAAAATTCTGCCGGACTATTGTGGAGAAATCTGCTTCCCATTACGGCAGCAGTCCGGCGGTGATCGGATGGCAGATTGATAATGAAGTAAACTGTGAGTTAAATGAGTTTTATTCAGAAAGTGATTCGGCTGCCTTCCGCCAGTTCCTTATGGAGAAATATGGGGATATTGAAAATCTGAACCGGGCATGGGGGACGATTTTCTGGAACCAGACCTACAATGAGTGGGAAGAAATTTATGTGCCGCGCAAGACCGCGCATTACACGAACAATCCGCACCATATGCTGGATTACTATCGTTTTGTGTCGGACAGCGCGCGCAAGTTCGTTCGGATGCAGGCGGACATTATACGGAAGTACTGCAAGAACGACGATTTCATTACCACGAACGGGATTTTTGGCAATCTGGACAACCATCAGATGACAAGAGAAAGCCTGGATTTCATGACCTATGACTCCTATCCTAATTTTGCGTACTGCCTGGACGACTATGAAGAAAAGAATTTCCTAAAGGACAGGAAGTGGAGCCGTAATCTGGCAGAAACCCGGTCGCTTTCACCAGTGTTTGGAATTATGGAGCAGCAGAGCGGGGCAAATGGATGGACGACCCGGATGGAAGCGCCGACCCCCAGGCCGGGGCAGATTACCCTTTGGACCATGCAGAGCATTGCCCACGGCGCAGATTTTATCAGCTATTTCCGCTGGCGTACCTGTATATTTGGCACGGAGATGTATTGGCACGGCATCTTGGACTATTCCGGGCGGGATAACCGGAGACTGAAAGAGATCCAGGAGATTTCCGGGAAACTCTCGTCTATGGCAGAGATCGCAGGCGCACGGTATGCGGCAAAGGTCGGCGTCCTGAAAGATTATGATAATATCTGGGATGCCCAGCATGACCATTGGCATCAAAGAGTGGACAGCCGCAGCCATAAGTCGTTATTTACCGCTCTACAGATGACGCATACACCTTTCGACTATGTTTATCTTGATGAGCAGACAACATTGGAAGAACTGCAAAAATATGAAGTTCTGTTCTATCCCCATGGTGTGATCCTGACAGACGAGAGGATGGGACTGCTGGAAAGTTATGTATCCGCAGGCGGAAAGCTTGTGATGGGATGCCGTACCGGGTACAAAGATATCTTTGGCAGATGTGTGATGGATCATCTTCCTGGAAAGGCAGCGGCTCTTACCGGAACCGATATTCCAGAATACTCTTTTGTTGCTCCTGATGACGGAAAGGTGATGGCAGACTGGGATGGTACACAGATAGAAGCCGCAGTATTTAATGACCTTCTTGCTCCGACAGGGGAGAATGCGGAAGTACTTGCGCGCTATACTTCCAGCTATTATGCAGGTACTCCGGCTTTGATCCGCAACCGGTATGGAAAGGGCGAGGCTTATTATTTTGGCGGCGCATTTGCGCTGGATACCGCGAAAGCTTTTTTGGAAAAGCTGGGAGCGGCGGAACCTTACGGCAGCAGGCTTGTTTTGCCGGAGACTTGCGAACTGGCGGTGCGGGAAAAAGACGGATGGCAGTATCTGTTTGCTCTGAATTATGTTTCGCAGGCTGTAAAGGCAGAGTTAAAAGAGGACATGTGCGAGCTGTTCAGCAAAGAGCAGATGTGCGGAGAGATTGAGATGTCTCCTTATGAAGTGAAGATCTTCAAATGTAAGAGGCAGTAACCAAAGGACGGGTGAACTGCAACAAAAATAAGGCTGGGAACCTGTTTTTAGATTCCCGGCCTTGACAAACATACTAATGGTATGTTAAACTGTCAGCAGTCAGTATGGAGGTGGGAATATCATGGCTCGGAATAAAAACCCGGAGGAAACGGTGAACCTGATCTTAGATGTAGCTTACCGACTATTTATGGAAAAAGGCTATGAGTATACTTCTATCCAGGACATTATTGACCATCTGGGGGGGCTTAGCAAAGGGGCAATCTACCATCATTTTAAATCGAAGGATGATATTTTGATCGCGGTGACAGACCGGATGACAGAGGAATCAAACCAAATGCTGACAAAGATCCGTGACCGCTCAGATCTGAATGGAATTGAAAAGTTAAAAACCCTTTTCAGCGACTCCCTGAACCGTTCGGTACAGGATGAGATCTTTGCAGTAGCCCCGAATTTCCATGACAATCCCAAACTTTTGTGCAGCCTTCTGCATGAGACGATCGAGGAGGCGGCGCCTAAGTATTTTTTCCCGATTATTGAGCAAGGGATTTCCGACGGCACCATCCAGACAGACTATCCGGAGCAGCTTGCCGAGCTGATCAGCTTGATTGGAAATGTCTGGATGGATCCGATGATCTTTGACAGTACAGAGGAGGAATCTTACAGGAAAGCTATGGTGTTTCAGCAGATGCTGAAAGGACTTGGCATTGATATCTTGGATCAGGAGATGATAGACCGGATGCGGGAACTGACTACGATTTATCAGGAGAAAAAGTAAGCATGAATTCTGCCTTGTAAAAGAGGCAGAAAAATTTTCGCAAAATACATACCGACGTGCGGTATCGAACAAAGGAGGAACTATGAACGTGGTTGTTTTATTACTGTAGTTTTGATTTCCAGTATTTTAGCAGGGACATCATCTTCTGCGGCCGGCATGATTGCGGCTGTGGTCGGATGGAAAAAGAACTCTGCAGAAGCGATCGTCTGTGCAACGATCCTCGTATGTGCCGTAACCAATTTTATCGTGATTTCGCCGGACAATATTGTTTTCGTACTGTTTGTGCTAAATGAACTTTTTATCGGCGGTTCTTCTATCATGTACCAGATTCTGGCAAACGAGATTGAAAAAATGGAGGTTTAAAGGATGGAACAAAAATTAATTTCAAAGGATTTTATGCTGGTGGTGATCGGCCAGATCATTTCGCTGTTTGGCAATGCGGCTATCCGATTTGCACTGCCTCTGTATCTATTAAATCAGACAGGTTCTTCCGTGCTTTATGGGACAGTGACAGCCTGCGCGCTTATTCCGGCTATCCTGCTGTCGCCAATAGGTGGTATCGTTGCAGACCGGGTAAATAAAAGAAATGTGATGGTCGTGCTGGACTTTTTTACAGCGGCGGTCATTCTGGTATTTTCCCTGCTTATGGATGGCGTGAATCTCGTTGTCCTTCTGACCATTACCATGATGCTTCTATATGGGATCGCGGGGGCATACCAGCCGTCCGTGCAGGCAAGCATCCCTGCGCTGGTAAGCCCGGAGCATTTTGTGGCGGCAAATTCCATCATAAATATGATCAGTTCGTTTTCGTCTTTGTTGGGGCCTGTACTTGGCGGGATCTTATATAGCGCCTATGGATTGGAACCGGTGTTATGGGTCTGTATGGTATGCTTTTTGCTATCGGCAATCATGGAAATTTTTATTAAAATGCCGTTTGTGAGGCAGTCTTCCAACGGAAATATATGGAAAATGATAAAAGCGGATTTTGCAGAAAGTTTCCGTTTTATACATAGAGAAAAACCTGTCATTGGAAATGTCGTGCTTGTAGTCTGTGGGATCAATTTATTTTTGTCGGCAATGATTACTGTGGGGATGCCGTATATCATTACAGAGGTATTGGATTTGGGGAACCTGCAGGCGAATCAATTATATGGATTTGCAGAAGGGGCGCTGGCTGCGGGGGGACTTGCGGGCGGAATCTGTGCAGGCGTTTTTGCAGAGAAGCTGAAAATAGAAAAATCAGGGAATCTACTGGTTGTCTGTTCCATATGTGTATTTCCGATCGGGGCCGCGCTGCTGCTTTTTTCATCCGGGCTGGCCGTTTATATGGTCTTGACAGGATGTTGTTTCGTGATCATGTCCTGTTCAACAATTTTTACAGTACAGGTGATGTCCTTTGTACAGTCAGAAACACCTCAGAATTTGATCGGAAAGGTGATCGCTGTGATCCTGACCGTTTCCATGTGCGCACAGCCGCTGGGGAACGCGTTATATGGCGTATTATTTGAAATTTGTAAAGACATGGAATGGGCGGCTGTCCTGTTTTCCGGCGCGGCTTCTCTGGCGATCGCAGTCAGTACGAAGCAGATCTTTGGAAAGCTTTCTAAGAGAATTGAACCACATTGTTAATTCTTTGTGCTAAATATTTTTTAGTGTGGATAACATATACTGTAATTGCTAACAGCAAAGGATATTTTGGCTTTATGGCAAGAACGATAGGCATCGGACGCCAGGATTTTGAAAAAATAAGGAAAAGCAATAATTTTTACGTGGATAAGACGAAGTTCATAAAAGAATGGTGGGAAGAATTGTTTGAGGGGCTTTCCATATGGGAAGAGAAAACTTATTGACAGTTACAGGGCACATATATTTACCAGAAGTATGTTCAACTCTACGTTTAAGACGAATCCGTATCTGGAATGCGCGATCTAAACTGTACCCCTTGTCAAGGACATCCTTATTATGGTATGTAATTTCGTCCTTATTTTTCCCCATGCTTTTTCTCCCCTAAATATAAATCCGTATAGGATGATTACATTATATCAGAAAACTTTCTTGATAGATACTCTTTCATTTAATTTTTTCAGTTCACCCATCCCTTTGTGCTAGCTTATTCTCAGATTTTTGGTTATGATTCCTTTATCAGACAGAAGACAGGGGCAGCCTGTTACTCTGTGAACTGTAATGTCTGGCTGCAACCGCACAGGTGAAATAATTTTTACCGAAAATTGTTTTTTTCCGCGTTTCGATTGTTATATATATTGAGTACTCAAAAAGCATTCTCGGAAAGGCATTTGCACTCGACAAATGATTTCAGAAAAACGCTCCATATGGCAGGAGGGAGAGTTGCCCGTGTTCAGCAGCGGTTTATTGAACCATATTTTGTACAAAGAAGGCTATCTGGAAAAATTAATAGCGGACAACTATGAAGATATTTATAGATACTGCTGCTATCATCTGGGCCAGCGCCAGACGGCAGAAGACATTACGCAGGAGGTATTTCTGAAATTCCTGAACAATCTGGATTCCTATAAGGATTACGGAAAAATAAAGAACTATCTGTATGTCATTGCCGGGAATCTGATTAAAAATTATTTTAAGAAACCAAAAGAGGTTTGTGCAGATGAAATAGAGGGCCAGGAGGAAGGGGCGCAGGATGACACAGACAATATCCTGGACAGGATGATGATCTTAGACGCGCTGTCTGCTTTGGAAAAAACAGAAAAGGACATTGTTATATTGAGATATTATCAAGACCTGCGGATAAAAGATATTTCAAGGATTACAGGGATTCCCCTATCGACGGTACGATATAAGCTGAAACGTGCGGAAGCAATACTGAGAGAAAGGCTGGAAACCATATAGCCGGAAATGACCGGGAAAGCTTTGCATTTTCATGCATAAAAATTATTCCAACTGTACGGTTGGATACTGTAAAGAGTATCCAACCCATTCATCAATTCGCAAAATCCATGCTAACGCACTTTTGTGTCTGCTGACGCAGCCGCATTTTGCTCATTAATAAATGGGTTGCTAATCCGACAGGTCATTTTCATTGCAATAAATTGCATGTAAACGACCTGCCGGATTGCAACCGCACAGCTGGAAACTATTTATAATTCCGATGCAAGGGGGAATAAAGCCTATGAGAAATCGAAAATTAAAAAGACGGCTGGCAGTGCTGACTGTTCCGCAATACAGTTATGAGGGGCTTGAAAATACCATCGCCAAAGCAAGGGGAATCCAGTTTCATCCAGAGAAACAAAGGATGACAACAAGACAGTTTTTTCTGGATCAGATTCGTTTTATCCGAAAAGAATTCTGGGGAATGAAGCTGATTTTTACAGCGTTTCTTGCATATTTGCTCCTCTCCGGGGGAGTAGATCCGGAAAGCTGGCTCTGGACGTTTGTGGCAATCTCCGGACCAGTGCTTTGTCTGGCAAATGCAAATGTACTATGTGATGTTTACCGGCCGGGAATGTTGGAACTGCAGATGACGGCAAGGAATTCTTTGCAGAAAGTCCTTATTTTCAGGCTTATGGTTTCCGGTGTAATGGATCTGCTGGCCTTTTCTTGCGGAGCGGCCATATTGACCTTGTGGAAAGGCGTGTACCTGTGGCGGATGTTCCTGTATGCGGTAGTTCCGTATAACCTGATGTGTATGGGCTGCCTGGCAGCCTTGCACCGTACCCAAGTGGCGTCTGGCATAAAAGATCCTTCGGACTGTGGACATCATATGATCATATACAAGACGGAAGAAAGTCCCCTGCCCTATTGTATGGCATGGGGAATTGCCATTGTGTTTATTATGATATTATTAAAAACAGAGGGATACCAGATTTTTGAGCCGGAAAATGTAACCGTATGGGTGGCTCTTGCAGCATTTTCGACACTGGGAGCCATCCGGGAAATGAAAAAACTGATCCGATACGCTGCATGTAAAGCTGCATAGCAGCAACGGTAAATAGTAACGCCCCTTGATATAGGAGGAAGAGCAGATGAGATTGATCTTAGAACGATTATCGAAACAGTTTAAAAATAAAATCGCTGTGGAGCAAGTGAGCGTCGCGCTTACGGAAGGGATTTATGGATTCCTGGGCGCTAACGGCGCAGGAAAAACAACGCTGATCCAAATGGTCTGTGGTATCGTGGAGCCTACGGCAGGAGAAGTAAAGCTGGATGGGAAGAATACGGTCAGCATGGGTGAGGATTTCCGTGATCTGCTGGGATATCTGCCTCAGGAATTCGGATACACCCCAGGATTTACGGCAAAGGACTTTTTGCTGTACATTTCGTCAATCAAAGGATTGGAGCCTAAGTTTGCGAAAAAAAAGACAGAGGAACTTCTGCGTCTTGTGAATCTGGAGGAAGAAACGAACCATAAGATCAGAACCTTTTCCGGCGGTATGAAACGGCGGCTTGGCATTGCGCAGGCTCTGCTCAATGACCCGAAAATCCTGATTCTGGATGAACCCACGGCAGGGCTTGATCCAAAAGAAAGAGTCTATTTTCGAAATTTGATCTCGGGAATGTCCAAAGACAAGATTATTATTATTTCTACCCACATTGTATCGGACATTGAGTATATTTCCGACAGGATATTGGTCATGAAAAAAGGCAGATTTATTCTGGACGGCCCGGCGGAAGAGCTGGTAGCAGAAGTGGACGGCATGGTCTGGGGGTGTGCCGTGCCGCAAAAGGAATGGCCGGGATTTGAACAGGCGCATTGTATCGCAAATGCACATAACCGCGGAAATATGGTAGAAGCCAGAGTGATTTCCGGCCAGTGCCCATACAAGGGCGCAAAAAAGCTTGAGCCGGTCTTAGAAGATTTATATCTGCAATGCTTTTATGAGGAGAAAGGCTAATGCGAAGCATTTCCCTTATTTCAGGAGGAAAAATATGCGTGGAATGATTTGGTATGAATGGAAAAAAATATGGGGAAACAGGCTGGCCGGGTTATCAGTGCTTGGATGCATCCTGTTCCTGCTCTTTTGTACATGGGCTAATATCAGGCAGGTTTATGCAACGGACAGTCAGGGAACGATGGCCTATGGTCTTTTGGCAAAAGAGGTTTTGAAACAGACACAGGTACGGCAGGTGCTGGATCAGGAGGCGGTGGAAAAAATCATGCAGGAATATCTGGACGGGGCAAAAAGGATCAAAAAGGAATCCAGTGACCCGCAAACAGCTTCGGATATGATCAGACAGACTCTTTATTTACCACAATATGACTTGCATGGGTTTATCTGGAACGCTTACAAAGAACAGGCGGATGATGAAACGGAAATTGTCTACCAGAAAAATATGGGCAGAGACTTTTATCAGGCATATTCGGAGAGGAAAAGAGCATATACGGCATCTTTAGAAGGGCAGGGAGAAATAACGACAGAACAGGCCGCGTATTGGAACAAACGAAATGAAGCGACGGAGGAATATTCTTACGGATACCGGGAAGGCTGGGAACAGATTTTATATAACATGAAGTGGGGGATCCTTGTCATGATGATCGTCTGCATTGGGACCGCGCCGGTATTTGCAGGGGAATACCAGTCCAAATGTGATTCTCTTTTCCTGTGCATGAAGTATGGAAAAAACAGGCTGGCGGCAGCGAAAGTCGTAACAGCGTGGCTGTATGCAAGCGTTGTTTATGTGGGGGTCACAGTGATAAATTTTGTGGTGGTAGCGCTGTTTTTGGGATTGCAAGGCTGGGATCTGCCTGTGCAGTGGTGTAACCCGTCAATCCCTGCCAGCTATGATGTTGCAATGGGGCAGGCATGTCTGCTCATGTTTGTGCTGGGATATGTTCTGACATTGGGGATCATGTCGGTGACATTATGGATGTCTTCTATATTCAAGAATGCATATGGGGTAATTGTAACAGCATTCCTGCTCCTGATCGTCCCGTTATTTTTACAGATGGGTTCCTGCGGATATCTGTTAGGACATATCCTGTCATTGCTGCCGTCCAATATCCTTCACTTTTCCTTTTTTGACTATACGGCGTACTCGTTTGGCGGAAAAGTGTTTGACTGTCTGTCCATGGATCTGATTGTAAATGGGACTGCAGCGCTGGCATTTTCTCTGGCAGGATATCGGATGTTCACGAAGCATCAAGTGAATAGATGAGAAGGAGCCGCCGCTGCGCCTAAATTATGATTTCAGCTTTTATATACCGATTTTATGCAAATATAGTCGATTTCGTGCAAACGTAAACCTGCAAAATAAGATAAAATAGAAACAGATCATATTTGAAACGGGAGGTACAGGATAATGAAGATTTATGTTGACAGTGCCGCTCCCAGGCAGGGAAACGGCAGGAAAGAGACACCATTTAAGCACATCAATGACGCGGCAAAAGTGGCAGCGCCCGGGGATGAAGTCATTGTTGCATCGGGAATATACCGGGAATATGTAGATCCGGTACATGCAGGTACAGAAGACGCCCGTATTGTCTATCGCAGCGAAGAACTCCTGGGCGCTGTGATCACAGGCGCTGAGCCCGCCCTTCATTGGGAGAGGTATCAGGACAATATATGGGTATATCGTGTGGACAACGGTGTATTTGGAAACTATAATCCATATACGACCTTCGTAGGCGGCGATTGGTATTTTGCTCCGGTGGTAAGACATACGGGTGCGGTGTATCTGAATGACCGTCAGCTTTACGAAGCAGAATCCCTGGAGGAGTGTATCAAGGGGGAAGTGTATCCGCCGTCATGGGAGCCTGAGTGGTCTGTGTATAAATGGTATACCGAGCAGGATGGCAATGAGACAGTGATCTATGCGAATTTCCAGGGGAAAGACCCGAATGCAGAAAAGGTAGAGATTAATGTCAGAAGGAATTGTTTTATGCCGTCAAAGACAGGGGTCGGATATATTACTTTCAGCGGTTTTGCGGTCAATAAAGCGGCTACCACATGGGCGCCGCCGGCGGCTTATCAGGATGGGATGATCGGACCGCACTGGTCTAAGGGATGGATCATTGAGGACTGCGATATCAGCAACAGCAAGTGTAGCGGAATCTCCCTTGGGAAATATTATGACGAAGAAAATGATCATTATTTCACCCGGAAGAAGGTAAAAAGTCCGACACAGATGGAACGCGACGCCGTATGCCGCGGGCAGTATCACGGCTGGACGAAAGAGACGGTAGGAAGCCATATTGTAAGACGCTGCCATATCCACCACTGCGAACAGACCGGTATCGTTGGCCGTATGGGATGCGTATTCAGTCTCATTGAGGATAACAATATCCATCATATCAATAATATGCAGCAGTTAGGCGGAGCAGAGATTTCAGGAATCAAACTCCACGCTGCCATTGATGTGGTCATGCGCCGCAATCATATCCACCACTCTACTATGGGGATCTGGACGGACTGGGAGGCACAGGGAACAAGGATCTCACAGAATCTTCTCCATGACAATCATTCCCCGGAGGGAACGCCGATGGCAGAGGGCGCAATGTGCAGCCAGGACATCTTTGTAGAGGTCAGCCATGGGCCAACGTTGATTGACAACAATATCATGCTTTCAAGAGCGGCTCTTCGTATCGCAACAGAGGGCGTGGCATGTGTACATAATCTGATGCTTGGCTCATTTACAGCCGTAGGGACCGGAACCGATCATTCCGCCGACGAGGCAGGCAGCCAGCCGCGTTACACGCCTTATCATATCCGCCATCGTACAGAGGTGGCAGGTTTTAACACGATTCTGCATGGAGACGACCGCATTTACAACAATATATTCGTCCAGACTTATCCGATGTTTGAGGATGCCGGGGAGGCAGAAGCATTTGGATATGATAATCAGGTGGCCGGTACGGCGGTCTTTGATGAATATCCGACCTATGATGAGTGGATTGCTCATTTTGAATTAGATAAACCGGCGGATATGCACAAATTAATGCCGTATCATTTTGGGCATCTTCCGGTATGGATCAATGGGAATGCATATTTTAACGGTGCGAAAGCATTTAAGAAGGAACTCTCTAATCTGGTAAATGACCAGGAACAGGCCAGCGTGGAACTGGTAGAAAAGGATGGAGAATATTTTCTTAAGACCAATGTATATGATCTGCTTGATGGATATAAGACAGGCATTATCAACAGCGATATCCTGGGATATGCCTTTGAACCTGAGCAGAGATTCGAAGATCCTGACGGATCAACGATCATCTTTACGGAAGACTATCTTGGTGGACACCGGGGTGTGGCTGCGGTTCCGGGGCCGTTTGCATCCAAGGAAGCAGCGGCAAAGAAGATCTGGTAGGAGAGTTTTTTTACTTGACAGGTTCCTTTAGAATTGCTATACATGAATGTAACGCAATCGCTTAAGAATGAAAATATAAGGAATTACTGTCATGAGAAGAAAGATTCTGCTGAGATCGATCGTCATGCTGACACAATTGCCTGTCTATGTATATGACAGGAATGGAGAAGAGATAGAAAAATATGAGATTATTTCAAGAAATGTCAACGTGTTTGAATCTTCGCTCATTCGGGAGATCAACCAAAGGCTGAAAACAGAAAACTTTGTCGTCATGGAGTATCATGATATCCTTCCGGTCAGAATGTACGGTTTAAGAGGAGCAGGCCATAACTACCTGCTGGGGCCGTTTGCCTACGGTTCACTGGAATCAGAAGAGATACAGCTATATATGAGAAGAGAGAAGATAGAGGATTTTCCGAGGGTACAGATCAGAGAAAGTCTGCTGGCAGCGAATCTGATCTTGAATACTTTGTCGGATGATAGATGCCAGTCCTCATCCGTCGGGAGATCCGGTGTGGAAGGCCCGGACAGAGAACGCTTCTGGGACGGGGATGCTGGCATCGACCTGCTGGAAAGCTGCCTGAAAGAAGACGAGGACATCCGAATGCTTTCTCTGGTCAGCGAAGAATTAAGACAGAATGATAATTTTCAGTCCAATCATACGCAGGATGAGGAAAATGCTCTGTATCAATATATTGAGCAGGGGGACGCGGAGTACTTACAAAAAAATTATGATTTTTTGTATCTGTCTCATCCGGTCATATTGGAAGACCTTCGCAGGAATGAGGAATATATGGCGGTAATCGGAATATCACTGGCATCCCGGGCTGCGATCCGGGGCGGGCTTACATCGAAAGAAGGCTTTCTGGTCAATGATATTTATCTGAAAAAACTGTCTCAATGCAAAAGCATAACAGAGATTTATGATCTGGTAAAAGAGGCGCATATATATTGTGCTTCTCAGGTAAAGAAGAAGCGGCAGGCCCGCATAACGAACCAATATGTGGAAAGATGCAAAAAAATAATCATATCCAGGCGGCTGGAGACGATCGAACTGGGAGAACTTGCAGAAAAAATGGGGATTTCAAAAGAGTATCTGTCAAGATTATTCAAACAGCATGAAGGAATCCCGATTGTAGAATATATTCTGAATGTTAAGATAGAGGCAGCCTGTAATATGCTGAAGTATTCGGACAGACAGGTGAACGAGATCGCAGATTATCTGAGCTTTGGGAGCCTGAGTTATTTCAGCAGGATTTTTAAGAAAAAGATGGGAGTATCGCCGCAGCAATACCGCAAAATGATCAATTAAATTTTTTAGGATGCGAAAGAAAATAAAGACAACTCAGACTGTGCAGATCCGGTCTGAGTTGTCTGCTTTTTATAATTCCGCCGCCTGTTCCATGTTCCTCTTTGCTGCCACGGGACTTTTTTTATAGTAACTCGGAAATACAAATGTCCAGATCATCATAAATGCATGTAGTAATAATATCGTCAAAACTATATAGACGCGTCTTTTCGTCGTATTCGAAGTCGTAAACATTGACAATATTTTTCAGAGGATTTACGATCCAGTATTCTTTGACTCCTGCAGAACGGTATTTGAAAAGTTTTATCCCATAATCCAGCCGTTCTGTGCTTGGGGAAATGACCTCGATCAGCCAATCCGGCGCGCCGCTGCAGCCGAGTTCGTTCAGTTTGTTTTTGTCGCATATCACGGAAATGTCCGGTTCCACATAATTACGGTCATCATTATTTAAAAATACTGCAAATGGGGCCGGAATTACTTCACAGTTTCCGCCGTGAGTTTTTATATATTGGTGGATAACAGAAGACAGCTCCATGATGATTTTCTGATGTCTGAAATTTGGCGGAGCCATCATATACATCTGTCCATCGATCAGTTCTGCCCTTTGCCCTTCCGGCAGAGCATAGATATCTTCGGTTGTATGATGTTTTTTTTGTGGTAATGCCATAAAACGCCCCCCTTTCATTTTTATAGACCGTTCCTGAAAGCAAAACATAGGAACCGTGGGTTTTGTCATGATATACGTGTATCATCTGCGCTGTAAATGGTTTTTCCTGTTCCAGTATATCAGAAAAAGCCAGACAACTCAATACTGGTGTTATGGCGGGATTGAGAGTCACAGTTTACGGCCTAATCGGCCGCGGACTGTAGCAATTGAGAAACTTTCCTGTTGAAAAATGATATGAAATACTAGCCAAATTAAAAAGTTGTAGTATAATATAATAAGTGTAGATAGCAAAACGATACGATAAATCCAATCGCATTGAATCGCACCATGATAAATAAAATAGACGTTTAGTTATTATATACACATGCGGCCTGCCGCATGGCGCATGTACGGATTACGCAGTGCATGCACAATCCTGATCGGAGTGTTACTTTCACAGTAAAAGGGTCTGAAAAAGTTAGGAGAGAAGTAGAAATGAAAAAAGTGTTAGTAGCAGTAGCAGCAACAGCATCCCTGCCCATGCTGCTCTCTCCCATAGAGGCAGAGGCATCAACAGGGGCAACGGAGCAGGGGGAACAGCTGGCCATTACAGCAGAGGCTGAACCAACCGAATCTGCAAATGATCTCGAGGCAACGGCTGTCGGGATCAAAGCGGAAGACGATCCTGCCATAATGGCAGAATCTGAACTGGATGAGGCGACTGAATCGGCTGAACCGGATAGCCAGTTCGTCGTGGTGAACACAACCACAGAAAATGACTTCACGGATCAATTCGTCGTAACAGATGAAATTGGACTGAATAGTCAGGCAAACATTGCTATCACCTCGGAAACTTTTGATACGGAAGAAGTGATGGGAAAAGATACGGGAGCGCCAGGGCTTGGCGATTCATTTACCACAACTCAGCTTGCTATATCAAAAACGGGATTGGAAACTGGCTTACAGATTAAATCAGACACTGAATCGGTTGTTTCATCCGATCAGTCTTTTGTGGAAAACGAAGATAAACCAGATGAGACAACCGACGCAGCCGGGTTGGACGAAAATCTCATTGCAGTGAATGAACTGTCGCCGGAAAACCAGCCAGCTACAGTAGCGGATTCTATCTACCCGACCTATCAGGAAGCCTATGACGCTATGATTGCCCTTAAGGATAAAGAAGGGTATAAAGAGGGAACAACTTGGACGAACTACACACCTTACGGCAGTTCCGGTACACTTGGCGATGGTTACGCCTGGAAGGGCGGACCGATCAATGGAGTGAACATGGTAGGCGCAGGCTGTGCGGCTTTCGCAATGATATTAAGCGATGCTGCCTTTGATACGTTGCCCTCAAGAACAATCATGAGCGGCAGTTTTACATACGATGACGTGAAAGTCGGTGATATCCTTCGTATCAATGGTAACAGCCACAGTGTGATCGTACTGCAAAAAACCGATGCCGGTGTTATAATTGCCGAAGGTAACTATAACAAAACTGTCCACTGGGGACGTGTCTTGACTAGGGAAGAGGTAATGGCCGCTAACTTCATTGTGACCCGTTACCCGGCAAATTTTGTGCCGCCGGATGATGCTGAGGCTAATAAAGTAGAGCACGACGGGACGGTGGGAAACCTTAATTGGGAGCTGACGAAGAGCGGAACATTGACCATCTCCGGCAGTGGGGCGATTCCTGATTTTTCGCCTGATGATGGCAGCGTTCCAAGCTGGAATGCTCATACTTTCAATACAGTCATTATAGAGAAGGGTGTAACCAGTATCGGAGACTATGCATTTTATCAGAGTAATGCCCTTAGTATATATATTGCTGACAGCGTTACTAGTATCGGCGATTACGCGTTCGCGAAGTCTCAATTGTTGAGTGTTACTATTCCAGGTAAGGTTACAACAATTGGTAAGGATGCTTTTTTTGAGTGCCAGAATCTGGTATCCGCGACTGTATCAGAGGGCGTAAAAAGCATCGGCGATGAGGCCTTTAGAGGCTGCACGAGCCTCACCTATATTGATTTTCCAAGTACGATTACATCTGTGGGCGCTGGAGCATTTATGGACTGTAAGGAAATGACCAGAGTGCGGTTTGCGCCAGGCAGCGCTGTGGTAACCATGGGAGATAATCTGTTTAGCCGTTGTTGGGCTCTGACCGACGTAACACTACCGGAGAAAGCAGAACGTATTAGTAACGGCATGTTTGCGAGTTGCATTTCGCTCCCTGAGTTATATATCCCGGCAGGAGTAACAACAATCTATGAGGCAGGTTCCCCCAGTGGATCACCATTTATGAACTGCGGCCGTTTAACTGTAATAAATTTCGGTGGCAGCGAGGAAACCTGGAATAGCATAGGTGGGAAACTGGTTATCGACAATTTTGGCTTAGCTGGCAAAACGACAGTAAATTTCAATGTCGCTTTTGTCAACCCGTTCGATGATGACACGACAACCAATCCGGATGGCGGCGATAGTGAAGACAAAGATTCGGGAGTCAGCAATGGCAGCAACAATTCGGCTGGAACAACCAAGCCAAAGCCGGGCAATGGAAACCAGAGTACCAACGGCAGCCAGGGCGGCAGCAGCCAAGGGACGAATGGCAGTCAGGGTAATAATGGCAGCCAGAATGACCCGGCTGGCGGAACCGATGCCAATGCCCCCGGTGCTTCTGTCGGCCAATCTCCTTCCGCACAGGCGCCGGTCATCTCTGTCAATACAACTACACTGCAGAATTCCGGCAGCAATGTTGTCATTGCGACTGCCGTAAGTGATGGAACAGAAGCAGTATGGGTGCTGGATAGATCAGACAGCCTGGCCGACGGCTCCGACACTGCTGCTAAAAAACAGGAAAAGAACGCCGCTGACGGATTAGTAAACGACCAGGATATTGCAGGCGACAATTCCGACATGCTCTCAGACGTAATCAATGCGGAAGAGATTGCGGAAAGACTCTCAGAATTAGAAGAGGAAAACGGTCAGTTGAAAGATACAGTCAGAAATCTCATTGTAGCTGCATCTGTTCTGGGAGCAGGCGCATTAGGTGAATTGTTCTATTTTTTGCGCAAGATAAGAAAAATCAAAAATCTCTTTCAGTAACATTTTTACTGTTTACAGGGGAACCGGCATAGAAAACAGAGCTGGCACTTCAGGGTATTCCATAGTGCCAGCTTCTGTTATTTTGCAGGACTACAGGGCATACTTTCCTGGTTGACTTCCTGCGATACTGTGATTATGATTAAAATACAAAATAATTCTAACTGTACGGTTGGAAACAGCTCAGGAGAGGATATGCTATGGATGAGTTTTATCAGAGGATCGAGGATTTGAAACGGGCGCTTGCAAGGGAAAAGCTGGTTATTTTTGTGGGAGCGGGAGTTTCCAGAAATTCCAGGCTGCCCACCTGGGGACAGATGGTGCAGGTATTCGCGGAGCGGATTGGTTATCCGTCCATTGACCGGCTGGCAATGGAAGAATATATACGGATCCCACAGTATTTCTACTGCATTGATGAAAGTGAGGGACACCAGGACTATTACCGGATTTTACAGGAAATGGTCCCTATGGATGTAAAGGCAAATATTTTGGACGAACTGATCGTCTCTCTGCATCCCAGACATCTGGTCACCACGAATTATGATAAGCTGCTGGACCAGATCGCAGACGGCTATGAGATCATCTATGAGGGCAAACAGCTATTGAAAGGCACGGCAAATCAATACCTGATCAAGATGCACGGGGATATCGAGCAGGTGGAAAAAATGATCTTCAAGGAAGACGATTATCTCTATTATTCGCAGACACACCGTTTGATGGAAGTCTTTTTGAAAGCGCTGCTGATCGACCATGTTTTTTTGTTTGTGGGATATTCGCTGAATGATTATAACCTGAAAACCTTCGTAAGCTGGATCGAATATATTGCGGAGGAAATGCAGGTGAAGAAGCGGATGCACAAAAATTATTTCTTGTCCAGCAGTGAACAGGCAGAAAAGGATTATCTGCAGAAATATTATGAAGGAAAAGGTCTGGAGGTCATTAATCTCTACAGTCTTCCGGCTGAGGTGCAGGCAAGGGCGGATGAAATTATGCTGGAAGAAGATCTGGGCAGAAGGACCTATGCGGTGCTGGAATTGCTAAAGGAATAAAAGCCCGTGCGCGCGCCGGAACTGCCGGGAGCGGATGGATGTTTTATGCTATGGGAGGTTTTGTGGATATGATGAATATAAAGGATTTGATACTGCCGGAAACAGGCTATGCAGAAACGATGAAAACAGTAGTGGAGCCTTACCTTGCGGGGCGGGAGACAGCCGGGTACTGTGAGCGTGAAGCAGGAAACAGGATATTTTATACGCGGTATCTTGCAGAGCATCCCCGTGGGATTGCAGTGATTTCCCATGGCTTTACAGAAACGGTCGAAAAGTACAAAGAAAATATATATTATTTCCTAAAAGCGGGTTATCACGTATACATGCCGGAGCATTGCGGACACGGGAGGAGCTACCGGATGAAAGGGATGACGGAAGAGCTTTCGCTGGTACATATCGACCATTACAGACGGTATGTGGATGATCTGCTGTTCGTGAGCCGTCTTGCCGCCCAGGAATTTTTGGAGCTGCCTGTCTTTTTGTACGGGCACTCTATGGGCGGCGGCATTGCTGCGGCGGCAGCGGCACAGGCGCCGGAATTGTTTCAAAAAATCGTTCTTTCCTCTCCTATGATCCGTCCGCTCTGCGGCTCTATTCCGTGGCCCATTGCGAGTTTTGCGGTGAAGCTTTTATGCATAGCGGGGAAAAAAGATAAATATGTGATCATCCATCATCCCTATGAGGGAAAGGAACGGTTTGAAGACAGCGCGTCTATTTCCCGTGCCAGGTTTGACTATTACCGGGAAAAGCGGAGAAAAGAGCCTCTTTTCCAGATGTGCGCCGCGTCCTATGGATGGTTCCGGGAAGCGGTACGTCTGAACCGGTATCTGCAAAAGAAAGCGTGGAAACATATTGCCTGTCCGATCCTTTTGTTCCAGGCAGAGCAGGAAACGCTGGTGTCCAAAAAGGAACAAGAGCGCTTTATCCGAAAAATGTATCGGAGAGGGAAACGGGACGCGAAGCTGATCCGAGTGCCGGGTACAAAGCATGAGATCTTCAATGCAGAGAAAGAACTATTAGAAATCTACTGGAGAAGAGTATTTGGGTTCTATGCGCGGTGACCGGCGGCGTCGAAGAACGAGCGGATTTGAAACGGATGGGATTTCAGGAGAACAGTATATGCACATTTTGATCGTAGAGGATGAGCCTGCTATCCGGCAGGAAATGAAAGTGCTTTTGGAAAATGCTTTATATCAGGTCACAGTTTTGGAAGAATTTGAGGACGTTGCAGCTGAGGTGCTGGATATCAGCCCGGATCTGGTACTGCTGGATGTGAATCTGCCAAAGGAACCAGGATTTGCTGTCTGCACCAAAATCCGTTTGGCATCGGAAGTCCCGATCATATTCGTGACCAGCCGGACGGATTCCATGGATGAGCTGACCGGGCTGATGAAAGGCGGGGACGATTACATCACAAAACCGTTCCAGGCCCCGATCTTGCTTGCCCATATTGCGGCGGTGCTGAAACGGACGGTGCGGGAAGAAAAGGAGTTGTCCAAGATCGTCCACAGGGATGTGGAGCTGGACGTGGCCAGAGGATGTCTGTTTTTCCAGGGCAAGGACGTGGAACTGACCAAAAATGAGTTGAAGATCCTGCACTATTTGTTTTTGAACAAAGGCAATATCGTGCCGCGGGGGGATCTGATCGAGTATCTTTGGGACAATCAGGTATTTATCGACGACAATACCCTGAGCGTTAATATCACCCGAATCCGGGCAAAGCTTACGCAGGCAGGGGTACATGATTTTATCGGAACAAAGAGAGGACTGGGGTATTTCATATGAATGAACAGGAAAAATTTCCCGGAGGGCAGCTTGAACCGGGTGAATATTTGAAAGATAAGATTCCTGTATTTCTTCTGCAGATATCCTGTATGCTGGCGCTCTGTGTGTTTCTTCTGGCGACAGGCTATGCAAAAGACGGCTGTGCATTGATCCTGATCTGCTGGGTTTTGACAGCAGGCGTATGGACACTAACAGGATATCATAACAGAAAGCGATATTTTTTGCAAATGGGGCAGGTTCTGGATCAGGTGGATCAAAGATTTCTCCTGGGGGAATTGATGCCCCGTTCTTTCCGCCTGGAGGACCGGCTGTACCGGGAGATGATCCGGAAATCCAACAAGTCTGTGATCGAACGGATCCGGCGGATCGAGGATGAACAAAGGGAATACCGGGAATATATTGAAAGCTGGGTCCATGAGATCAAAGCGCCCATTACCAGCATTTCTCTGATGTGTGAAAACCAACGCAATGAAAGGATGCGGCTGCCTGAAAATGACGATAGGATCAGACGTATTGCGCTGGAAAACCAAAAAGTAGAAAACTATGTGGATATGGCTTTGTATTACGCCCGTTCTGATGATGTGTACAAGGATTATGTCATTCAGGAAACGGATCTGCAGGCAGCAGCAGAAGAGACGGTCATGAAAAATAAATACTATCTGATCCAAAACGGGATACAGGCAGAGGTAGATTGTGTGCCGGAGAAAGTCTGTACGGACAGGAAATGGATTTTATTCATCCTGGACCAGTTGGTCTTAAACAGTACAAAATACAGAACGCAGGAAAATCCGCATATCTGGATCACAGCAGAAAAATATGAGCATGGAGTCCGTCTGGCTGTAAAGGATAATGGGACAGGTATCCAAAAGGAAGAGCTGCCCCGTATTTTTGAAAAAGGCTTTACCGGGACAAATGGGCGTTTCAAAAATGAAAAAGCTACAGGGATGGGGCTTTATCTCTGCCGGAAACTGTGTGAAAAGCTGGGGATTGGGATACGGGCAGAGTCAGAGTATGGCTGTGGCACGGAGGTGGTCCTGGAGTTTCCGGTCAGTAGTTTTGTACAGGGGGCGGCGGTCAGGCAGTGTAGGATTCCAGATAACAGTTCGGGCCGTCGATAAGGTGATCAGCGATGAGATTGTTCCTGTCTACAGCAAAGCGATCACAAAGGAATATCGTGAAGTATTGAGTATTTTCCAAAAGAGCCGTTCATTGTAATGCCGAGAGAATTGCTCGATATATTAAGTAATAATCAGTAATAAAAAACATAATAGAAATTTCTGGAAACATCTATCGAAGAGAAGGTACTTTCCTATGTCTGCGTGTCAGTAAGAGACAGCCTTTGTACATCGGCGTGCTCAAAGTTTTGAGACAGCTTTTCATCATAGGCCAGGGGGTTCATGCTTATTACGCCCAAAAATAAAATATCAATCACGGTCAGGGACGCGATTCTTGAACTCAGAGCGCCGCCGCGGAAATTCCATTCCGTGGAAGAGATGTGTAGCACAATGTCGGACTGTTCGCTGAGTGGATTATTTTTTCTGAATTTGGTGATCGCGATCAGATGAGCGCCGCTTTTTTTGATCTGGGCGACCGTCTGCAAAATATCTTTTGTAATACCTGTATAAGAAATAACGACTGCGGCATCCTCAGGCGCTAGATTGGAAGCAAGGGTAATCTGCATATGCGGATCCGTACAGGCTCGGCAGTCTTTGCCGATCCGTATAAATTTCCGTTCCGCATCCAGGGCGACGATCCCCGATGCGCCGATACCATAAAAATGAAGCCTGGGAGCATCGTTGACCAAGGCAACGGCCCTGGCAAGCAGCTCAGTATCAAGAATACGGAATGTATCATTGATAGAACTGATGTTATTATGGATTACCTTTTGCGCAATCTGCGGAATAGGTTCATTGTCTGATATCTCCGAATAGGGCTGGTTTTCGTCATCCTTTTTCTTGTTTTCTGATAAAACATCACAGGTAAGCCTTTTTTTAAAATCTTTAAAACCATCAAGGCCAAGGTTCTGGCAAAAACGGACGATAGCAGAACGATTGGTTTTACAGTTCTTTGCAATATCGTCAATCGAATACTGGAGCGTCATATTCTGGTTCTCAAGAATATATGACGCAATGCGTCTGTCTCGTTCATTCATTTCAGAGTAACATCCTTTAATCTTGAGCAGAATATTCTCCATAATAGTTCCCTTTCTGATTTTTTTGCTTATTGGCAGTATTTTCTATAAATATACCGCAAAAAATGAGATTAGGCAATACTTTCCATATTGGTTTATACAAAATTGAAACTTTTTTTCAATAAAATAAAAAATAGTGAAAAAATGTTGACATACAAGAGATGGTGTAGTAGAATGAAAACAATAAAAACAGAAAACTTTACAAAACCATCATAAATATTTTGAGTATTTCTACACATGATGGAAAAATTCAGGATGTTTATGGGCAAGGAGGGAAAAATGAAGAAAATGAAAAAATTACTGAGCGGCCTGGTGTGTTTGGCAATGGTATGTTCCATGTCGGCATGTGGTACAAAGAAACAAGAGGAAAAGGAGCCGAAAAAAGACGCGGCGGCTATGGAAGACGCGGATACTTCAACATTGGAGGGCTGGGGAGAAGCAATCAAGGCGTCTCAGGAGGGGACGACCATTACGGCGCTTTTGGCATCCCATGATTCCACGACGGCGATGACAGAGATGATCGATGAGTTTACAGAACTGACGGGAATCAATGTCAATACAAAGGTTCTGGCAAGCGCGGAGATGAAAACCATGCAGCGGTCCAATTCATCCACAAAGGCAGGAACTTTTGATGTATATATGGTGGATGCATTTACAATCTATGATTATGCAAAGTCTGGATATATAGACAGCCTTGAAGACTATTTGAATGACAGCAGCCAGACCCCCCAATGGTACGATCATGATGATATTCTCCCGGCATATTCAGAAGGGATCGCTTCTGTTGACGGTGTGACATACACATTGCCGATTGCCGGAGAAGGACGGTTTATTGCTTATAGAACAGATCTGTTTGAAAAGTATGAGAAGGAAATCCCTGAAAATCTGGATGAACTTCTGGAACTGGCGCAGTTTTTTAACCAAAAAGAAGACGGGCTTTATGGATTTGTATGCAGGGGCGGCGCGGGTACGCTCTGCGGTTCGGCACATATGTCTTTGGCATATTGTTTTACAGACGATCCCATCATAGACCATAAGACAGGAGAGTTCTGTGTGGATTCACCGGAAACAATACAGTCCATCGAATATTTTCTTGATCTGGTGAAAAACGGCCCGAAGGATATTGCCAGCTATAACCATGAAGACGCAGCGGCGCTGTTTATGCAGGGGCAGGCGGCAATGTGGTTTGACGCGACATCCATGGCTTATATGTTTGACGACCCCGCGTCCTGTTCCGTTGCAGGGAAGATTGATTATTTTACAGTGCCGGAAGGGCCAGCCGGAGGAAGCGGCGCGATTGCAGGATGGAGCCTTGGCATTCCCAGCGATTCCGAAAATAAAGATGCCGCATATGCATTTATCATGTATATGACCTCTAAAGAAAAAGCAAAAGAATATAATGAAAAAGGCGGCATTCCCTGCAGGATCTCCACATTTGAGGACAAAGACCTTCTGGCAGAAAAGCCTTTGAACGCAAAGGTATATGAAACCATTCAGGATGCCGGGAAATTGGTGGACAGAGGAGTTTCATATAATTATGGCTCTGCGCATGTGCTGGATTTCATGTCCATTATCGGTAACCAGATCAACAGGGCGATGATCGGAGAGATTAATGCCGAAGAGGCGGCAAAAGCGGCCCAGTCAGAAATTGAAGCGGTACTGGCAGAAGAAAAATAAAGAATGGGAAGAGGGAGGCTATGGCAGAAAAAAAGAAGAAAAAGAAACCCGGATGGCTGAAGCGCCGCCCGTATGTACCATATATTATGCCGACAATGGCCGTAATGACCATGCTGTTTGTAATTCCGGTTCTGTTTATATTTGTGATCAGCCTGACAAATTATAGATTGGGATATGGGATAGAGGATATCAGCTTTTTGGGGCTTGGCAATTATATACGGCTCTTTGACGGCTCAGAAAATGCGTTTTATTATTCTATATTTATCAGCCTGGTCTTGACTGTTTTAGGGACAGCGCTCCAGCTTGTCATCGGCATGGGATGTGCAATGCTTTTAAACTGCGAGTTTAAAGGGAAAGCGGTGGCGGTAGCCTGCATGATCGTACCGATCGCGATGACTCCGAGTATCGCTTCGCAGATATGGAAACTGATGTTTAACAATGAATTTGGCATTATCAACCATATATTAAACCAATTATTCCATATCAACATTTCATGGCTGGACGAAAAACACGCTTTTCTGTCGGTCGTGATAGCGACGATATGGCAGTATGTACCGTTTGTGACCTTGATGCTGTACGCGGGATTGAGGTCGCTTCCGGAGGAGATCTATGAATCCGCAGCGCTGGACGGCGCGAACCGGATCCAGATATTTTTTAACGTGACACTGCCAATGATGAAACGGCTGATACTTTTATGCACGCTGCTTCGGATGATTGATATGCTTAAAACTTTTGATATACCATATGTATTGACCCAGGGCGGTCCGGGTTCAGCGACGAAGTTTTTAGGACTGTTGATCTATGACACTGGATTTGGAGAAACAAATTTTGTTGCACGGTCTGCGGCGATGGCGGTGATACTGATCTTCATTACAAGTACACTGAGTTTGATCCTGTTCCGGATCCAGCGTAAAAATGCAAAAGAGTAGGGGGGATGTTGATGAGCAATAAAAAGCTGAAAAGGAAGATATCCAGGATATTCTTATATGCTGCGGTCGTCATGGTTTGTTTTATCGCAGTTTTTCCCTACCTTTGGATGGTGCTTGTCAGCCTGAAAGAAAGGGTCCTGGTATATCAGCCGGAGGTCCTTGTTTTCAAGCCAGTCCTTGAGAATTATGTGAATGTTTTCAAAACCAGGGATCTGGGGAGCTATTTAATAAACAGCGCGGTCATTGCATCTCTTAACTGTATCATTTCTCTTGCCCTCGGGAGCTTTACTGCTTATGCACTGGCAAGGTATGAGTTCCGGGGCAGGGAAAAATGTGCTTTATTTTTAACTTTTATCAGAATCCTTCCCGCAGTGGCATCCGTAATCCCAATCTATGTGATTGCCGCAGCAATGAAAATACTGGACACACATGGGATCTTGATCACGGTCTACCTGTTGTTTAATGTTCCGTTTACGGTACTGATGATGCGGGGGTTTTTTGAGGAAATACCTGTGGAGCTTGAAGAGGCGGCAAAAGTGGACGGATGCACATCCCTGCAGGCTCTGAGAAAAATAGTGCTCCCTTTGGCAAAGCCAGGCCTTGTGGCCACGGCAATCTTCTGTGTGATCAATTCATGGAATGAATTTTTATATGCAATGCTTTTAACCACTTATAAAGCGAGCACAACCCCCACGATCGTGCAGATGTTTAAGACGATCAGCGGCGTGATATGGGGAGAAATGTCCGCGGTGGGGACAGTGGCGACGCTTCCGGTGCTTATATTTGCGATGCTTGTCCAGAAGCATATGGTCAGAGGATTGTCTTTTGGGGCAGTAAAGGGATAAAAAAAGGAGATTGGTCATGAAGAAAAATTTAAAAGGCGCGATTATTGGAACAGGAATTTTTGGCAGCTTTCAGGCGAAGGCGTTTTCCCAGATTCCTTATGTGGAGCTTTGCGGCATCTGTGACCTGAATGTGGAAAAAGCCAAAAAGGTGGCAGCAGAATTCCATATCCAGGAGGTTTACAGTGATTTTCATGAGATGCTGAAAACATGTGACTGTGATTTTGTATCCATTGCGACGCCGGATCACGTCCATGCAGAAGCAGCCATTGCGGCGGCCAATGCAGGGAAACATATCCTGGTGGAAAAACCATTTGCCACGACAAGGGAAGATGCGCTTGCCATGAAAGAGGCGATTGAAAAAAATGGAATCAGGGCAATGTGTGATCTGCACAATCGTTCCAGCCAGCCCTTTGCGATCGCGAAACAGACGATAGAGGAAGGAAACGTTGGAAAAGTTTACAGTATGTATATACGACTGAACGACAATAAATCTGTGGCGACAGATATGCTTTCCTGGTCCAGGGAATCTTCTATTTTATGGTTTTTAGGCAGCCACAGTCTTGACATTTTGTGCTATTTATGCGGATCACGCCCAAAAACAGTGTATGCCTTATCCAGAAAAGGAATACTCGAAAAAATGGGAGTGGATACTGTGGACCTGTATCAGACGGCAATTGAATTTGAAAATGGCTGTATTGCCCAAATGGAGAACGGATGGATCATCCCTAATGGAAACACGGCGTTGATCGATCTGAAATGTAATATCATGTGTGAAAAGGGAATGTTTCAGATTAACGGATCAAATTCTGATATGCTCCAGGTCACGACAGAGGAGCGGATGATGACGCCAAACTGTATTGCCAGGCCAGTGGTCAACGGGCGTGTAGAGGGATTTGCACCGAATAATATCAGGGCGTTTACAGACGGACTTTATTATGACGTTCCATTTAACATTACGGTTGATGAGGCTGTGGACTCCTGTCTCGCCCTACTGGCAATTATGGAGTCTGCCAGGACGAAACAGGTTGTAGAGTGCGTATACGAATAGAGGGGAGCAGATGGCAGATTTTTATGTGGGGATTGACAGCGGTGGGACAAAGACAAGGGCGCGGCTGTGGATGCCAGAGAAAAGTATAAAGAAAGACTTTGAGGCGGGGGCATCCAATTTTTGCAGCGCTGATTTTCAGGAAGGGGCCAAAAACATCAGGATTTTATGGGAAATGCTAAAAAAAGAAAGCGGCCAACATGCAAAATGCCTTGGCATTGGTGTAGGCGCCGCAGGATTCAGCAGCCCGGACGCCCTGCAGATGTTTGCGGACTGCATGATAAAGGCTGGCATCGAAAATATCCCTGTGAAAATCGTTTCAGATGCCCAGGCAGCGCTATATGGGGCAGTGGAGGACGACAGCGGCATCATTCTGATCTCAGGCACCGGTTCTGTCTGCTTCGGGCAAAACAAGAAAGGTAAAATACATCAGGCAGGAGGAGACGGGCACCTTATAGGCGACGAGGGAAGCGGATATGCCATAGGCAGGGATATTTTATCGGCGGTCATAAAAGAACTGGATCAGCGTGGGGAAAAAACAGAACTTACAAAGTATGTATTAGAGGAAAAACAGTTTCAGGATATTCCGGATATCATCCGTTACGTTTATGGCGGTGGAAACAGCAAAGCAAGGATTGCGGCGTTTGCGCCGCTGCTCATGAAAGCATATGAAGATCAGGACCAGACAGCGCGCCGGATTGCAAAAAATGCTTCTGAGCGCCTTGTGGAGCAGGCCTCTTGTGTGATCACACAGCTTGAACAGCAGGAGGGGACGCTGGCATTTAGTGGGAGTATCTTAAAAAAGATGTCCATGATTTCGAATGCTGTCCAAAGCCGTCTTCAAGAGAGGTTCCAAAGCCTGAAGATTATAGAAGGAAAATCGGACGCACTGGACGGAGCATTATATTTGATACAACGGGAGGCGGCTGACTGTTATAACAATCACAAAAAAGAAAGGGCAAAAAATGATGCAGATACCAGAACTGTCAACGGAAGTGCTTAATGAAAAGACTGTCCATATTGACGAATGCGAAACCATAGAAATGTTAAAAATGATGAATGATGAAGACGCGACTGTGGCCGGCGCCGTGCAGCGTGAACTGGAACATATTGCCAAGGCTGTTGATGGGATATCCGGCAGGTTGAAAAATGGGGGGAGATTGTTTTATATTGGGGCCGGTACAAGTGGGAGGATCGGGATTTTGGACGCTTCGGAATGTCCGCCGACTTTTGGTACAGAGCCGGAATTGGTGCAGGCTCTTATCGCGGGGGGTGAAAGCGCGATCACCCAGCCGTCAGAAGGGGCGGAGGACGATGCGGAAGCGGGGAGACGGCTGATCCGGGAGCATCATATTAGTGAAAAAGACGCAATCGTAGGCATAGCGGCAAGCGGCAGGACACCATTTGTCGTCGGCGCCTTAGAAGCGGCCCGGGAAACGGGGGCTTTGACGATCGGAGTGGCAAATAATAAAAATGCGCTTTTAAAAAAATATTGTAAAATATCCATTATTCCGGACGTAGGCGCGGAGGTGATCATGGGCTCCACAAGACTGAAATCCGGAACTTCACAAAAAATGGTTTTGAATATGTTATCTACGGCAACCATGATAAAATTAGGAAAGGTATATAAAAATCTGATGGTGGACATGAAACCCGTCAATGAAAAGCTCCTTCTGCGGTCAAGGAGGATGCTGGAGCTGGCGGCTGGGGTTGGTGAAAAAACAGCGGAAGATACGTTAAAGGCGGCAGATGGAGATTTAAAAACAGCCATTGTGATGCTGAAAACAAATTCCAATTCTAAAACCGCACGGGCAATGCTGGAAGCAGGAGGCGGTAATGTCTCAAAAGCAATCGGCCATATCAGAGAATAACACGGGTCTCCCCGGTTTTGCAGGAATCAAGTCCTGCAGAGCCGGGGAATTTTATATTGCCCAAATAAATATAAGAAGTCTTTTGAAAAAGATTAGATCTGCTATGCTCCGAAAGATGTATGCGCATATTCCACAAAAAATCTGTGTCAAATTTGTGAACTATGCACATATCGAATACAATTTATGCGAAAAACAAGCAATTTATGCGGAAATCTGCACAAGACAAAAAAGTGTGTTAATATTCCTTTCAGAATTGGTTACAGTTCACGGCCCCGTGAACCGTAGCCAATATCATGACAAATAAAAAGGAGGAGAAAGGAAATGATCAATTTTTTGGCAAAAGTACTGGGCCCCATTTTCGCAAATTATGGTGTCAGCGAAGCAGATTTCCAGGCATATCTTACGCAGCTTAGCGGCTATGTGTATTTTATCCTTGCATTGCTGGTCGTATTGATTGTCGTGCTGGTCGTGGCCCAGAAAGCAAAGAAAGGATTCCGGCATGTGATCCGCTGGCAGGCAGTGCTTGCATTTGTGGCGATCATCACGATCTTAGTAAACATGATCTGTTATGGCCCGATGTACAGCAATGTATCAGGTTTCTTGAACGCATCCAAAGTAGACCTGTCGGATGAGACTGTGGCACAGAGCAGGGAAATGGTAAAGAAGCTTGGCGAGGAAGGTTTGATCCTTGCGAAAAATGAGGGGCTTCTGCCGCTTTCATCAGACGTATCAAAATTGAACGTATTCGGATGGGATTCCACCAATCCGATCCTGGGAGGAACAGGTTCCGGTTCTTCAGATTCTTCTTCCGCAGTAGGGATCCTTCAATCCCTGCAGGATGCAGGCTATGAGACGAACCAGACACTGACCGACATGTATGTAGAGTATCGTGCGGACCGTCCGGAGATCAGTATGCACGGACAGGACTGGACACTTCCGGAACCGACGGTGGACGCTTATACAGATTCCATTATGAGCGAGGCGAAGGATTTTTCCGATACGGCGGTTATCGTGATCGGACGTTCCGGCGGAGAAAATGCAGACCTGCCGACAGACATGAATGCAGTCATCAAAGGCACTTATGACTTGGCAGAGACAGTTTCCAGCGCACCAGAAAACTTTGATTTTACAAGAAGTTCTTATACAAATAATGGTTCCTATGATGATTTTGAAGAAGGCGAATCCTATCTGGAGCTTTCTGTGACTGAGGAAGACATGGTAGATAAGGTCTGCTCTGAGTTCGACAATGTGATCGTAGTCATCAATGCAAATAACGCAATGGAACTGGGCTGGGTAGAGGAATATGACCAGATTGGAGCGGTCATCCTCGCGCCGGGTACAGGGGCATCCGGTTTTGCGGCTCTGGGCGAGATCATCAATGGTTCCGTAAACCCGTCAGGAAAAACAGTAGATACTTATGTAAGAGATCTGACAAAGACTCCATATTATAACAATATCGGAAACCACTCTTACAATAATGTCCAGGATCTGAACGAACAGGGTGTGGCGGCAGATGCGTCCTCCATGGGAAATCTTTCTTTTGTAAATTACGTGGAAGGCATCTATGTAGGCTATAAATTCTATGAGACGGCCGCACAGGAAGGCCTGATCGAATATGACGAGCATGTACAGTATCCGTTTGGATATGGACTGAGCTATACAACCTTTGAGAAAGAAATCAAAAACTTCAAAGATAATGGCGATACCATTACATTTGATGTGGAAGTCAAAAATACCGGAGATACAGCCGGCAGGGATGTGGCAGAGATTTATTTCACACCGCCTTATGAAAACGGCGGGATCGAGAAAGCTTCTGTGAACCTGATCCAGTTTGAAAAGACGGAAGAAATCGAGCCGGGAGCATCCGCAACTGTTTCTTTTGAAATTGCAAAAGAAGATATGGCATCTTATGATTCCGAAGGAATCAAGATCCAGGGCGGCGGTTACATTTTAGAGGCTGGTGAGTATACTGTTTCTGTCCGCTCCGATTCCCATACGGTAGACGACGAAGAGACGTTTGAGGTTGACAAGGACATTGACTACAGCAAGGATGGTCGCGAAAGTGATCTGGAAGTGGCAGTCAATCAGTTTGAAGAATATTCCCGCGGCGATTTTGTACAGTTGTCCAGGGCAGATTCTTTCAAAAATTACGAAGAAGCATGTGCCGCTCCTTCTGAGGAACAGTATGTGATGTCTGATGAAGTGCGTGAAAAGGTGATCGAAAGTGCGGTAGGCACTTATGACGGAACAAAGTATAATGACGATGCTGATGAAATGCCGACGATGGATGCGGATAACGGACTAACTCTTTATGAGCTGGCAGGCCTGGATTATGATGATCCGAAGTGGGATGATCTGCTGGATCAGATGAGCTTTGACGATATGGTGAAACTGATCAACATCGGCGGATGGCAGACAACAGAAGTGAAATCCGTAGGCAAGATTGCAACTTCTGACTGTGACGGCCCGGCAGGTTTGAGCAACTTTGTCACCGGAGCATATGGAACAGCATATCCATCCGAAGTATTGATGGCGCAGACCTGGAACCAGAGCCTTGCCTATGAATTAGGACAGTGCATGGGACAGGAATACAAAGATGCCAACAACTATGGCTGGTACGGCCCGGCAATGAACACCCATCGTTCCGCATTTGCAGGACGTAACTTTGAGTATTACTCAGAGGACGGCGTACTGGGAGGGCTGATTGCGGCAAACCAGGTCAATGGTGCGGCAGAGCATGGCGTATATGCGTACATTAAGCATTTCGCATTAAATGACCAGGAGATCAACCGGACTTCCATGCTCATGACCTTTTCCTCTGAGCAGGCAATCCGTGAAATCTATCTGAAGCCATTTGAGATCGCGACCAAGAAATTTGAAGGGACTTCCCGTGCGGTAATGTCTTCCTTTAACTGGATCGGTACAATGCCAAGCTGTGCGAACAGCAACCTGCTGAACAACGTACTCCGCGGCGAGTGGGGATTTGTCGGCATGGTGGAAAGTGATTATGACGGCTCTTATGGATATATGATCACAGACCATTGTATCCGCAGCGGAAATGACCTGATGCTGGGATTCGGCAGCGCAGAGTCCAATATTCTGGACGACCACAGCGCAACCGCAGTCCAGGCAATGCGCCAGGCTTGTAAGAACATCCTGTATACGGTTGGAAACAGTGGATACTACACTGTAGATAAAGACCCGGCAGGCGTTATGACAAATATGACAAAGATCTTCATTACGGTTGATGTGATCGCTGCATTGATTATCCTTGCAGTAGAGGCGATCGTAATCCTGCGCTACCTGAAAAAGAAAAAGGCAGCTTCTGCAGAATAAGAGAAAATGTACTCTTGGAAAGGGGTGTTGCTCCTGCAGCTTATGCGGCTGCCGGGGCGGCATCCTTTCTTTTTACAGTTTCGTTACAGTTTATGCAAAAAATATGCAATTTGTGCAAATATTCGATTTATACAATGAAAGTTTGTTATAATTTCACTAATCAAAGAAGAAACGGCATCTGATATGTCAGGATAATTTTATGGAAAGAAGAAGGTGAGAGAATTGGATATTAAGAAAATTGTTCAAAAAATGAGTTTGGAAGAAAAATGTTATCTGCTCTCTGGCAAGGATTTCTGGCAGACACGTTCGGTGGAACGCCTGGGGATCCCGAATGTAACACTTTCTGACGGCCCTCATGGAATCCGCAAGCAGGAGGGAGCAAGCGACCAGCTTGGGCTGAACGGAAGTGTCCCGGCGACCTGTTATCCTACGGCGGCAACCATTGCCAACAGTTGGGATCCGCAATTGGGAGAAGAGATCGGAACTTATCTGGGGACAGAGGCAGGAGCGCAGGACGTCTGCGTGCTGCTGGGGCCGGGGATGAACATCAAGAGAAGCCCTCTGTGCGGACGGAATTTTGAATATTTCAGTGAGGATCCTTATCTGGCAGGAAAGATGGCGGCAGGCTATATCCGCGGAATCCAGTCCAAAGGAGTGGGCGCATGTCCAAAGCATTTTGCGGCAAATTCACAGGAACTACGCCGTATGGCGAGTGATTCTGTCATGGATGAGCGGACCTTGCGGGAAATCTATCTGGCAGGCTTTGAGATCGCGGTGAAAGAGGCAGGGCCAAAATCTATCATGTCTTCCTACAACCGGGTAAATGGTGTTTATGCCAATGAAAATGAACATCTGCTGCAGGAAATCCTGCGGGATGAATGGGGATTTGACGGATTTGTAGTTTCCGACTGGGGCGCGTCCAATGACCATGTAGCGGGCGTGGCAGCAGGCTCTCATCTGGAAATGCCGACCACCGGAGGGGATTCGGACGAAGAATTGATCCAGGCCGTGAAATCCGGCAAGATCAGTGAAGCCATGGTCAACAAGCGTGTGGAAGAGCTTTTGTATGCGACTATGCCGTCAAGAGAGGCTGTGGATAAAGTAAAGGGCAAAGGCTTTGATAAGGAGGCACACCATAAAATGGCGCAAAAGGCGGCGGAGCAGAGTATCGTCCTTTTGAAAAATGAGAACCAGATCCTGCCGCTTTCAGAAAACAGCAAAGTTGCCGTGATCGGAGATTTTGCCAAGACTCCCAGATATCAGGGTGCAGGCTCCTCGGTTGTGAATCCTACCAAACTGGATTCTACGCTGGATGTGATCAAAGATTTCCCGTTAAATATGGTTGGCTTTGCACCGGGGTATCACCGGACAGGACCGGCAGACCCGGCACTGGAGAAAGAAGCAGTGGCATTGGCGAAGAAAGCGGATGTGGTGCTGTTATATATCGGCCTGGATGAGATTTCTGAATCGGAAGGACTGGACCGGCCGAACATGAAGCTGCCAAAGAGCCAGACACAACTTCTGCAGATGCTCTCTGATGCAAATCCACATGTTGTGGTTGTACTTTCCGGCGGTTCCGCAATTGAGATGCCATGGATCGGCCAATGTGAAGCGGTGATCCACGGATATTTAAGCGGGCAGGCAGGGGCAGCCGCTATGCTGAATGCGGTCATCGGAAAAGTCAATCCGTCCGGCAAGCTGAATGAGACTTATCCGCTTGTATATGAGGATGTACCGTCCGCACCGTATTTCCCATCCAAAGAGCGGAATGCGGAATACAGGGAAGGCCTTTATGTGGGATATCGTTACTTTGAGACCGTGCAGAAACCGGTGCGTTTCCCATTCGGTTTTGGACTTTCTTATACGACCTTTGCATACAGTCATTTAGAAGTCAGTGAAAAGCAGGCGTCCTTTACATTGACGAATACAGGGGACCGGGACGGAGCTGAGGTGGCGCAGCTTTATGTGAGCGCGAAATGTCATGGCGTATACCGTCCGGCAAAGGAACTGAAAGGATTCCAGAAAGTATTTTTAAAAGCAGGAGAGTCAAAGGAGGTTGTGATCCCGCTGGATGATAAGGCGTTCCGCTATTTCAATGAAAAGACGAATCAATTTGAAGTGGAAAGCGGAGAATATGAAATTCTGATCGGCTCCAGTTGTGCGGACATCAAGCTGTCAGCTACGATTGCCGTGCAGGGGACGAAGGCTGCTCTTCCGGTGGACACGGCTCAGATCCCGTCCTATATGAGCGGAAATATTTTGAAAGTTTCTGATCAGGAATTTCAGGCATTGCTTGGCCATGCAATCCCGGACGGACACTGGAGCGGCCAGCTGGATATCAACGATGCGATCTGCCAGCTCTATTACGCGAAACGCTGGATCGGCCGCCTGATCTACAAGGTACTGACCAGTATGCTGGATAAGAGTATGGCAAAAGGAAAACCGGATCTGAATATCATGTTCATTTACAATATGCCGTTCCGCGGGATCGGTAAGATGGCAGGCGGTATGTGCAGCCAGTATATGGTAGAGGGCATGGTAAAGGCAGTCAACGGGCATTTCTTCAAAGGCGTGGGACAGATCATTTCCGGCTTTTTCCGGCAGAGAAAGGTTATGAAGAAAGCCAATAATATGAAATAAAAAATGTATGATGGAGGGAAGAGACAATGAGCAGTAATCCAGTGATAAAATGGTGGGAAGGCTTTGCCGAAAAGCATCCTTCCGGAGCAAAATGGATGCGTGAGGGCGGCCTGTTTATTATTTTCAGCTACGTAGTGACCTTTTTAAAATATATCATGCTCCAGTTTTTGCCGGCGATGTTTTCCGGCTATGCGGACATCGGATGGGGATGGCCGTCGGCAAATGTCAGCCTGTTCGGCATTGATTTTGTGTGGAATGCCATCGGCTACAGCGTGGAGCAGGGCGGTATGGCTTACCTTCTGGCCTATCTCATTTCCAGTTTTTTAGGCGAGTGCGTGAACTTCCCGCTGCAGAGGAACTTCACTTTCCGGAGTCATGGAAAAATCGGCCCGCAGATTGCAGGCTATTTCCTGGCATGGGTGGCCATTACGATCATCGTGAATTCCATCAACTGCGTATGGGTTGCGGTAGCCAGCCAGTTAGTGCCGGATTTCATTTATAATATCGGAACGACCGTATTGAACGGCGGCGTATCCATGGTCGTATTCTTTGTGGTCAATAAAATTATTTTTGCCGATGCACAGCCGGAGGCAAAATAGTAATACAGGGGGCAGGTAATGACAGGCTGCGGAAAAGATCATCTGTTGAAATCGGTGGTTTTTCCGCAGCCTGTCATTATTTGTCTTGAATTCTGGACCACCCCTATGCTAAAATGTGAAAAAGCATATTTTCTAAAGTTCAATTATAGTGGGATATCTGATCCTATTGTATCTATGACACTTCCATGCAAGGCGGCGAAAAGCCCCTGTTCTTTCAGAAAATCCGTGCTTTTATCCCAATAAGCAGGCGGTTTTCTGAAAAAGCAGTGGAAAATCTCCTGGCAAAAACACAATAAGGAGGTTTTCTATGGAGCCAAAGAAAAAAGAAACGGAAGCAACCTATTGGCACCCGGCATTTTTTGCAGATATCCAGATTGAGCTGAAAGATGATGCGGACAATCTGATTTTTGAGAATGAACATCAGCTGGGCAAAAAGCCGATGGAGATTGATGTGCTGATCATTAAAAAAGAAAAGGACAGGCCTGTAAAGAAGAATATCGGAAGGATATTTAAAAAGTACAATATTGTAGAATACAAAGGGCCCGGAGATTTTTTAAGCATTGACGACTTTTATAAGGTCTATGGCTATACCTGCTTTTATAAGTCAGACGTGCCTTATGTAAACAGTATTTCTGTGAATGAACTGACCATCACCTTTGTGTCAGAAAAATATCCCCGGGAATTGATCCGGCATCTGAAAACTGCCAGAAATTATACGGTAGAAATGGCAGAGCCGGGAATTTATTCTGTAAAAGGGGATATCATCCCCATTCAGGTCATTGTTACAAGAAACCTGTCCGAGAAAGAAAATCTATGGCTGAAAAGTCTTACAAACAACTTAAAAGAGACAGAAAAGGCAAGGCGGCTGATCGAAGACTATTTGAAGCATGCGGAAAATAATCTGTATCATTCCGTTTTAGACACGATCATGCGTGCAAATCAGAGAACATTTAAGGAGGTAAATGGTATGACCGATATTGTTATGGAAATCGTACAGGAGAAATTTGACCGGAAACTGAAAGAAGAGACGGAAAAGGCTGTGAAGAAAGCGGTGAAACAAGCTGTGAAACAAGCTGTGAAACAAGCGGTAGATGAAGTTACAGAGGAAGCGGTAGTAAAAGAGCGGGAGGCAGTCAAAAAGGCGGTAGAAAAAGAGCGGAAAGCAGTCAGAAAAGAAGCGGAAAAGGAAGCGAGAATAGAAAAAATGATCGAACGTATTTCCATGATCCAGATAAAGCATGCTAAAAGTAAGCCGCTGCCTGTGATTGCAGATGAAATGGAGCTAAAGCCGGAGGAAATTCGTTCGGCTTATAATGCAATTACTGAGAATCCCGAAAAGACAGCAAAAGAGATTTACGAGTTAATAGAAGCAGGCAATTAAAACAGTAGTTACAGCTCACGGCCTGACCAGCCGCGAACTGTAACGCACATTTTGCGCTATCCGCAGATTAAACCTCATTTCTATTGCAAAATAAATTTTCCTGAGTATAATGAAAAGAGTAACCAAATATTATTACATAGGGGAGCTTGCAGCAGCAGGCTGAGAGGAGACTGACACTGTCTCGACCCACGAAACCTGATTTGGATAATGCCAACGTAGGGACATGTGATTCGTAGATGCAGCGGATATGCTATGACCTGGCGTATCCGCTTTTTTGTGATTCTCAGTTCAGACAATCAGGGATTATTCCTATGAAGAACAAAGGAGGAATTTTTATGCTTGGAAACTGTATCAAAAATGTAAGGACCGCTGTACCGCTCGTACACAACATTACCAACTATGTGACTGTCAACGATGTTGCAAATATCTTGCTTGCATGCGGCGGCAGTCCGATCATGTCCGATGAGCCGGAGGATGTGGAGGACATTACTTCAATCTGCGGCGGTTTAAATATCAATATCGGAACGCTGAACCAGCGGAGCATCGAAGGAATGTTCCGGGCAGGAAAAAAAGCCAATGAACTGGGACATATCCTGCTTTTAGATCCGGTAGGCGCAGGGGCCAGCGCGCTTCGGACCGGCACGGCGGTGAAGCTGATGGACGAGTTGAAATTTGACGCCGTCCGCGGGAATATTTCAGAAATCAAGACGCTGGCCTTGGGAAGTGGGACAACTCAGGGGGTAGATGCGGACGTTGCGGATGCGGTGACGGAAGAAAATCTGGAGGAGGCTGTTGCATTTGCAAAAGATTTTGCAAAAAAAGCAGGATGTATTGCTGCGATTACCGGAGCGATTGATCTGGTGAGCGACGGAGAGTCCTGCTATGTTATCCGGAATGGCCGTGCGGAAATGGGGAAGATCACAGGAACCGGATGCCAGCTTTCCGGCATAATGACGGCATTTCTTGTGGCAAATCCAAAGGAAAAGCTGCAGGCAGCAGCGGCAGCAGTGTGCGCAATGGGGCTGGCAGGAGAGCTTGCATGGGCGCGTATGCAGGATGGAGACGGAAATTCTGCCTACCGCAGCCGCATCATCGACGCAATTTATAATATGGATGGAGACACATTAGAAAAAGGAGCAAAGTATGAAGTGCGGTAAAAAAGATTTGCTGCTCTATGCAGTGACAGATCGAAGCTGGCTGAATGGGGACACACTGTACCACCAGGTGGAGCAGGCGATCCAGGGTGGGGCTACCTTTGTCCAGTTAAGAGAAAAGGAGCTGGATGAAGGGGATTTTCTGGAAGAAGCAAGAGAAATCCAGAAGCTGTGCCAAAAATATCAGATTCCGTTTGTGATCAATGACAATGTACAGATTGCGGTGCAGATTGGTGCAGATGGCGTCCATGTAGGACAGAGTGACATGAAAGCCGGGGATGTACGGGAAAAACTAGGCCTGGACAAAATAATCGGAGTGTCCGCGCAGACAGTGGAACAGGCGCTGCTTGCTCAGAAGATGGGGGCAGACTATCTTGGAGTGGGAGCCGTATTTCACACGGGTTCCAAGGCGGATGCCGACAACGTGAGCCATGATACGCTGCGGGAGATCTGTGAGGCCGTGGAGATTCCGGTCATCGCCATTGGCGGTATCGGGGCAGGAAATGTGATGCAGCTTTCCGGCAGCGGGATCTGTGGGATTGCCGTGATCAGCGCCTTGTTCGCCCAGCCGGATATCAAGGCAGCGGCAAAAGAGTTAAAAGCATTGACTGAAAAAATGGTAAGGTAAGGAGACGGACATGAAAACCGCATTAACAATCGCAGGAAGTGATTCCAGCGGAGGCGCAGGTATCCAGGCAGATATCAAGACCATGCTGGCAAACGGCGTGTATGCTATGAGCGCGGTCACAGCCCTGACTGCGCAGAACACAACAGGCGTCACAGGGATTATGGAAGTGGCTCCGGAATTTTTAGGAGAACAGTTGGACAATATATTTACGGACATCTTTCCAGATGCAGTAAAAATCGGAATGGTATCCGCCAGTCCTTTGATTGTAGTGACCGCAGAGAAATTGAAACAGTATCAGGCGAAAAATATCGTTGTGGATCCGGTTATGGCAGCTACCAGCGGCGCAAAGCTGATTAATGACGCCGCGGTGATTTCGCTAAAGGAGCATCTTCTCCCGATTGCGGAGATACTGACCCCAAATATCCCGGAAATGGAAATTCTTTCCGGGATGCCGATCCGGACAAAGGCGGATATGCTCCGCGCGGCAAGGGCAGTCAGCGAAAGCTACTCCTGTGCGGTATTGTGCAAGGGCGGCCATCATCTGGATGATGCCGACGATCTTCTATACCAGAACGGTTCGTATCAATGGTTTTACGGAAAACGTATCGACAATCCGAACACCCATGGCACCGGGTGCACTCTTTCCAGCGCGATTGCCTCGAATCTGGCAAAAGGATTCGGTCTGGCCAGGTCCGTAGAGCGGGCGAAAGCATATATTTCCGGCGCTCTTGGGGCTATGCTGGATCTTGGAAAAGGCAGCGGCCCTATGGATCATGGATTTGACCTGACGGGGGAATATTTAAGGGAAAGCTGATGAGGCATAAAACAGGTTATCGTTCACGGCCAGCCCGGCCGCGAACGGTAACCTGAAATATTCTATTTCCATTCAAATCTATTGACTTTTGGAAAAGAAATGCTTATAATTAGAACAGATGTTATAGAACAATTGTTTTAGAAAGGATAAAACAGTATGCCGCCAAAAGCAAAATTTACGAAAGAGCAGATTACAAAAGCAGCTTTAGAGATTGTAAGGGCAGAAAATATGGAAAGCCTGACAGCGAGAGCGTTAGGGAAAAAACTTGGAAGTTCTGCCTGCCCAATTTTTACCGTATTTGAGAATATGGAAGAAGTACAAAATGCAGTGCTTGAAGCTGTTAGGGACGTTTACAAAGAATATGTCGAAAAAGGGCTGTCTGAGAGGCTTGCCTTTAAAGGCGTAGGAACCCAGTATATTCTGTTTGCAATGAACGAGCCCAAATTATTTCAAATTCTTTTTATGAGTGAGCAGGCCGGATTGCCTGGCATTGGCAATGTACTGCCTATGATTGATGAAAGCTATGATAAGATCCTTGCGTCCATTACCGACGGATACGGAATTGAAGTAAATGAAGCAGAAAAATTGTATCGGCATTTATGGATTTATACACATGGGATCGCTTCTCTTTGTGCAACAAAGATGTGCTGTTTTACAGGCAGTGAAATAAGCGAAATGATAACAGAGGTTTTTATCAGCCTGCTCAATAATATGAAAGAAGGAATGAAAGATGATTGAGGTAAAAATGCTCAGTAAGTTTTATGGAAGCGGTGAAAGCCGTTTTCAAGTATTGAAAAACATCAGCCTTAAAATTGAGGAAGGGGATTTTGCGGTCATTTTAGGCGCTTCAGGTTCTGGAAAATCGACTTTGCTCAATGTAATGTCAGGGCTGGAACGCCCTGAAAACGGCCAGGTCATTTACAATGGGGAAGATATTACCACTTTTTCCGATCGCCAGTTGACGCAGTTCCGTAAGGAAAATATCGGATTTATTTTTCAACAGTATTATTTACTGCCTAACATGAACGTTGTGAAGAATGTAAAGATGGGAGCTGATCTGGCGGCAAACAAGGATTATAAAACAATGATTGAAGCGGTAGGGCTTAAAGATAAACTTCAGAAATACCCAAGCGAACTTTCGGGCGGAGAACAGCAGCGGGTATCCGTCGCAAGGGCTCTGGCCAAAAAACCGAAATTCCTGTTTCTTGATGAGCCGACAGGCGCCTTGGATGAACAGACCGGCAGGCAGGTTCTGGACTATATCTGCAAACTACAAAAGCAGTATGGTTTCACCATTGTGATGGTAACGCATAATTTGAATATCGCAGAAATGGCTAAAACGGTTATTAAGATGAACAGCGGAAAAATCTCGGAAATCTGCACAAATGAATTTCCGAAAAACGCATATGAGATCGGATGGTGAGAATATGCTCATAGGAATAAAAGATATAACAAAGCTTATTGCAATCACGATTGTAACCTGCTGCGCGGTTTTTGTGTGCTCTTTGTTTTTGAACTATAACATCGATATAGCCGGGATAAAGGACGAAATAACGACATTCCAGGCAATGATCATGTATGACGCGCAGGTGGCAGGCGGGAAAGTTATAGTCGGAGTATCGGGCGGCTGTCTGGTCCTTACGACATTTATTATGCTGATTTTCTATGTAAAAAACTATATTGACAGCCACGGAAAAGAACTCGGCATCCTGAAAGCTCTGGGGTATTCCAATTTTCATATTGCAAGGAACTTTTGGGTATTCGGTATCAGTGTATTGATCGGTTCGGCTTTGGGATGCATCGGCGCTTATGCATATATGCCGGCCTTTTATGAAGTGCAGAACAGCGAAGGGCTTCTTCCTCAAAAGTCGCCGCAGTTTCATTTTTCTCTTATTTTTTCCTTGCTTGTTTTTCCGGCAGCCTTTTTTATGCTTGTGGCTGTATTGTATGCTTTTTTTAAGATGAAAAGTCCTGTGATCGGCCTGCTTAAGGAAATGCAGAAAGTCCGGGTTACAAAAGGTAAAAAAGAAACAAAAGAACTTCTTTTTTTGACAGATTTAAAAAAGAGCACTTTAAGGAGCAGAAAAATTCTTGTGTTTTTTGTCGGCTTTTCTGCATTTTGCTTTTCTGCGATGACTCAAATGTCTATGTCAATGGACGATCTGGCGAGCGAGAGCTTTTCCTGGATGATGATTTCGATCGGACTCATTTTGGCATTTATGACGCTGTTAATGTCTTTGACAAGTGTGGTAAAGGCGAATACGAAGACAATTGCAATGATGAAAGTGTCCGGATATTCCGAGAAAGAATGCAGCAGCTCCATTCTCGGAGGCTATCGTCCTGTTTCGTATATCGGTTTTGTGATTGGGACGGCATACCAGTATCTTTTGCTCAGGATCATGGTAGATGTTGTTTTTACCGGCCTTGAAAATATGCCTGAATATCGTTTTGACTATAAAGCGTTTGTGGTTTCTCTTGTGATGTTTGTTGTTTCATATGAACTTATAATCTGTTGCTATTCAAGAAAAATAGGGAAACAGTCTGTTAAAAGCATTATGCTCGAGTAACAGAGGAAAAATAGGTTTATGAAAAAGATCTTTGACCCAAATGAGATCAAAGTCATTGACGGTATTTCTACATCTATTATCCCCTGCACCTTTTTGAGTGGATTCAATATGAGCGGTAAATTGATATTTTTCATAGGAAAAAAATCGTAAAAATACAAAAATTCATAGGAAAAACTGCGAAATATGCATTGAGTTCTCTGAGGACATATGGTAAATTATCTAAGAAAGCAATCATTACTCTACTATGAATATAAATATATGAAGAAGGTGATGCATCTTGGAAAGAGACATTATGAAACAGCTCATCGAATGGAAAGAGTCTGCTGACAGAAAACCATTGCTTCTCACAGGGGTAAGACAATGCGGGAAAACATACATTTGCAAGGAATTCGGGGAAACCTATTTTGAAGATACTGCTTATTTTTATTTTGAGGGGAATAAAGGGCTGGCATCTGTATTTGACTATGATTTTAATATTGACAGAATTTTGGATGAGCTTGGAAATGTAATTCGTGGAAAAGAGATCATACCCGGAAAAACATTGGTGATTTTTGATGAGATACAGGCTTGCCCCAACGCAATCACATCTTTGAAATATTTCTGTGAAAATAAACGAAAGCTGCATTTGATCTGTGCAGGTTCTCTGCTGGGGGTATCGATTAAAAGAGACAATATATCATTTCCGGTTGGGAAAGTGGACAGACTTTTCATGTATCCGATGACATTTTCGGAATTTTTAAGGGCGGATGGAGGAAAAGCGATCTATGAGGGTGTGCAGAGATATGACATAGACCGTGAACTGCCCGAATTGTATACTATGGCTTTGAAGAAGGCGCTGAAGTATTACTATATTGTAGGCGGAATGCCGGAAGTAGCGGCAAAATGGATAGAGACCCATAATTTTGAAAAAGTGGAAAAGCTCCAGGACAACATTTTGCTGGATTACAGCAGTGATTTTGCAAAGCATGCGCCCAAAACGGATATTCCAAAACTTGGCTGGATATGGGATTCAATCCCTAAGCAGCTGGCAAAGGATAACCATAAGTTTGTATTCTCTCATGTCAAAGCCGGAAAACGTTCCAGTGAGTTGGAGGACGCGCTGGAATGGCTTGTGGACGCAGGAGTTGTACGCCGTCTGGAACTGGTGGAAAATCCCGAACTTCCTTTGTCGTTCTGTGCGGATGCGGCATTTTTTAAAGTGTATATGTCAGATGTAGGGCTGCTGCGCAGGAAATCCGGGGTTTCTTACAGGACGATTTTGGAGGATTCAGAACTGTATAAGAATTTTAAAGGCGCATTTACAGAGAACTTTGTGTTAAATGAATTCATTTCGCAAGGAATCCAGCCTTATTTTTGGCGGTCTGGAAATACTGCAGAACTGGATTTTTTGTTTGAATATGAGGACAGGATCATTCCTGTAGAGGCAAAGGCTGAGATCAACACAAAAGCGAAGAGCTATCGGCAATATTGTAAAAAATACAATCCTTCCTTGGGATTCAAATTTTCCATGAAAAATATCGGAGATCATATGGTTGGAGATACAATGACCTATAGCGTCCCACTATATTTGATCTGGATGGTGAAGCGTTATCTCCATCGGCCCATCCTTTAAATCCTCTCTCATAAAAATTTCCCGGTATTCTTTCGGGGACATCCCAAATTCCTTTTTAAATGCCCTGAAAAAACTGGAATAATCCCGAAAACCGCACATGCTGCAGGCTTCTTGGATTGCCGTATGCCCAAGTATCGCATCCCGGCAGAGGATGAGCCTTTTTTTTGTGATGAACTGGTGTACTGAAAGCCCCAGATTTTCCTTAAACACATGTGCAATGTGATATTTGCTCACATAAAATTCTTTTGCAAGCCGGTCTAAGGAAAGTTCTTCTTCCAGATGCCCTTCGACGAATTGCAGCAGATTTTGATAGAGATTCCACTCTTCATGAGGCGTTTTCGGATGCTGCGATTCATATACGGTCCGGTTCAGATGCAGGATCAGGTCATTGACACAAAGGGCAATCTTTGCTTCTTTCCCAAAACGTTCCGAATGGATTTCCTCAATTAATTGAAAAATCTTTGCCTGTACTGTCTTAAAAGCAAGCAATTCATAATGAAAAATATAATTTTTTGTGACAGACACCTGCTGCATCAGATACATATAAACCGGAGATAACTGAAGAAGTCCGCTGCAATACTCCTGACTGATCCAGAATACAAATCTCCGATAAGAAGGCTCCGGGCCAAGGACGGTAGCAAAGTGTGGGACACCGGGCGGAATCAGGATCATATCTCCGCTTTTTAACAAATGTTCCGTCCCCTGGATCTGTATAGAAACGTTGCCCTCCAGAAAAAAATAGAATTCATAATGTTCATGGGAATGGCTCTTCACATTGTAGGAATGGCTGCCGCTGTAATAGTATATCTCGAAGTCTTTCGACAACATATACTGGCGTGGGCTGAATACGGTCTGTAAATCTTTTTTCAAAATCATGCTCCTTTTCCCGATTTTGCTATTCTGCTCTGCGCGATAAAATTGATAAAATGCTTTTAGTTCAGTTTAGCATGATACCGCAATTTTTGCAATGTGCATAACAAGTATCTCAATTGGAAAACGTAAAGGGCGATTGTATAATATTTCCATCAGTTAGAAATTGCAGGAAAGTTAGACAATAAAAATGGTTATTTGGTTTCCGTGCAGTTTCCAAAACCAAAATACTTCAATTCTAAAGAGAGGAAGAAAGACTATGGAAATGACATTGAGATGGTATGGGGCAGAATTTGACACGGTGACGTTAAAGCAGATCCGGCAGATCCCGGGAGTAACCGGAGTGATCACGACTCTGTATGATACCGCGCCGGGGGAGGTGTGGAGCCGTGAAAGGATCCGTGCCCTGAAAGAGGAGGTGGAGTCGGCAGGGCTGAACCTGTCCGGAATCGAGAGCGTGAATATTCATGACGCGATCAAAACCGGGGCGCCGGAGAGAGACCAGTATATTGCAAATTATATCGAGACATTGGAGAATCTTGGAAAAGAGGATATCCATCTGGTCTGCTATAACTTCATGCCGGTGTTTGACTGGACACGGACGGAGCTGGCCCGTGTCAGACCGGACGGTTCCACGGTGCTGGCATATACGCAGGAAGCCGTGGATGCCCTGGATCCGGAGAAGATGTTTGATTCCATTGCCGGAGACACAAACGGCACCGTCATGCCTGGATGGGAGCCGGAGCGTATGGCCAATGTAAAGCAGCTTTTTGAACTCTATCAGGATATTGATGATGAAAAATTATTTGCTAATCTGAAATATTTTCTGGAAAAGATCATGCCGGTATGTGATATCTATGATATTAACATGGCAATCCATCCGGACGATCCGGCATGGAGCGTGTTCGGACTTCCGCGTATTATCATCAACAAAGCGAATATCCTCCGCATGATGAAAATGGTAGACAACCCACATAACGGTGTGACTTTCTGCTCCGGTTCTTATGGTACGAACCTGGAAAACGATCTGCCGGATATGATCCGTTCCTTGAAAGGCCGCATTCATTTTGCACATGTCCGCAACCTGAAATTTATCACGCCTGCCAATTTTGAAGAGGCGGCGCATCTGTCCTCTGACGGAACCTTTGACATGTATGAGATCATGAAAGCGCTGTATGAGATTGGATTTACAGGCCCTATCCGTCCAGACCATGGACGTATGATCTGGGACGAAGTGGCTATGCCGGGATATGGATTGTATGACAGGGCGTTGGGGGCGACGTATCTGAACGGACTTTGGGAGGCTATTGATAAAGCGGCGAAGCGTTCATAAATCAGAAAATTGAAACCCATTACATAAAGGCTGAGAGCGTTCGTAAAAAGAAAGCCCGGCATCTTGGGCGAGCGGCCCTTGCCGGGCAGAAAAGGAGAAAACAGAACATGAAATTAAATCAACAAGGGCTTGAGGATCAAGCGCAGTGGGAGCAGGCAGGCTTTGGCCTTCCGCAGTTTGACCGTGAGGCTGTCACGGCGGCGACGAAAGAAAATCCATTCTGGATCCATTTTGGCGCAGGAAATATTTTCCGTGCATTCCAGGCAAATGTGGTACAAAACCTGCTGAATGCAGGAGAATTGGACAGAGGACTGATCGTTGCGGAAGGATTTGACTACGAAATCGTGCAGAAAATGAACCGTCCCCACGATGACTATTCGATTCTTGTTACATTAAAAGCGGATGGAAATGTGGAAAAAACAGTGGTGGGCTCTGTCGTGGAATCCTGCATTTTAGATTCTGAAGACGCGGTGGAATATGAGCGGCTAAAAGAGATATTCCGAAAGGACTCCCTGCAGATGGTATCCTTCACTATCACGGAAAAGGGATACAGCCTGGTCAATGGCAAGGGCGAATTGCTCCCAGCAGTAGAAAGCGATTTCCTGACTGGCCCCAGAAAGCCGGTGAGCTACATCGGAAAAGTGGCTTCTCTTTTGTATACACGTTATCAGGCCGGAGAAAAGCCGGTAGCCATGGTGAGCATGGACAACTGCTCCCACAATGGAGATAAGCTTTATGCGGCAGTCAATACCTTTGCAGAGAAATGGACAGAGAACGGAACTGCAGAGACAGGTTTTCTCGCATACGTCAATAACAAAGAAAAAGTGACCTTCCCATGGTCTATGATCGACAAGATCACACCTCGCCCGGATGCTTCGGTAGAAGCGATTTTGAAAGCAGACGGTGTAGAAGAATTAGAGCCGGTTATTACTTCAAAAAATACCTATGTTGCTCCCTTTGTAAATGCAGAGGAATGTGAGTACCTGGTCATTGAAGATGCATTTCCAAACGGACGCCCTGCACTGGAAAAAGGCGGCTTGATGTTTACAGAGCGGGAGACCGTGGATAAGGTGGAGAAGATGAAAGTGTGCACCTGCCTGAATCCGCTCCACACTGCCCTGGCAATTTTCGGCTGCCTGCTGGGATACAAGAAGATTTCCGAAGAAATGAAGGACGCGGAGCTGAAAAAACTGGTGGAGACCATCGGTTATACAGAAGGACTCCCGGTCGTGGTCAATCCGGGAGTGCTGGATCCGAAGGAATTTATTGATACTGTATTAAACGTCCGCGTACCCAATCCATTTATGCCGGATACCCCTCAGAGGATCGCAACCGATACTTCCCAGAAGCTTGCTATTCGTTTTGGGGAAACCATCAAGGCATATCAGGCATCTCCAAAGCTTCATGTGACGGATTTGAAACTGATCCCGCTGGTGTTTGCCGGGTGGCTCCGGTATCTGATGGCAGTAGATGATGAAGGAAATACATTTGACCTGAGCCCGGATCCGCTTTTGGAAACGGTACGCCCCTATGTGGAAGGGTTCCGCCTTGGGGAAGAGGCAGATGTGGAAACTGCTTTGAAACCAGTGCTGGCGGATGTGAAAATTTTTGGCGTGGATCTGTATAAAGCAGGAATGGCAGAGAAGGTCTGCGGGTATTTTAAAGAGATGGCCGCTGCAAAAGGTGCAGTGCGTGCGGTCTTAACAAAATATGTTGGATAAGTTATCCGAACTGAAAGAGGAGCATAGGAAGTCTATGCCCTCTTTCGTCTTTTTCACCCACAAAAATTTTCCTTGTATTCGTCAGTGAGCGTGTGTTAGAATAGGAAAAAGCATCTTTTCCGACAGTTCTGAAAGTCCAATTATAACGGGATATCGGATTCCGTTATATCTATAACATATCAATGCAGAGGGACTTCGTCCCCGATCCTTTCAGAAAGTTCGTGCTTTTATCCAAATCAGCAGGAGATTTCTGGAGAGGAAGACGGTAAATCTCCTGAATAAAACAGAATAAGGAGGTTTTCCATGGAGCCAAAGAAAAAAGAAACAAAATCAACCTATTGGCATCCTGCATTTTTTGCGGATATCCAGATTGAACTGAAAGAAGATGCGGACAATCTGGTGTTTGAAAGCGAGCATCAACTAAGCAAAAAACCGATGCAGATTGATGTGCTGATCATCAAAAAAGAGAAGGACAGGCCTGTGAAGAAGAATATCGGCAGGATATTCAGGAAGTACAATATTGTGGAGTACAAGTCTCCGGGCCGTTCCCTGGGGGTGGATGATTTTTACAAAGTATACGGTTATACCTGCTTTTATAAAGCCGATGTGCCATTCGCTGACAGTATCCCGGTTCAGGAACTGACCATCACCTTTGTATCGGAACAATATCCCCGGAAATTGATCCGGCATTTGAAAGCAGTAAAAAAATATGAGGTAGAGATGGTAGAAGCCGGAATCTACTCTGTAAAGGGAGATGTTATCCCGATCCAGATCATTGTCACTCAAAAATTGTCCGAGACAGAGAATCTCTGGCTGAAAAGCCTCACCAACCATCTGAAAGAGACGGAAGATGCAAGGAGGCTGGTAGAGGATTATCTGAAGAATACAGAAAATAATCTGTATCAGGCAGTGATGAATACGATCATGCAGGCAAACCAGAAAACATTTGAGGAGGTAAATGGTATGAGCGATATTGTAATGGAAATCGTACAAGAGAAATTTGACAGGAAACTGAAAGAAGAAACAGAAAAGGCAGTAAAAAAAGAGGTAGAAAAAGCGGTAGACGTAGCAGTAAAAAAAGCAGTAAAAAAAGCAGTAAAAGAAGCAGTAAAAGAAGAAGCAGAAAAAGCGAAAAAGAAAGTGGCAGAAGAAACAGAAAAAATGAAGAAGAAAGCGGCAATGGAACGTATCTCCTTAATTTGGAAGAAATGTGCAAAGAATAAGCCGCTTTCTGTCATTGCGGATGAGTTGGAGACTGACACCGGGGATATCCTTCCGATCTATAATACAATTACTCAGAATCCAGGAAAAACCGTGGAAGAAATCTATGAATTGACAGCCGGTAAGGGGGATGCCCATTAATAAATGCGAGAAAGTAGTCCGAACCGAAAAAGGAGCTGGTGGGAAATTCAATCTGCACACATCATATAGATACAGTAATTCATAAATTGCACTATATGTTGTATGAATGCTGCTGTTTCCCGACAGCTCCTTTCTGTGCATATTTCCGCCGTGCGGACGGCAGAGAAAAGAGTGGCATCAGCGGCATGGAACAGCAGCGTATTTCGTGCCGCTGATGTGGATTTGGTCATACAAGCAGAGCAAGCAGGGATTCTCCGATGGTTCCTTCCGGCATATTGACCTCGAAGTTTTCGGCAATGGTCGCGCCAATGACTGCAAAGGTATCTCTTTCCGGAAGCTCTTGGCCGTTTTGCATGGATGGAGAGTAGGCAAGGAACGGCACTTTTTCCCGTGTGTGGTCGGTTCCGGTATAAGTAGGGTCATTGCCGTGGTCTGCCGTGATAATCAGCAGGTCGTCACCTTTTAGGATATCCAGCAGTTTTCCTAGATTTACGTCAAATTTTTCGATTTCGTGGGCATAGCCTTTGGGATCTCTCCTATGTCCCCAAAGCGCGTCAAAGTCTACCAGGTTGACAAAGCATAATCCATGGAAATCCTTCCCGGCAACATCAAGAGTCTGTTCCATTCCGTGGACAGAGCTTTTAGATTTATACGCTTCTGTGATGCCTTCACCGTCAAAGATGTCCTTGATCTTTCCGATAGAAATCACGTCCAGCCCGCCGGCTTTGAGTGCATCCAGCGCTGTTTTGCCAAATGGCTTCAGGGCATAGTCATGACGGTTGCTGGTACGTTTAAATTCCCCTTTTCTCTTTCCGACATAGGGGCGTGCGATCACGCGCCCTACCCGCCATTTTTCCTTCATGGTAAGTTCCCGGGCAATCTCACAGCAGCGGTACAGTTCATCCAGCCCGAAAGTCTCTTCATTGCCGCAGATCTGCAGCACAGAATCCGCAGAAGTATACACGATCATATGGCCTGTTGCAATTTCTTCTTCCGCCAGCTCTTCCAAAATCTCAGTTCCGCTTGCGCTTTTATTTCCAATGATTGTTCTTCCGGTTTTCTGCTCCAGCGCTTCGATCAGTTCCGGTGGAAAACCGGTCTCCGTAAACGTCTGGAAAGGCTTCGTTACTTCCAGCCCCATCATTTCCCAGTGGCCTGTCATGGTATCTTTTCCTTTGCTTCGCTCCTTAAGTTTCCCATAATATCCATGTTGGATTTCTGCAGGCTCTACCTGCCGAAAGGGCGTAACATTAGCAAGCCCCAGCTTTTGCAGATTTGGGATCTGGAATGTCTCAACGGATTGGGAGATATGTCCCAGAGTATTGACGCCCACATCACCAAAATCCGCCGAATCTTCCATGGCCCCCACACCCAGGGAGTCCACGACGATCACAAAAATGCGATGATATTTTTCCATTGTGTTCAGCTCCTTTCCACTGCCAACTCTAACGCGCAGCGTATCATGATGTCCAGATTCTGTTCTCTCTCTTCATTGGTCAGCGCTTTGCTGTCATGGCTGCTGCTGCCGGCTGTGAGTATACTAAGGGCATGTTTTCCGGCCCTTGCGGCAGTGCAGTAGAGAGAGAGGGTCTCCATCTCCTGGATCAAAACCCCCATTTTTGCCCAGATGCCTTTTTCGCCGGCCTGATCTTCATAGAAGACATCGGAACTGTATACATTGCCTACATGGAACTTTATCCCTTTTTCTCTGGCAAGCCCCACTGCCTTTTCCAGCAGTGAAAAATCTGCGATCGGTGCAAAGCTGCCAGGAAGATGGTACTGCCCGGCAAAATTCGAATTGGTGCAGCAGCCCATGGCAAACACTAGGTCGCCGACCGCTACATCCTTGTGGATTGCGCCTGCGGTGCCGATGCGGATAATATTCTCCACATCATAATTATGGAAGAACTCGTAGGAATAGATGCCCATGGACGGAATGCCCATGCCGCTGCCCTGTACGGACACTTTGCAGCCTTTATAATAACCGGTGTAGCCATACATGCCTCTTACCTGGTTATAACAAAAAGCATCTTCAAGATAGGTTTCTGCGATGTATTTTGCACGAAGCGGATCGCCGGGCATCAGGACGGTTTTCCCGATCTGGCCTGGGCCGGCTTCGTTGTGGAAGGTTTTCATAATGGTCATTTCTCCTTACTTACTTTTTCTCTTAAGACTGATCTCATAGAGGTCTGCGCCCATATACATCTTATGAGACAATACAGGAGTGTCATATTCGGTATACAATTCTTCTTCCAGTATCAGAAGCGGGTCGCCCTCCGGGATGGCTAGAATATCTGCCAGCCGTTCCCGGGCATGTACGATACGCAGCCGGGTATCACTGTAAAGGCTGCTGGAGGACAAAAGCTTTGTATAAAATGCATAAACGCTGTCCGTGTCTTCCAGATCAACATTGCCCTTATCCAGAAACTCATGGGGCATATATACCATGGCAAACCCAACTGGGGAATCCTGATGAAAATATGTAATGTCAATGACGGCAACAATACTGGACGGCCTGAGTTTCAGCACCTCCTGATGCTTTTGTGTAGGCGGCTGGAACCCAATGGTGGTCACGATCCGGTCTATAGGCTGGACACAGAAATCAATGATGGGGTTTCCGACTTTTTCCAGCCCGTTTTGCTGCATATCCTGATTGGAAAGGACGATATTGCCCTTTCCCTGATGGTTGCCGATCAGTCCGTCTTCTTGAAGGAGGAGCATAGCCTGCCGTAATGTCCCTCTGCTTACCTGAAATTGTTCTGCCAGGATGTTTTCGCCGGGGAGCTTGTCGCCGGGTTTGTATTTTCCATCCTTGAGCCATTGGCAAATCGTTTCGTACACGGTTACATATAGAGGTATTTTTACATTTTTTTCTTTGATCACATTTTCCATAACAGGTCTATACTCCTTCTATAACTTGTATTACTTGTAGTATAAACCTAATCGACCAGTTTGCCAAGTGCTTCTGGCCCTTTTACTTTTTTCCCGACAAACAGAAGGATCAAAAGCGTAATGATATAAGGCAGCATCTGTACGATCTGGGACGGGATGGCAAGGTCGGTCAGGTAGAACCTTGCAGCCTGTGCAACCGCGAATACCATGCCGGCCCCAAGAGAACCGAGCGGCTGCCATCATGGCAATATAGCGGTAGCGGTTGACCGGTACGCCAGCCGTCTGGACTGCATGGGGCTGGTCGCCGATGGCACGGTAACGGAGCCCGTATTTGGTCTTATAGAACAAAACCCATACTGCGGCTACGATTAGCAGTGTAGCGTACAGATAAGGAGACTGGTCCTTAAACAAAGCGCCCAGTATGGGGATATCGCAGAGGACCGGTACGGTAATACTAGAAACAGCGTTGACCGGGTCTGACATTCCCCCTGTGTGCCAGATGGCTTTCAGCAATACGGCGGTGATTCCGCTGGCGAAGAGGTTTACGCCGACCCCGACAACGGACTGGTGTGCTTTCCATTTGAGGCAGAACAGGGCATAAAGCCAGCCGAACAGGGCGCCTGCAAGGATGGAGGCAAGGACTCCCACAAAAGCAGAGCCGGTCAAAAAAGAACCTGCAACTCCCGCAAACGCGCCCAGAAGCATCATCCCTTCCACGCCAAGCAGAATGATTCCGCCGCGTTCTGCAATGGTTCCGCAAAGAGCGCCAAGGACGAGGGGAACAGATAATTGGAGCATCAGTGCCAAAAAGTTATTTATACCTGCCATAAGATTATCCTCTCTTTCTATTATTATGCCATTTGATCAGTTCCGGCGAGTGTGAAGACCATCCCAACTGCCATGAAAAGTGCTGCCAGTTGTTCCCTTCGTTTCTTCATGTCTGTTCTCCTCCTTAGTAATTATACATTTGTTTGAACTTGTATAATAAGTATGGTTAGAATATAGCACAAGTTACAAAGCTTGTAAAGTCATAATCGGATTATGTCGTCAAATTTGTGAAAAAGTTCTAATTTCGGAAGGTGATTTTTGTGTAAAAGAGAGAGCATATTCTGCTGGTTGACAATATTCCCAGGTTTTGGGTATAATATTACTTGTATACTAGTTTGTGAAAAGAGTGGTATACAAGTACAAGAAAGCTGGAGATAGGGAATGAAAGTAAGTGAACGTTACGGGCGGGAAATCGGACGGGAATACGCGCTGCGTGTGCTCAGGGAAAATATTGTGCTGCTGGAACTGGAGCCGGGCAGCCGGATCAGCGAGAATGAGCTGGCTGCAGAACTGGGGCTGTCAAGGACTCCGGTCCGGGAGGCCCTGATTGAATTAAGCAAGGGCAAGATTGTAGAAATCTTTCCTCAGAAAGGCAGTTTTGTCTCACGGATCGACTGGAACCTGGTGGAAGAAGCACAGTTCATGCGCCTGACCCTGGAACGGGCAGTGATCCGTCTGGCATGCCAGGGCTTGGCGGAGGAGAAGATACAAGGCTTGGAAAAAAATGTAAAGCTGCAGCAGTTTTATTTGGAAAATGATGAAATAACGGAACTGCTGAATCTGGATAACCAGTTTCACAAGGAATTATTTACCATTACGAACAAGTCACATATTTACAGGCTGATGAGCAATATGATCCTGCATTTTGACCGTCTGCGGACCTTGAGGACAAAAGCAGTGGATCAGAGGTATGTGATTGAAGACCATATGACGATCCTGGATGCAATCCGAATGAAGGATCCGGATAAAGGAGAACGGGCGATGGAACAGCATCTGACCCGGCATGAGATTGACAGGGCGATCATATATAAAAAATACCCCCAGTATTTTAAAGATAATTAGAGAAAAAATGGAAATACTTAGACAGAGCGGTGTGCTCTGTCTTTTTTTGCCGCTTTTGCGGCTTGCGTTTATGGCATTGGCTGTAAATAGTAACATTTCTTTGTGTGAATTGCAAGAAAAAGAGCGGCTTTGACAACAGAAAAGCATAGTGGATTTGTGTAGAACTTACAAATATTTTGTTAAAAAATTAATTTACAGATAAAATGTTGACAAATACATATTTGTATTGTAATATACTAATATACAAGTTATGGGGCAGATAAACGCAGCCATTTTAATCAAGGAGGAAAAGAACTATGAAAAGAAACATGGTACTGGCAGTATTGCTTTCAGCGGCAATGGTAATCGGAGCAGCAGGGTGCGGCAATTCTGGATCAGGCGGCACAGATTCTGATGGTACAAGTTCAGGCAGCACAGACTCCGGGGCTTCAGATTCAGAAGAGAAGGACACTGGTTCAGGCGCAGGCTACAAGATCGGACTGACGAACAGCTTCAACGGCAATTCCTACCGCCAGCAGATGGAGGCTTATGCACAGGAGGCAGCAGATGAATTAATGGAGTCTGGAGAGATCGCCGAGTTCACGATCGTAGAAGCGAACAACGACGCTTCCAAGCAGGTACAGCAGATCGAGAACTTTATCCTGGAAGGGATGGACGCGATCATCATTGACCCGATTTCTGCAACGGCATTGACAGGAGCGATCCAGGAAGCATCCGATGCGGGAATTCCCTGTATCATTATCAATGACGGGCCGGTAGAGTCTGACGCAGAGCTGTGTTATCAGATCAACTTTGACACGATCGACCAGATGGCGACTCTGACAGAATATGTGTGTGAAGCCATCGGCGGAAAGGGCAAGATCATCGAGTTAAGAGGAACCGCCGGAGCTGAGTTTGACAATATTGCACATAGCGGAGTGATGCAGACACTGGAAAACTATCCGGATATTGAAGTGGTGGCTGAGGTCTATACGGACTGGACAGGCTCCAAGGCACAGTCTGAACTGGCTTCTGTCCTTCCTACTCTGGATCAGGTAGACGGTATTGTAACACAGGGAGGAGATTCCTATGCGGCAGTACAGGCATTTGAATCAGCGGGCATGGATCTTCCGGTGATCGGCGGAGATAACCGCGGATACTTCCTGAAATGGTGGGCAACAGAAGCACCGGAAGGGTATGACACACTTTCCGTATCTTCCAACCCATGGGACGGAGCCACCGGAGTCTATGTAGCATGTGATATCCTGAGCGGCGAGTATGATATTCCAAATGATATGGTACATCCATTTGCAGTTGTAGAAAAAGACCAGGTGCAGGATTACAAGGACATGGGCGACGAGGAGATTGGTACGCCGACCTTTGACCGTGAGTGGGTAAGGGAAAATTTATATCAATAAAATAAGAGCAGGTACTGCAGCCGGGCAGAGGGCAAAACCGTCCGGCTGCTATCCTTTAAATTGAGTTGTACTAACTACTATGGATGAGAGGAGAAGAATGGTATGGATGGACAAATCATTTCTTTTATGCAGCAGGCAATGGCAGCGGCGGAGATCGTAGACCTAAGCTATACGCTGGAGCCGGGAATGCCGGTCTGGCCGACACATGCCCGGTTTGGTGCGATCGTATATGAAACATACGAAGACGGGGATATTTCTATGCACAGGCAGCTTAGCTTTGGTGAGCATACCGGGACACATCTGGACGCACCGAAGCATTTTTTTAAAGACGGCAGTTCCATCGAGGAAGTAGACGTCAGGTCCGTCATAGGAAGAGGCGTCATGATAGACGCAGGCTTTTTGAACCCATGCGAGGCGTATACTTTAGACATGCTCCATGAGTTTGAATCACAGAACGGACCGGTCAGGGAAGGGGATATCATTCTTCTGCATTTTGGATGGGAAGAGCGGTACGGCCTTGGAAAAGACGCGCAGGAATTTTTAAAGGACTGGTCCGGACTGGGAGGAGACACTGCACAGTATCTTCTGGACAAAAAAGTGTCCTGCGTCGGCACGGACGCGCTTTCACTGGATCCGTTCGGAGGCGCATCTTACCCATGCCATGACATTTTACTTGGAGCGGGGATACCAATTCTTGAAAACCTGACCAATTTGCATAAGCTTCCTGTTTTTTCTTATGTAATCGGCCTGGCAAATAAGATCAAGGAGGGGTCCGCGTCACCGATCCGGGTGATCGCGCTGACACAAAAAGGATAAGAAAGGAGCTTGAAACAGTGAAGAGACAAGAGAACCAGACTCCTTACATAGAGCTTTGTGAGATTGATAAGTTTTTCGGCATTACGAAGGCGCTCCAGAAGATCAGTCTTCAGATTTATGCAGGGGAAGTGATTGGGCTGGTCGGGCCGAACGGGGCAGGAAAGTCCACGATGATGAAGGTCTTGACAGGGGTACTCCCGCCTACGGCCGGTAAGATCATGGTCAATGGAAAGGAGATGGAAAAATATACGACAAAAGAATCAAAAGAGACGGGCATTGCCTGTGCGTATCAGGACCTGTCCCTCTGTACGAATCTGAGTGTATATGAAAATTTTGCCTTGCTGAATGTAGATCATGGGATTTTTACAAAACGTGGCTGGCGGAAAAATGCAAAGCAGGAAACCAGGGACTTGCTGGAACAATATTTTCCGGGGAACCGTATTGACGTGATGAAATCTGTAGAACATCTGACTCTGGCGGAACGGCAGATCGTGGAAATCTGTAAGACGCTGATGACAGAGAACCTGAAGGTATTGATCCTGGACGAGCCTACATCTGCTTTGTCTACAGACAAGGCAGAACAGCTCCACAAGGTGGTGGAAGAACTGAGCGGAAAAGGCGTCGCAGTCATCTACATCTCTCATAAGCTGGACGAGATCCGTAAGGTATCAGACCGGATCGTGCTGATGAGAAATGGTATGAATTCAGGGGAATGTGACCCGGAAGAAATCTCTACCGACGAACTGGTAGAAATGCTGGGCGGCGCCGGCGGAAAAAAGGAAAAGACAGAAATATGCCAGGAAAGCAGCAGTGACAAAGCAGTGGCCGCACAGATCAGGGATTATACAGGCAAGGGGCTGTATCATATCAATATGCATGTAAATCGAGGAGAGATTGTCGGTATTTCTGGTCTGGTAGGCTCCGGACAGACAGAACTTTTAAACCTTTTGTTTGATTCCCGGAAATATAGAGGAAAAGAGAAAAAAGGCGTTTTACTGAATTCTTCTGTATCCTATGTCAGCGGCGACAGGGCGTCGGAGGGTGTGTTCCATCTCTGGGATATTTTTGACAATACGATCATCGGAAATCTAGATCAGGTGAAAAGCGGTATTTTTCTGGATCAGAAAAAGTCTGAAGAACTGGCCCAGACTTGGTATGACAAATTAAAATTCAAGGCAGAGGGAATCCACAGCCCGATCATGTCTCTGAGCGGCGGAAATCAGCAGAAAGCATTGATCTCACGTGGAATTGCATCCGGGGCGGAGCTGATCATTTTAAATGACCCTACTGCCGGGGTGGATATTGAGACAAAGCAGGAAATCTATGGACTTTTAGACGAGGCGAAACGGGAAGGAAAAGCCGTTATTTTATACTCCACGGAGGATGCGGAGATCGAAATCTGCGACCGTGCTTATATTATGCATGAGGGCGAGATTACGGAAGAACTGAAAAAAGAGGATATTACGGTTGCAAACATTGTAAAAGCTTCCTTTAAAGAGGTCAAACATCAGAAAGTGACGGAGGAAAAGAAAGAGAATGTCCTGCAGCGGATTCTAGGATCACGCGTTCTCCTGCCGGTTGCGGCAATGGTCATCATGATCCTTGCAAATGCATCCATGAACCCGAGGATCCTTTCCTATATGGGACTGCGCATGCTGGTATCTTCCGCGGTTCCCCTTGTGTTTGCCGCATTGGGGCAGATGTTCATCGTCACTGCCGGGGATGTGGATATGGGAAACGGATATTCAATCGCGCTGGTCAATGTGATCGTGGGGATAGTCCTGACAGGAAATCCTTTCTTTGGCGTGATTGGGATTGCTTTGTTTATTTTGTGTTATGCGTTGATGGGGGCGTTGATCCATGTGAGGAATATTCCGGCGATCGTAGTTACGTTAGGCGCACAGTTTGTATGGTGGGGGATCGCACTGGTCATCGCGCCTTCCCCGGGAGGAACATGTCCGCAGTGGCTGCTGTCGGTCTACAAGTTTGAATTCCCGGTGGTCCCTATGCCGATCGTACTGTGTATCCTGGCAGGAACTCTGTGCTGGTGGATCCTTTTCCGGGCGAAATACGGAATGGTTTTGCGGGGAATCGGCAATAACGCCATTGCGGTCGAGCGTTCCGGCTGGTCTTATCTTCAGGCAAAAATGGTAAATTATGCCCTTTCAGGATTGATGGTTATCCTTGCAGGGATGTCCTATACCGCAGTCTGTATGGGAGCAGATGCAAATTCATCGGTTTCCTACTGTATGCTCTCGATCGCCACTGTGATCCTGGGCGGATGTGAGATGGCAGGCGGACTGGTTACTCCGGCAGGAGTTGTGTGCGGCGGAATCGCAATGTCCTTTATCACCAGCCTTTTGACCTCTTTCAGAGTAGATTCCAACTATCAGACGGCAGTGACGGGAATGATTTTGATCGTGGTATTGGCTGTCAAGCTGATCACCCATAAGAAGGAGGGCAGATAAATATGAAAAAAATAATGACAAAGTATGCGTTTATATGGCCCCTTTTTGGTTCCATTGTTTTATGGACCGCAATTTCTGCCGTATCCGGTAAATTCAATGTGGGGCAGGTTTTTTCAAGCGCAAAGCTGTGCTCCTTTGCCCTGCTTCTTGCATTGGGACAGATGATCGTTGTAACCAGCGGCGAGGGTGCGATCGACCTGTCGCAGCAGTACATCCTGACATTGGCAGCCTATATTTCCTGTGATCTGATGCAATACAACGTAATCTTAGGAATCGTGGCAGCCGTAGCGGTAGGCGCTTTGTGCGGACTTGTAAATGGACTGGTCAACATTTATCTGAAAGTTCCGGCTATGATCACGACGCTTGCGACAGGATATATTATATTTACCATCGTCCTTGTGCTTGCTCCGGGGATGAAGACATTGCCGGACCAGGGGCTGGTAAAATTCATCAACCTGAATGCAGGGGGATTTTCCATGCTGACCGTCATCTGCCTGATCGTGGCAGTGGTTTTGGCACTTCTTCTGTATAAGACAAAATATGGAAAACAGCTCCATGCAGTCGGCCAGAAGCGTCTGGCTGCCAGATATGCAGGGATCAACGTCAATAAAGTCGTCATCATTGCATTTACGCTGGGCGGCGCACTCTGCGGGCTGTCGGGAACTCTGTGCGGGGCGTTTAACGGCGGCGCGTTCCAGGATATGGGCACCACCTATTTCCTTCCTTCCATTGCCGCGGCATTTGTGGGCGGCACAGCGGCGTCGGGAGGAAAATCCAATGTGGCAGGGGTGTGCCTGGGTGCGCTGATGATGTATCTGCTTACTACATTTTTGAATGCGGCAAGCCTTTCGGTAGGGATGCAGAGGCTCATCCAGGGCGCGGTGCTCGTGCTCATACTGGTGGCATCGGTTTCCAGCGACGCTAAGAAGAGCTGAATTAAGAATGAGGAGATTGTACTTATGAAAGGGATACAGATTGTAAAACCGGGAGAAATAAAACTGATCGATATGGAAAAACCGGTGATTACAGAACATGATAATGTATTGATCAAAATGACGGCGGCAGGTATTTGCGGCTCAGATGTGGGGATTTACCATGGGACCAACGCGGCTGCGACTTATCCAAGGGTGATCGGGCACGAGATGGTCGGCGTGGTCGAAGCGGTCGGGGGGAATGCAGCACATCTGAAGCCGGGAGACCGGGTGATCGTGGACCAGGTCGTGAGCTGCGGACACTGTTATGCGTGCCGTAAAGGAAGAGGAAATGTATGCGCGGACCTGAAAGTCCGCGGTGTACATATTGACGGCGGATACCGAGAATATATGGCGGTGCCGGAGAAGGACTGCTATCTGCTCCCGGAAAGCCTTCCAGACGAAACAGCAGTGATGATCGAGCCGACTACCATTGCGATCCAGAGCTGTTCCAGGGCTGAGCTTTGTGAAGAAGATACACTGCTGATCTTCGGAGCAGGCGCGCTGGGAAGTTCAATCCTGAAAATTGCCAGATTGAGCGGGGCAAAAATTATCGTTGCCGACATTATGGAAGACAAGCTGACGGAGGCATTGAAAAACGGCGCTGACTTTACGGTCAACAGCGCCAAAGAGGATGTGGTGGAAAGGGCAAAAGAACTGACTGGCGGATATGGGCCTACGGTATCTATTGACGCCGCATGTACGAAAGATTCCCTTCTGACACTGCTTAAGGCGGCCGGCAATGCAGGAAGGGTCATGACAATGGGATTTTCTGTAGCCCCTACGGAGATAAACCAGTTTTTGATCACTTCGAAAGAGTTGGATGTGCGCGGCTCCAGGCTGCAGAATAAAAAATTCCGGGAGGCGATCAAACTGATCCAGGAAGGAAAACTGGATTTATCCGGGTCGATTTCCCATACGTTCCCTCTGGAAAAGGCACAGGAAGCGTTTGATTTTGTGGATTCAAGAGACCCATCTATCAGGAAGATCGTGCTGACATTTTCAGATTGAGTCCATGCAGAAAGGTCTGACCAGCTCAACAGTTTGAGTGATCAGACCTTGCATTTTTCTTAAAAGTCATACTTTCAGCTCTGTCCTGCGTATGATAAAGTAGGAACAGATACTCAAAAACCCGGCGGACAGGATCAGCAGAGAAAGAGGATAGATCATCCGGATAGAACCGTCTTCCATAAAGCCTAAGCCTTTGATCATACATTTCAGGATATGATCCCTGAGATTTTCCGGCGAAGCAGGGCTAAACAAGAATGAAATCCCTGCAAGCAATGCGGTTCCAAGGAGGACTCCGGCAATAACCGCATTCTTTTTCGACAGATTTCTGAAAACAAGAGTAAAAAAGAAAGTCAGGGTACAGAGCAGCATATAGATGAGGAACAGCCAGAACCAGGACAGGATGACCGGTTGTCCATATCCATATAAACTGCCGAAAAAGGTACTGTAAGTTCCGGTCAGCGTATGCAGGATATTAGCTATGATCGTGTCTATAAGTGACATAACCCCGGACATAAAGGCAAACCGGGAAAAAGTTCCAAGAAAGAAATAGATCCTGGTAAATCCGTTTTGTACCAACATCTTGAACTCCTCCGTGAGTTGTAGTATTCCCAGAATACCTATGAAGATCATAGTATTCATTTCCAGGCAGTTCATGCCTCCTCCCAGAACGCCGGTCAAAATATAGTGGATTCCGTAGAGGGTCACGATCACTGCAGATAGTGCAAGATAAAAAATGAAGGCATATTTAATCGAGGTTACACATTCATACTGAATTACTGTACTTAATTTCTTCATTGCTATTGCCGCCTTTCTTCTTCATAATATTGGAGCCTGATTTCCTGCTTCTTCTGAGGCAGGGAAGTTTATTTCTGAATTTTCTGTTAATTTGACAAATAGTTTCTGTAGATTCATATTGGAGATCTGTAATGGGCTGTTTTCCGGAAGTTCCTCCCTTGGGCCAAGGATATAAGCCAGTTTCAAAGCGCCCAGTTCCTCCTGGCCGATTACATTTTTATCATGACAGTAATCCAGGACTTTGTCTGCGGGCCCGGACACACAGTATCCTCTTTCCAGAAGGTCTTCAGCAGCCTCCTGAAGCAAGATTTTCCCATTGTCAATGAGGACAACTTCTTCGATGATATTTGCCACTTCTTCGATCAAATGTGTTGCCAGGATGATGGTCCGCTGATGTTCTTCGTAATCCTGCAGCAATAACTGATAGAATAGTTCCCGGTGGTTTGCATCCAGGCCCAGGACCGGTTCGTCAAAAATCACATAGGGCACATCCAGGGCAAGAGCCACGGTCAGTTTAAAGATGGACTGCTGTCCTTTTGATAAAGCCGGAAAACGTTTCTCCGTATCCAGAGAGAATTTCTCTGCAATCTCATAAGCCTTGTCTATTTGGAAATGATCATAAAACCGGCTGGTCCATTTAAAAATTTCCTTAATTTTCAAACTGGAATCATATAGATCTTTTTCGCTCATACAATATATTTTTTCATGTACTTCCATATTTTCCCTTGCAGGAAGGCCGTCGATCAGGACTTCGCCCTCATCGGCAAAAATCCGGTTTGCAATGATGTTGATCAATGTGGTCTTCCCGGCGCCGTTGCGTCCTAAGAAGCCATAAATCCTGCCGTGTTCAAAAGAAAAAGAAACATGGTCAAGCGCGGTAACACGGCCGTACCGCTTTGTAATATTTTTAATCTGGATCGCTTTCATCTTCAAAACCCCTTTCTATCAGTAGGATGATTTCTTTCTTTGTCATCTGCAGCTTCGATGCTTCCCGGATCAAAGCGGCAATATACTGGCTGTAAAATTGGCTCTGCCGCTTTTTGCGTATCCGCTCTACCGCACCCTCTTTTACGAACATCCCAAGCCCTCTTTTCTTGTAGATGATCTCTTCATCCACCAGCAGGTTCATTCCCTTCAGGACTGTGTGGGGATTGATACTCAGAAGGGCGGATATTTCATTCGTGGATGGAATCTTCGTTTCTTCCGGGAAGACCTTTGTAAAAATCGAATCCTCCAATTGTTCTGCAATCTGGATAAAGATGGGTTTATCCAGGTCTGGATTTACATGCAACAGGATCACCTCGTTTCAATGATGTTTACAGTACTCTGATTTACAAAGAAACACATATGGTTTTATAGTTAGTTAGTTGAGTAACAAACTACAACGCATGTTCAGTATATACGATAAAAAGCAGAATGTCAATTCTTTTTTTAGTAACTTTTTGTAAATACGTGTACGAGTCTATTGATTTTTTTGGGACATTGTTCAGTATAATATGGATTGAATAGTGTTCAAGGAGAGCGTTATGGACAATCATGTATAAAGCTGCCATTGCATTTTGGATTATGCTGGTCTATAATTAGAACGATCCGCGTCTGATAAAGCATTTATAAAAGAATAAGGGAGGACGCTGTTATGCCTTTTATATTCCGTTTAGGAACCGTTTTTCTGGTATTCTTCTGCTTTGGGTTTGGGGTATTCAAAATGGCGTTTGGCCTGCTGGGACAGAAGATCAAAAAAATCCCCTGTGTGATCTACATAGCCTGGTTCTGTGCCGCGTCGTGGGCGCAGGCATTTTTGGGGCTTTTGCTTGAAGATCCGTTGGAAAAGCTTTTCTTTGAACTTATATTTCTCACACTGCATGCAGTGGTACTGGGACTGCTATTGAAGAAATTCTGCCATCTTCCGTTCATTCATACATTGACGGCGGCGGTACTGGGGAATTTTATCGTATATACTGTTTATAATGTGGTAAATACCACGGCTTTCGCGTACAGCCCAGTGTTTGACGGAAAATATCTGTATGTGCTGACGACCATTTATATCCCGTATTTGTCCGCTCCGCTTGCTGCCATACTTGCGTCTTACATTTTAGGAAAAAGCAGCTTTTACCGTTACTTTTCCCATTTGTTTGTACACAGATCCCGGGCGGCGCTCACTTTTATCGTCAGTTTTGCCCTGATGTGCGTCTGGACGGTACTGGACTTTTTCTATCCGGATTCCACGCCGGACGCCGGATACGCGGTGTTCTTTTTCTCACTGATTGTGGCCGCGTTATTCTGGGTGCAGTTTCTTGCTATGTACGTGGAGAGCCAGGACAAGATCAAGGCGCAGGAGGAAACCATCCTCCAGCAGCAGGCGCACATGGAGCTTCTGGAGGAGCTGCGGCAGGAGATCCGCGCGTTCCGGCATGATTTTACCAATCTTTTTTCCGGACTGGCCTTACAGGCGCAGGAGGGGGATCTGGCCGGGATCCAGGAGTTCATGAGGGAGACCAGTAATTATTTTGACACGAAGCTGGGAAATGAGATCCAGCAGATGGACTGTCTGAAAAATATACGGCCATATGCTCTTCGCAGCCTTATCACTACAAAGCTTGCGGCCACGCGGAAAAAACATATCCAGCTGGTTCTGGAAACGCCGTGCCCCATGAATGAAACTCAGATGATAGGAACAGAGGATCTGCTCCGTGCGCTTGGTATCCTGCTTGATAACGCGATCGAGTCCTCATCCGAAAAAGACGGTGTGGTGCGGGTGATACTTTTGCAGGAGGAAAAGGAACTGTATCTTGCCATAGCGAATAATTATGACGCGGCTCCCGATCTGTCCGCGCTGACACGTAAGGGGTATACGACGAAGGGCAGCGGCCATGGCGCCGGCCTTTCCAGCTATCGAAGAATCCTTTCCGGCTATCATGGCTGCGTGTCCCGTACCTATATAAAGGATGATATGTTTGTGCAGGAATTACACATCCCTGTTGTCTGACGTGGAGGAAAAATGATGATACCTGTATATATCTGTGATGACGAGCGGCCTGTTTGTAAGAGCCTGGAGCAGATCATTTCACGTCAGATCCTGATCCTGGACGGGGATATGGGACCGGTCCGGGCAATGGATGATCCGGACAAGCTGTTAGAACTGCAGCGAGAAGACGCTGTACCGGCCATATATTTTCTGGATATCGATTTTCCGGGAAAAATGAGCGGGCTTGAACTGGCGCGAAAACTCAGAGGGTATGATCCACGGGGATTTATCGTATTTATCACTGCCCACGGAGATCTTGCCTTTGAAACCTTCCGGCTGCGTCTGGAGGCGCTGGATTACATCGTCAAAGGGGACTTGGACTCCATGGACGCGCGGGTACGAGATTGCCTGGAGAGTATCCAGGAACGGATGCTTTCACAACGTCCGGGGCAAAGCAATTATTGTACCATTAAGATCCTCGACACGGTACGTTATATCCCGCTGGAGGATATTTTGTATTTTGAAGCGGTAGGATACCGGCACACCCTGCGGCTGCATCTTATCAGTGAGCTGCTGGAATTTAACAGCAGCTTAGAGCATTTTGAAAAAGAATTAGGGGAAACGTTCTGGCGGTGCCACAGGGGATATCTGGTCAACAGGGCGCATATCAGGAACGTGCGTTTAAAGGAGCAGCTTGTAGAGCTGGACAACGGTGAGACCTGCCTGCTGTCACGCAAGGCAAAAAGTGCATATCGCAATCAAGTGTGAATAAACCCAATAGAAAGGCCGGGGCATAGATAGCTCCGGCTTTTGCCATTGGCGAAACGTAAGGAACCATTAGCGAAAAAAACAAAAAGAATGCCCGAAGCCATGCTATACTTTGTAAAACGGTCGAATGGCCATGACGGGATACCCGGAGGGATATCCTGTGAAAACAGCCGGGCAGCCGTAATGCGGGCACCGGAGGGGAGCCCTTGCACATTGAGACATAAAGGAGGATTTTTTTATGGCAGCGGAAAAGAAAGTGACAGAAATTTTGAGAGAAGCAGGCTATCAGCCGTTAGAAGACAGGGCGATCATCGTAACTTACGCGCCGAAGGACCTGAGTGAAAAAATCATTCGTTTTTTTAGCAATGAGTTTTTCGTTCTACAGATATGCGAAGAATCTATCGTACTTCTCCCATTTGATAAATTGTTTTGTAACCTCAAAAAGGAAGTGGCGTTGGAAATCCCGATCGATCAGATCCGTGCGGTAAACGTAGTTGAAGATATGCTGAATTACCGTATTGAGCTGGAGACGGAAGAGGGAAAGATCATGCTTTCCGCGCAGCAGGAGGGACTCAGCGAATTACGCTCATCGGGCGCGCTGGCTACGGGCATGAGCGGACTGAATCTGGGGATAGCTGGAGCGAAATACCTCAAACCGCTAAACTGGCACCGCAAAAACCTGGATGCTACACTACAGGCATTAAAGGAAATATGTAAATAAGTCCGCAGGCGCAGAAGGCTGCAGTTCGCGGCCCAATGTCATTTAGATAAATTATTGGGTTAGTAAATATAGGGGGAGTAACTTCGTTTTTAAAAATTCATCTAATAGTGGTTGACAAGTAGAGCAAAATGTGCGGCCGCTCTCGCTGCTGATTTTATTTTTAAGGTAGCGAGAGCGGCCCTTGAAATTGGAAATATAATGATTATTTCAATTTCAAGGAGGTATACACTATGTTCCACGAAAAAATCAAATCTCTTTTCTCATCCGCCATTCAATCTGTAGATTCTTCTATCGCTGATTATGCTGCCAATCCTGAAAAAGATTTCATACGGCGCAAAAAATTTCCGGCAGACAAACTTATAACCTGTATACATCTATCCTTATAAATCTGTTTATTAGTCTAAATATTGGACACGCTTACTATGGATTTTGCAAGTATTCACTAATTACACAATCTTAACTAAAATGACATTGGGCCGTGAACTGTAAAGGTTTGCTGTTTGCTTTCGAGGTATGTAAATATGCATAAGAACATGTGTGATTTGTGAAAAAGTGACAACGTTATCATAGTATAAAGTAAACAAAATTATGCAATATACACAAAACGTATTGCTAAGGAAGAAAGTTCATGTTAATATATAAATACAAATTGAAAAAATAGATACAAATTATCAGAATATGAGGTGATTAATAGAATTGGTTCTGGAAAAACATGAAAATAATTTCAGTGATAATATGAAAAAAGTCACATTAAAAATGATTGCAGAGGAGGCAGGAGTATCCATATCCTGTGTCGCCAGATGTGTCAATGGAAGCGGCTATGTATCAGAAGAGAAACGGGCAAAGGTTTACGCTGTAATGAAAGAGATGAATTATATTCCGAACCAACAGGCAAAATTTTTGCGGGGAGGGCAGTCGAAGATTATTGGACATATCCATTTAGCTACGGATGAAAATATCCTTTTTGTAAAAATATCAGCGACCATTGAGCGGAAAAGCTATGAGAGAGGATATAAAACGATCTCGTATGCGTTAGAGGAAGGAAACAATATCCAGATGCTCAACGAAATGCTGGCTGATTTATTGTCCTATGGTGTCGATGGGATCATCATCAATGCAGGCGGCGAGAAAAACATCATACAGGAAGTCGGCCGCAGGGCAAACAGCATTTCAGTGCCTGTGGTTATGATCGAGAGGCCTGCTGATGTGTATGAGATAGAAAAAATACTGATTGATAATGAAGAGGGAAGTTATGTGGCAGTCCAGAGGCTGCATGATAATGGGCATAGGAATATTGCATATTTGGGAGTGGTACAGAACGCGCCTGTAGAAAAAGAACGATATCGGGGTTATGTGCAGGCGATGAAGAGTATTAACCCAGAATATTATGAATCACATTCCTATTTTGTAGAAGAATATACTGTAGAAAATGGCTATTTGAAAACATTGGAGATTTTTGAAGGAATGAAAGAGCCGGACTACCCAACAGCCGTTTTTGCTGCTTCAGATATCCTTGCGGCCGGAGTTTACCGGGCATTTATGGAAAAGGGGATCCAGATACCGAATCAGATTTCTGTAGTTGGCTATGATGATACCATTGCAAAATTCCTTTCACCGCCATTGTCTACTATGCAGCTTCCAGTAGAAGAGATTGCCGCTGCCGCGGTAGAGGCTTTGATCAAAAAAGTGGAAGAGAAAGAGCGGTGCACCGGAAACCGTACGATGAAGATCGGGCCGATATTTGTGGAACGCAGTTCCATAAAGGACATAAGGAACGACTCGTAAAGGAGGTATTCATGAGAGAAAAGAAAAAAGGTATATTTGATAAAGCTGTGCTGGATAAACATACGCCATTTTTTATGCTGGTCCCTGCAGCAGTATCTGTTTTGCTGGTATCTGTTTATCCTACATTAAAAACAATCGGAATGTCATTTTTCAATAAACAGCTTCTTAGCAAGGAAGAACCTTTTGTTGGACTCGCGAACTATATAGAAGCCCTGGGTAATGACGCCATATGGCAGACGATTTTCAATACGTTGTTTTTTGCGCTGGCATCTTTGGTATTGGGTGTTGCACTGGCAATGTATATTGCAGTGAAACTGATCAAGCCTTTGCCAGGCAGAGGCTTTTTCCGGGCACTGTTCCTGGTGCCATGGGTTACTCCGCCATTGGTAGCGTCCTTTGTGTGGCGGATTCTGCTGAGCGCGAATTTCAGCCCGGTGAATTCTGTTTTATTGAAGCTGGGATGGATCCGGGTTCCTATTAGTTTTTTAGATAACACGGATGTGTTCTTTGGCTTTTTATCTGTACCATTGATCATGCTGACGATCATCAATGTGTGGTCTATTTTTCCTTTCCTTATGGTTATGTTTATAGCAGGCCTGCAGACCGTGCCAAAAGAGCTGTATGAGGCTGCCACAATGGATGGGGCGGGGAAAATTACTGCTTTTTGGAAAATCACGGTTCCCTGTATCCGGCCGGTGATCTCGGTTTCTGTATTATTGGAGCTGATCTGGCAGTTTAATAATTTTAATATCAGCTATATGGTGACCCAGGGCGGGCCGTTAGGCCTGACAAAATTACTGGCAGTGGAAGTTTATCAACAGGCATTTACAAGTTTTAATTATGGCTATGCTGCTTCAGTTAGTGTGATCATGATGGTGATTGCATTGGTTCCGGCAATTTTTTATATCAGATCTTCAATTAAAGAAATTCAGTAGGATGGAGGGATATGCATGAACAGGAACACGAAAAAAATATTGGGGATCGTCTCACATTATTCTATCCTGGGTATCATCAGTATCTTTGTGATGCTTCCGTACTACTGGATGATCGTTACGGCGGTCAAGCCTGTAGAAGAGGTAATGGTTTCACCATCTACTCTGCTCCCTTCCCGGATTGAACTTTCCAATTTTTCGAAAGTATGGGATTCTATCCCTCTTGCCACATATATGAAAAATTCTATGGTGGTATCGGTTACAGTGACTCTGATCAGTGTTGTGCTGGCCACTCTATGCGGATACAGTATCAGCAGGTTCATTCGCAGGCGGGCACAGAAATGCTCTTTGATATTGATGCTCTGTACACAGTTGATCCCAGGAATCGTGACTATGGTGAGTTTATATTTCATCGTATATAACCTGGGTTTCTCTAACACCTATACAGGACTTGTGATTGCTTATGTGGCGTGGGCAGTTCCGTTTTGTACCTTGATGATCAAAGGGTATTTTGACGCCGCTATACCGAGGGAGATCGAGGAAAGCGCAAGAGTGGATGGATGCTCACAGCTTCGGACTTTTTTTGAAATTTGCCTTCCTATCTCTATACCGGGTATTATATCCACTGCCATTTTTGCATTCATTTTAGCGTGGAATGAGTATATGTGGGCAAGCATCTTGTTGTCAGGAGATAAGATGAAGCCGGTTTCTGTAGGGATTTATGATTTTATCGGGCAATATGGGGCGAATACAAAAATGGCGCTTACAATGACGGCAGGAATTTTTATTACGCTGCCTGCAGTTATTATTTTTGGATTCCTTCAGAAGCATTTGATCAGCGGTTTATCAGCAGGCGCCGTAAAGGGATAGATACAGGTGGAAAATGGTTACTATTCAAAACATCCGGCTGCAGACGGAATGTTGTGGAATAATAATATAAAATCAGGCAAAAAGAGGAGGAATTATGTATGAAACAAAGGAAGTTAGTGGCGCTTGGACTGACCCTGGCAATCATTACATGTATGGCAGCAGGATGTGGGCAGTCTCAGGGAAAAGGCAGCAGCGCGCAGCAGGATGATATGTCTGCAAAGAATGTGGGAGAAGAGACAGAAAGTACAGCCAATGATGGTGCGGAACTCACATTCTGGATGCAGCCTTATGGGACAGACCCGGCAATACAAAGACAGGCGATGGACAAGATTACTGAAGATTTTAAAGAGAGTACCGGGATTACAGTGAACTACGCCATCAATGACTGGAACAGTGCAAACCAAAAGCTGACACTCGCCTGTACTGGCGGGGAGGCTCCGGATGTGGCAGATATCTTTTTTACAAATTCATTTGTAGAAATGAGCACGGAGGAGGCAGGGCTCCTTGAAATCAACGATGTGATCGAAGAAATGGGAGGAGAAGATACCTGGCTTTCGGCAGGAAAAGATGAAGCATGCGTAGATGGGAACTGGTACGGCGTTCCGTGGCGGTTTGATACCAGAGTGCTGTTGTATAATACAGAGGATTTTGAAAAGGCAGGTATTACGAAAGCTCCGGAAACATGGGACGAACTGGTAGAATGTGCGCAAAAATTAACAGAAACAGATGACAATGGTAATATTACACATGCAGGCCTGGCCTGGTATTCTGATATGGGGCGTTATGATCAGACCTGGTTTTCCATGCTGGCACAGAGCGGCGGCACGATGATGAATGAAGATTTTTCGGAATTTACATTTAACAGCGAGGAAGGTAAAAAGGCATTGCAGTTTTTAGCCGATTGTATTAATGAATATAATATCTGCAGCAGCAGCGTAGACGCTTCTTATGACGCATTGACAGAGTTTATGAGTGGGAATGTTTCTATGGTATTTGGCGCAACTGGTGAAAATAAAAATTCCATCCTGAGCTCTGCGCCGCAGATGGAAGGGAAGTTTGCTTCCGCGCCATTGCCTACAGCCACGGGGAAAGAAAAAAATGCAATTGCGTTCTCGGCTCCCATAGCTATTATGAAGACTACGAAAAATCCAGATGCGGCAAAAGAATGGGTGAAATATTTCTGCAGCGAGGAAATCCAGCTCTACCTCAGCCAGCAGCTGTCACTTTTGAACTCTAATGTCAATGTGATGAAAGACCCTTATTTTACAGAAGATGAGTGGCTTAGCGCATTTTCGGAGACAGCTTCTAATTCTCAGTCAGGGGATATGCCGCTTACAACGTGGAGTCAGTTGGATGCATGGCCGGACGGCCCAATTCCAAATATGTGCGCAAAAGTGGTAAATGGAGAGGATATTGACAAGGCAATCCAGGAATGTCTGGACAAGCTTGCGAAAATAGGGTACTAAAATATATTGGAAAAGAAGGTATGATTCATGAAAGCGATAATGTATGAAGAACCAGGAAAATTAGAAGTCATTGATGTTCCGTCTCTGTCTATGGGCAAAGATCAGATTCGGTTAAAGTCATTGTATTCGGGCGTCAGCCATGGAACAGAAATGAACGTATATCGTGGGCTGGCCCCGTTTTTCAGAAAAAAGCAGGATCCGGAAACAAGGCTGTTTGTACCTGCAGCAGAAAACGAAGTATGGGAATACCCGGTAAAAAGCTGTGACCCGGGAGTATGGTATATGGGATATGCATCGGTAGGAGAGGTCATTGAAACCGGAGCAAATGTGAAGGAAATCCAGGTGGGAGACATTGTGGCCTGCAGCGCCCCACATCAGGAAGAAAATGTAATTGACGCGAAAGATGCGGTTCTGCTTCCGAAAACAATTCCGGCTGAAAAAGGGATCCTCTTTACGAATCTGCTCACGTCTTATAATGGGATTTTGGATACTCACATCAACCTCGGTGATGTTGTTGTGATCAGCGGACTTGGAGTGATCGGGCAGCTTTTAGTCCAGATGGCTCAAATGAGCGGAGCCTTTAAAGTCTATGGCGTAGATGTCCTGAAAAAAAGAAGGGATGCTGCATTGGAAAATGGATGTGATGAAGTGTTCGACCCTGCATCTTGTGATGTTGCCATGGAAATACGCAGGAGGACAAAGAACAGGGGAGCAGACAAGGTGATCGAGGCATCTGGTAATGCAAAAGCCTTGAATGAAGCAATCCGGATTGCCGCGCCGGAGACTACTGTTACGGTTCTTGCATGGTATCAGGGCGCCCTTTCTGCTGTCGATCTGTCAGAAGAATTCCATCACAACAGGATTGGACTCAAGCAGTCTCAGACAGGCTCGATGGATCCGTCCTTCTCAAACCTTTGGGATTACCAGAGAAGAGTGGACAGCTGCATCCATATATTGGAAAAACTGAAAACAGAAAACTTATTTACAGAATTTAGATATGATGAAATACAAAAGGCATACCATACAATAGACCGCGAGCCGGAGAAGATTATCCAGGCGGTGATCACATATTAACGAAAATCTTGGACTGGTGGGCAATTTACTGTCTAAATTGCCCGCCGGGTCATGAAAGGAGAACAAAAAAATGAAATTATCCGTATGCATTGATGCGGTTTATATGGGGAAATCCTTAGATGAGGCTATAAAAGGTGTAAAAGCTGCTGGCCTGAATGCGGTAGAATTCTGGACATGGGAGGATAAAGAACTCTCCTTGCTGGAAGCTTCCCGGAAAGAAGGACTAGAGATTGCGGCGTTCTGCACCGGATTCATAAGCCTGGTAGAGGCAGAAAAAAGGGAAGAATATCTGGAATCCCTGAAAGAAACGATAAGGACGGCAAAGCGTCTTGGCTGCAGCAGGATTATTTCCCAGACCGGAGCAGAAATTTCCATCAGCAGGAAAGAACAGCATAGGAATCTGGCAGATGGTTTGCGGGCATGTGCTCCCTGCCTGGAAGAAAATGGAATTACGCTGGTAGTAGAACCGTTGAATATCAGGGTAGACCATGCTGGTTACTATTTATACAGTTCTGATGAAGCGGCAGAGATTATGAAAGAAGTAGGCAGCCCGAATGTAAAAATGCTATTTGACATTTATCACCAGCAGATTACAGAAGGAGACTTGATCCGGCGCATCAAAAAATATATTCCATATATCGGGCATTTCCATGCGGCGGGAAATCCGGGACGCCATGAATTATATCGCTCGGAAATCAATTATAAAACTATATTTGAAGCAATCAGAGAAACTGGGTACGACGGCTATGTGGGACTGGAGTATTTCCCGGAGGATGAAGTACAAAAGGGGCTGGAGTTTGCAAAGCAGGTATTGTTATGAAAAGAATCAAGGCAGCAGTCATAGGATGTGGTGTTATCAGTGAAGTATATCTTAAGTCATTGCAGGAAAATTTTACTATTATTGAAGTAACCGCATGTTCAGATCTGTCGGACGAAAGAATGCACAGGGTTGCAGAACATTATCATATTAAAGCGATGGACTGGCAGGAAATCCTGGAAGATCCTTCCATTGAAATGATCCTGAACCTGACAAGCCCGGCTGCACATTTTTCTCTTTCACGACAAGCAATGGAGCATGGAAAGCATGTGTATTCCGAAAAAATGATGGCAGTGGATTATCGGGAGGGAAAAAGACTTTGCGCGCTGGCAGAGGAGTGCCAGGTCCGATTCGGCTGTGCTCCGGACACATTTTTGGGAGGCGGCATCCAGACGGCAAGATATGTAGTGGATCATGGGCTTGCAGGAAATATTTTAAGCGGAGTTCTTTCCTTGACCCGGGATTACCGGGTGTTTGGTGAGAATCTTCCACATCTGTATAAAAAAGGAGGCTCCATCCTGTACGATATGGGTGGATATTATTTTACGGCAGTATGCAGCATCCTTGGCAATGTGAAAAGAGTATCTGCATTTGGAAAAAAGACAGAGGACGTACATAAGGTACTTCGGGCCGGATCACCTCTGTATGGACAGGAGCTGGCCCTGGAAGAAGAAAATGTGATCGCGGCGGTGCTGGAATTTGAAGATCAGGTGATAGTCACAGTTCATTTTAATTCAGGGACTATCATTAATGAATCATTTCATATGGAACTTTATGGGGACAAAGGAATCATACGTATGGGAGATCCTAATATATTCGGCGGTGAAGTGATCCTGGAAAAAGCACAAAATCAACCAGTCGTATTTCCTTTTACTCATGGATTTTTGAAAGAATCCAGGGGACTTGGAGCGGCTGAGATGGGATGGGCAATCCGAAAAGGCAGACCCCATCGGGCGGGGAAAGAGATGGCATTGCATGTACTGGAGATTATTCATGGCATATTTACGAGCATAAAAACTCGGACGGTCTATGAGATGGAAACAGTATTTGAAAGGCCCTGCCCTTTGCCGGAAGGATTTATCGGGGAGGGCTTCTGGGCGGCAGATGAGGAGAGTGCTGTCATATAAAAAGCAAAAACGCCAGGCGGCTTTTCACTATGAAAGAAAAGCTAGCTGGAGGCACTGGCAGACCAAAATAATGCTGCGTATGCGTATAATCAGGTAATCGCGAAAGATATCGTAGAAAATACCAAAGAAAAGTATGTCACAACGTTCCAGAAATTAAAGTCATGCATGGAAGAAGACTGGATGTAATATAATAAAGATTATAAATGTGGGACTTTAAGGAGCATGATGCGGAGGACTCTGCTGAAACAGAGGAAACATGGGAAAAAGTTCATGCAATTAGATTGTATTAGTAGAGAAAAGCTGTCTGTTGATTGTGACAACCTTTGAAAATAAGGGATTTTGAGAATTGACACATGGAGAACTGCTCCATAAAAGCAGTTCTCCATTTTTGGCATTGGTATGCAGAGACAGGTGAGATGATCCCGTCGTCGGGGAAACGTGGGAGAAAGAAAGCAGCAGATGGGAATGAAAAAGAAGACCTTACCATTACTATGGAATCATGGACAACATCCAGAGTTTGAGCAGCTTCCGGCATCGGATGATGAAAAGCCTGTTTAAATGGCTGAATCGAGGAATCCAGAAGAAAAGCTATAACTGGGAAGGATCCAACGACATGCCCAAAATTAGTTATGAATACGAAAACAGGATGATAGTATTCTTGTAAAATACAAGTGGATGCCTTATAATAAAGGTCACCAACTGGAGCGTAGCGGAAGTTGATGACCTGCGCGAGCATCAGCAATCGACCACGCAGGAAGGAGGTCTGTAAGAAAATGCATTGGAAATTAAAGGTATCAGGATATGAAAAAATAAAAAGTGCTGAGATAGAAACAGCGCCTCTGACTCTTTTTGTAGGTGATAACAACAGTGGGAAGAGTTATCTGCCAATTGGTAAACGCGGGGGGTAAATATGATGGCCACTACACACAGTGATATCATATTACAGCATATCAATAATATGCTCAGCCTGTCGGGACGGGAGGATGCGGCAGAAATAAGCCAAAATTTAAAATATATCCCGAACGATCTGCTGAGAGCAGAGCAGATTAAAGTTTATCAATTAAAATGCGGGAAAAACGGATTTGCGATCCCAACATTTAATGATGTGCTTGACAGCATTATAGAAGAGGCATATTCCATCCAGGAGTAAAGGGGCATGGAAATGAAAGGCAGCGTTGGAGAAGAAAAGTGGAAAGAAATCAAAGGAAAATTTCGTGCCAGCTATTTGATTGCCCAGGCCATTGCAGGAATGTTGGAACTCCAGATTACAGAAACAGTGATGTATACAACATTTGAGAATGTGCGGTTTTCACTGCCGGATACAATGCCTTCTGCCAGAAGAACAGGTACAGGGAGAACCATGATCCGGATGGAGGAGGAATGGGACGGAATTCGTTTTGGCTTAAATTTTGGAAAACGGATTTCATTTCGACATCATCCAATTAAAATGAAAAGAAACGAAGAGAACATATTGGTTGGAGATTTGAAAGAATCCTATGCAGCGAGATAAAATTGTATGCATTTCGAACAACGACGATGAGGAGGTGTAAATCTTGCCAGGTTTTACGAAACAGGCGATCCGGAATTCTTTTATTAAGCTTCTGAATGAACGTCCTGTCAGCCAGATAAAAATCAAAGATATTGTAGAAGACTGCGGGATCAACAGGAATTCCTTTTACTATCATTATCAGGACCTTCCTTCCATGATCGAGGAAATCATCCTGGAAGAAGCGGAGGCAATGGTGAGGCAGCACCCGTCTGTGGATTCCATTGAAGAATGCCTGGATCTGGCAGTCTCATTTGCATTGGAAAACAGGCGTGCCGCACTGCATCTTTATAATTCGTCAAACCGGAATGTATTTGAACAGTATCTGTGGCGCGTATGTGAACATGTGGTGGAGACCTATATCAATACGGCCTTTGCAGAATATCCTATGAAAGAAGACGACAAAAGGATCATTGTCCGACAGTATAAATGGAAATGCTTCGGAGCAGTTCTGGACTGGCTGGATGGCGGGATGAAAGACGATATCCAGAAAGATTTTTATCGTCTCTGCCAGTTGAAAAAAGGGATGCTGGAGGAAGCCATCCGAAGAAGCGTATCTGATTCGCAGAGAATATAACAGCTATAACGCGGGCTGAATATAGACATTTTCTCAGGTTTGCCTGATTTTTAGACATTTATGGTTTTATGTCTGATTTTGGGGCAAAAAGGGGAAAATGTCTATTTTTTATTGCGCAGATTTTTACTATAGTTATCTTACAGTTACGATTCGTAATTAATTTTACAAGTGGAAATGATAGAAAGGAAGTGTTGCAAATGTGTTCTGTAAAAGCAATAAAAGCGGCGAAAACAGGCTATATCGTAATGTCGGCTGTACTTTGTATTTTAGGGATCATGCTGATTGCGGCTCCAGAGTTTTTTGCGCCTCTGATCGCAAAAATATGTGGGATTGCACTGGCTGTTTTCGGACTGGTGAAGCTGATCGGATATTTTTCAAAGGATTTGTTTCGGCTGGCATTCCAGTTTGACCTGGCATCCGGAATTCTACTGTTGATTCTAGGAGCGATCATGATTTTCAAATCTGACCATGCGGTGGCTTTTGCCGGCATTGTGCTGGGCGTTTATATTCTGGTGGACGGACTTTTGAAAATCCAGATTGCCCTGGATGCAAGACAGTTCGGGATTGGGCGTTGGTGGCTGATCTTTGCCACGGCGGTTTTGACGGGGACGCTTGGATTTCTACTGGTACTGAGGCCTGCGGAAAGCGCCGAGATTTTTATGATATTGTCTGGAATTTCCCTGCTGTCGGAGGGGATTTTAAATCTCATTACCGTACTGCTGGCAGTCCGGATCATCCGGCATCAAAAACCGGATCAGATTGATGCACAATCTTACAAAATCGAAGACGTTCTATAAATCCGGATGCAGGAATTTTACAAAGGAATAACAAATAATTAAGAATCAGGATAACAATACTTAGGAGGAGAGAACATGAGTGAAATGACACATAAAGCAGGAAGGGCTGCATTCAGCAAGGCAATCGACGTTGCGATACGTCGTAAGGACAAAGACTGGGAACCGGAAGTCAGCCGTTTGATGGATTTGATGCAGAAATACATGATTGGTGCAAATCTGGAGTTTGATTACGACCGTGCAAAGGAAAAAATCTGTGACAAGGATGGGACGCTGAATAAATATATTCGCCGTATCCTCGCGGAAACAGACCCCCATGTACTGAAGACGACCGCTTTAAACCTGGGATTTGAAGCATTTTTCCATGGGACGAAAACAATCCGTAAGATGCGGGAAATCCATCAGTGCAACGTACCCTGGCTGATCTTAATGGATCCTACCAGTGCATGCAACCTGCATTGCACCGGATGCTGGGCGGCAGAGTACGGCAACCGTCTGAACCTGTCATTTGACGAACTGGACAATGTGATCCAACAGGGGAAAGAGCTGGGGATTTATTTTTATATGTTCACGGGCGGAGAGCCTCTTGTCCGCAAGGCTGACATCATAAGATTATGTGAAAAACATGATGACTGCGCTTTTTTGGCCTATACCAACGGGACGCTTGTGGATGCATCATTTTGTGGGGAAATGAAGCGTGTGGGGAACCTGTATCTGGCAATCAGCCTGGAAGGATTCGAGGCTGTCAATGACCTTCGGCGGGGGCATGGCGTCTATGGAAAAGTCATGGAGGCAATGAGGCTTTTAAAAGAAAACGGCCTGTTATTCGGCACATCCATCTGCTATACTTCCAAAAACATAGAAACCGTGACCAGTGATGAATTTGTAGATTTACTAATAGAAAAAGGCTGCCGCTATGCTCTCTATTTTCATTATATGCCAGTGGGAAACGGCGCGGCTCTGGAACTGCTGCCGACTATGGAACAGCGTGCCTATATGAAACAGAGGGTAAGGGACATCCGAAATATGTCTGACGGAAAAGGCCTTTTCACAATGGATTTCCAGAATGACGGCGAGTTTGTGGGCGGCTGCATTGCGGGGGGAAGAAATTATTTCCATATCAATGCAAATGGGGACGCGGAACCTTGTGTCTTTATTCATTATTCTGGTGCAAATATCAGGACTCATACTTTGCTGGAAATCTTAAAGCAGCCGCTGTTCATGGCATACAGAGAGAACCAGCCGTTTAATGAAAATCATCTGCGCCCATGCCCAATGCTGGAAAATCCAGAGATATTAGAGCGGATCGTGAAGGAAACCGGCGCAAGATCTACGGATCTGCAGTCTCCAGAAAGTGTAGAGCATCTATGTGCAAAATGCCGCGAATATGCGGCAGAGTGGGCGCCGGTCGCAGAAGAGCTTTGGAACAGTAAAGCATCCTGAGCGTGTAATAGAAAAATTGGAAATGTAAAATGCCGTAGTAATGTAATATGAGAAGCGATATTGTAAAAACTATAGGCAAGCAGGCTATCAATTTGCCGCGCAAATTGGTTACAAACAGTAGAGGGGAATTTTATGAAGCGCTTTTGAGATAAGGGCGCGGTCAGTATAGATTTCAGGAAGAAGTGCAGGCGGAATATGAAAATGAAAACTACAAAATGGCAGTTGTGGGGCAGGGGCCTCATCTGCCTGATGGCGTTGGCTGCTGCAATCTTTTATTGGGATACTCTGTGCGAGATCCTGGGAGGGATCCGCCAGATATCCGCTGTGGGATTCTGTGTTAGCATTCTGCTGTCTGCGGCAGCTTATGTGGTGGAAGGAATGACCATATCCCTCATGGCAGGGGCGGTCATTCCACGGCTGCCGGTCCAAAGGGGGATTGCGATCGCACTGATATGCGAATTTTACCGTATGATCACATTGGGAAACGGGCCGGGTATTGTGGAAATACACTATCTGCATAAAGACGGGATGGAACCTGGGAGCGCTACCGTGGTGACCATGATACAGTACATGGTAAAAAGGACAGCCGTCATGCTGTTGGGGGTTCTGGGCTTCGTGGTATTATACAGTGGAGGGAACGGAAAAGAAATCTGCAGTAAATACGCTGCATTTATGGGAACCGGGTGTTTGATCACCATCGGAGTCATTGCGTGCTTTATGGGCTTAACACTTTCTTCTAAGATTGCGGCATGGGCAGGGACTTTTTTGGACTGGCTGTGCCGGAAACTTCCCTCATGGGAAAAAAGATTTTTGCAATGGAAACAGCAGATTGACTTGTTGAACCATTCCGGGAAAGAGATTGTAAAACAAAAGTACCGGCTCTTTGGAACGGTACTGCTCCAGACGGGAAAAATGCTGTTGTTCTATGCAATCCCGGTCTGCCTTCTTTATGAAAAGACAGGGCTGTCATTTGCAGAAAATATCCTGCTCATGGCAGTGGCATATATGCTTGCAGGAGTGATTCCTGCACCTTCCGGGATCGGAGCGCTGGAATTTGTATTTCTGCTATTTTTCACAGGATTTGTGGAGACCGGTGCGGCATTGCCGGCAATCCTGCTGTTCCGGTTCGTGACATGGGTTCTGCCATTTGGAGTTGGCGGGGGTGTATTGATCTGGATGAGGACACGGGGATACTGAATTACATCATATATACTGCGTTTCTCCACTTCTTTTACGAGACTGCTCCGCCAGAAACACCAGTTGATGTCCAACCATAGAATCATCCAATGTCGTGCAGCAAGGGGACACCTGTTCTCCGGTCAACAGGGCAATAAAATCCCGGACAATCGCCTGATCCCCACCGCCGTGGGCGTTTCCCTGCTGTTCAGCAGAAACGTCAACCATCTGAGACGTCCTGCCGCCGTCCGCTTCGGGGGCGATGCGGGATATTTTGAAACATTGTTCCTCAAATGTACCTGTAATCTCGCCTTTTGTGCCAGTGATATGGATATGCCGTTCAGACGCCGCAGCGCCTCCGGTCATGGAAAAGGTTCCGGTTGCTCCATCCGAAAAGCATACCAATACAGATTGATGATCTACGATCTGCAGGCCGCAGCGATAGACACAACGGCTGTATGGGTTGTTTTTCTCTGACAGGATACGCACCTGGTCTGCTTCAGAACAGCCGTCACAGCCGCAGTCGTGCCAGATATTATTGGCCCAGCGCTGAGGATGCTCAATGTACAGCCGCTTGGCGGAATAGACGCACTTACGCTCCACGGGACAATCCAGAAAACAATGTGTCCCGGCGGCGGCAGGGGCCATTTCCGGCTTGAACTGGAACACGGAACCAACGCTGGATATGCTGATAGGCTTTGTGCTGCCCATCAACCACGCCATTACATCAAGGTCATGGCTGCATTTGGAGAGCAGCATCCCGGAACCGCACAAGGCAGGGGAAGCGTATTTCCCCCACACATAGGAGACGGATTCATGGAAATAGCTGACCTGCTCTGCCATCTGGATGTTAATGATCTGCCCAATTTCACCGTTTAAGATGATTTCCTTAATCCTGCGGTAGAAGGGGGCGTAGCGGAGTACATGACAAACCATGACACGGCGTCCGGTTTCGTGGACACAGCAGAGCAGTTTGTCGGCTTCTTCCTGATTGACAGCGAAGGGTTTCTTCAGCAGAATATCATAGTCTCGCCGGAGCAGGGGCAGCGATGTGGAAACGTGTTGACGATCCATCGTGCCGTTTATCACAGCGTCCGCAAATTTGGGATGGGCCGCCAACTCCTCCGCAGATGAAAAGCAGCGTTCTTCTGGAATGGAAAAGAGTTCCCACGCCATACGTACACGTTCGGGAGATATATCAGCGACTCCTGCGATCTGAAACAAATCCGGATGTGCCAATGCCTCCCGGGCGTAAATCGCTGCACGTTCTCCCATGCCAACAATAATCATTTGAATTGGATCAGACATATTATTTCCTCCAGGACTAACGAAACAGCTGGATATAAAAAACACAAAATAAAAGATGTAGTCGAAATATCGGAACTAGTATCCATCCACTATTTTGAATATAGCTAGGACTACAGATATCATGGCGAACAGCATGACTTTTGGGAAATCATGTATGTTGATTTAGGGAAAGCGTTTGTTACCTGTGGGGATACGGAGCATCTGCTGTCCTCTGAAATGCGGCGGTTGATCCGTTCCATCGTCCAGGAAGGCGCCTTGCTTTCTATCTGCCTATGCGGGACCATCGCCGCCTTCAGGAGCAAAGTGACGGCTTATTTGGATGCCAGCAGTTAATCCAAATGAGACTGTCGGAGCTGATCATTCAAATTGCACGTCAAGAGCTTACGCAAGCATCGGATAGACAGTCTGATGTCCTTTCGCTCAAGTCCCGGTTTGACAACCAGATCGCCGGGGCGGTTATGGAGCTGCTGAAAGACCATATTCACGGGAATTTGACAATACAGGAGATGACCCAAAACCTTGGATATGGAAAGACGTATCTGTCTACTGTTTTTACGAGGGTTTACGGCATAAGTATCATGTCTTGTTATGCACAGCTAAAAATCGAAGAAGCCAAGTATTTGATTCGAGAGAATACCATTTCAGTCGCAGAAATTTCTGAATTGCTTGGGTTCAGTTCACCACAACATTTTTCCAAACGGTTCCGACAGCTGGTAAAGATGTCACCTAAGCAGTATGAAGCCTCTGTTAAGGAGGATTGGGGGACAACCCGCTCTTGAGAATTGTCTGGTATCAATTGAGCTGAACCACGAAACCAAGTATCTAATGTTTCGGGGCATCCGGAGGGGATTTGGCGGCAAAATACGGATTATTTTTTTGCTGTATCCCCTGGCCTGTCGAGAAAAGGGAGGTGATATGTATATGAAATATGTTGGAATGCCCATAGGGATGTGGGCATTGTTTGGGAAGTCCTTTGAAAAGAGTCTGATTACGGAGCTTGGATTTGACAGAGACATGGCTAAATCGGTTGCAGTAAAAGCAAAACCGCGATATAAAGAAATCATTGCCGGACTGCCGGAATTTGAAAAAGCAGACCGGAATCCCTATTCGTGGAACATGGAATTTTATCCTTATACGGATGGCAGTGGGTATGAGGCCCGCTTTACCGCCTGCGGAATTTGCACCCTGATGCGGGAGCTGGGGCTGTACGACCTTGTTCCTGCCATGTGCCGGATGGATTACACCATGAGCGAAGTGGGCGGGGCGTCGGACTTTGTCAGGGAGTACACGCTTGCCTCTGGTGGTTCGTACTGTGACTGCGGATACAAAAAGAAGTGGGGAAAATGTGAATGAGTCTATTTTCCTAAAAGGAAAATGGATCTGAGGGGATAGGTGATATATAGAGTGCATTAGGTCGGCTTTGTGAATGGTGGGGGAATTAGATAAGTAAGACTGGGAAGATGAAATTTGGGAAATTCTACGAATTGATTTCGGATTTCTACCACTGGTTATTAGGTGTACAGGAGGCTATATGGAACGCAACCGGGTATCTTGGTATTGTGAACCAAGGATACTGTGAAGTTTGCCCGCTTTGTTTCGATAGGTTCAGTTTCATTATTTTGGCAATTTTACTGCTGAGATCCTTTACACAGTCATGATATAAGTCAACACCACAAAGTGTTTCGTAGTCGTAGCATCTTTTGCGAAAACGACTCAAAGTTTTATCTGAAAGCGGCTGTGCTGCAAAGCTTGCTGTGTGTAAAGCGTATTGAAGGTGTAGGCCGAGCATAAGATTTTCAACATTCTCATCGTCGGAATATTCAAAAAGCTCCTTGATGATAAGTGCACTAATAATAACATTTACAGGTGCATTCGGTCTGGATGCTTTATCGCTATATAGGACAGAAAAGCGCTGTTCATCTATCGCTTTTCCAATGCTTTTCTTTTACGGTCAGTCAGATTCATAAAACTGTCTTCCAATGATAATTGTTGAAACTCGTTTGTCTAAAAAGACATAATACGTTACAACTTTATTATAGCACTTCAAGAAGAAAAATTGGAAATTGCCCAAAACTTAATTGGCTTGTTGGATGAGAAAGTGATTGCGCAGAGGACAGGGCTTTCTTTGGAAACGGTGTTGAAATTAAGGGAGAAACAGACATCTGCTCCGGTACTGTAGTAATTTCAGTAAAGAGTACAGATCTGTAAACACGCATAAATTTAGTAAAAAGGCTTAGGAATGGGATTCCTAAGCCTTTTTACTGAATAAAATATTAATTGGAAGCGGAAGCTGAAAAGTTTTCCGCTAAAAAGTGTAAGAACAATTTAGCGGAAGCTTCGCGGCCTCCGCCCTTTGCTTTATGCCTGCCCGAAAGGCTCTCCGCAATCCCCGCAGATTACATTAACCTCCCGCGTTGCCCGGATAATGGTGCCGCAGCAGGGGCAGACATATTTGATCGGCTGGTTTTAGGTTTGAAAATTCAATTGTACCATATTCGCTAATTCTTTTTGAAGCTGATGTAAAAAAGCGCTGGAAGCCTTTGAAAAGACTTGATATTTTTTCCATACGATACAAAGCCCAGCTTCTAAGGTAGGATATAGAGGGCGAAAGCAAAGATCGCTGTCCCCGGTAGTATTAATTAGTTTATCCAATGCAATTACATATCCGAATCCCTTTTTTACAAATTGTGACGCATTATAGACTAAATCATAAGTAGCAACAATGTTCAGCTTTGCAATGTCTGTTTTTAACCATGAAAACATTTCGCTATTGATAGAAGTCTGGTGGGAAATAATGAGCGGTTTATCCCATAAATCTTCTGCAATAATGGAATCCTTTTCTGCCAGAGTACTGTCTTTTCTCATTAAAACGCCCCATGTGTCTTTTAAGGGAAGTCTTATATAATCGTATTTGTTTACGTCTACAGGCCCGACTAAAAGACCAAAATCAATCAAACCCTTATCCAGCCGTTCCATGACACGCTCAGCATCGCCACTATAAATGTGGTAATGAATAAGAGGATGCTTCTGCTGTAAATCCCATGCTGCCTTTGCAAGAAAAGAAATGGCTTCCGTTTCTCCACATCCGATATGAATATCTCCATTGACATTTTCGTTAGAAGAGGTCAATTCAGCTTTTGTTTTCTCCATAAGATCAACTATTTCTTCCGCACGCTTGCGCAGTAACATACCGTCCTCGGTTAATGTAACCTTTTTACTTCCACGGATAAGTAGCTGCTTTCCTAATTCCTCCTCTAAGTCTTTTAATTGCCTTGAAAGTGGTGGCTGTGTCATACGGAGCCGTTCTGCAGCTTTTGTTATGCTTTCTTCTCTTGCAACAGCAAGAAAATATTGTAATACTCGAATATCCATGTGAGTATCCTCCTTTTTGCATTGCGCTTATTAAGATTATAGCAGGGGAATCAATACCTTTCAAGTATGCAGAACTATTCTGTATATGTATTTGGCATTGCAATACGGACGATTTATAATAAATCCAGAAGGAGGCAAGAAGAACATTCAAAATCAATCCGAAAATTGAGATGAAAAAAGTCCGTTTCAAAAACCGTTTCGGTATTGAACTGGCAGGTGATCTTTACTTACCGGCGGCTAAGTACGAGGTACTGCCTCTCCGGAAATTTTCACAGAGGATTACAGTGCGGCGGCTGACTATATTGGCCTGTTGGAAAGACGCGGAAAACGGAACCTTTGCGCTGGGCAGCCATGCCGGTATCCTTGATTATTGCAAGGAAAACGACATAACATTCTATTCTTATATGGTACTGGAACAGGGAGCGCTTACCGGGCGATATAATGAAGAAAATCTCTTCCCGGCAGGAACGGGACGCAGCGATTCTTATAATCCGCATCTGAAAAAGCTGGGGGATGAAATCGGCATTTCCACACTTCGAGAATGGGAAAAGGAGATGTAGGCTGTGACAATAAAAGAGGTGATAGATGGTTTTCGGGAAGGTGTCGGGGAAAATGCCGAGCGTAATGCGTATGCAAACGAGTTTTTTCAGGAGGCTGTCCGTATCGGTATGGAATTGAATATGCAGTATCATACCCCGGAGGAAATTCGGGAGATAATGGGAAGGTTAATCGGAAAAAAAGTTGACGATTCGTTTCGGATGTTCCCACCGTTTTACACCGATTTTGGAAAAAAATATTACAATCGGAAAAGATGTCTTTATCAATTCTGGATGCCATTTTCAAGATCAAGGAGGAATACTAATCGGAGATGGAGCGCTCATTGGACACAATGTGGTACTGGCGACAATCAATCACAATCTTAACCCGGCAGAAAACAGAAAAACCACTATGCTCCGATAACGATAGGCGCTCATGTGTGGATTGGTTCTAATGCAACAATATTGCCCGGAGTAACGCTTGGAGATTGGGCGGTTGTCGCTGCAGGAGCCGTGGTAACGCAGGATGTTCCGCCTCTAACAGTAGTAGGAGGCGTGCCTGCAAAAGTATTGAAAGTAATCCCAGGGTGACAAGGTGATTTCAGAAATTGCGGCTGCACATGGAAAATCATCTGCACAGGTTATCCTTCGATGGAATTTACAAAAAGGCGTGGTCGTTATCTCCGGTTCCAGCAATCCCGACCATATTCAGGAGAATATGGAACTGTACGATTTTGAATTGACCGCAGAGGAAATGGAGCGGATCAATGCCCTTGACTGGGGCGAAAAGCATGATTGGTATTAAGGTTTCCCCAAAATGGAGGTAAGAATAATGAAAGTTTTAGGAATTAACAGTAGCGCCAGAAAGGACGGCAATACCGCAATATTGATGGAGAAGGTGTTTGAGGCGTTGAATAAAGAGGGTATTGAAACGGAAATGATTCAGCTTTCCGGTAAAATAATTGAGCCATGCAAAGCATGTTGGGCATGTGGCGGAAAGAGAAACTGTGTTCATAAAAAAGATCAGTTTCAAGACATATTTGAAAAAATGACGCAGGCAGATGGTATTATTCTTGGTTCACCTGTTTATACAGCAAACATTTCTGCTAATATGCAGGCGCTGTTGGAGCGTGCTTCCGTAGTGACAGATATGAACCGAAAAGAAAATTTATTTCGGTATAAGGTAGGTGCGGCTATTACGGCAGCACGCAGAGGCGGCGCACTCAATGCACTTGACGCAATGAATCATTTCTTTATGCTGCAGAACATGTTTATTGTAGGCTCCACATACTGGCCTATGGCTTATGGGCAGATGCCGGGGGATGTTCAGAAGGATGAAGAAGGTCTTGCTGCTATAAGCAATCTCGGTCAGAATATGGCATATCTTTTGAAAGCTTTGAAAGAAAGGCGGCAATAAAATGAAAAAGAAAATGTGTATCATGCTTTCATTTCTATTGCTTTTTATCATGGCCGGATGTGGAAGTGAGGAGGCTGGAAATGGAGCGGAAAGCACTCTGCCACAAACGGATGGGCAGATAGAGCAATCTTCAGATGATGAACAAGGAGGTTCTGGAACAGAAAATCAGCAATCCTCAGAGGTGGTTTCAGGGCCGGAACAGGAGCTTGGCCGGGCAGATCAGGAGCAAAACGATTCTTCTGCACGCCCTGCAATTTGCAGTGGAGTGGAAAACATGGAAAGATATGACACTATCATCCTCGGTTATCCTATCTGGCATGGGCAGGCTCTCCGGATTATCAGTACATTTTTAGAAAGTTACGATTTCTCAGGAAAAACAATCGTTCCGTTCTGTACTTCTCACAGCAGCGGCATCGGTCCCAGCGTGGATAATTTACACTCCTTATGTTCGGATTCAGTAAACTGGCTGGAAGGAAGGCGATTTGAAGCAGGGACTACAAAAGAAACTTTGGAAGAATGGTTCGGAGATTTGGAGATTAAATAATTGAACTATAAGAACAAGGCAAGCATATCTTGCCCCGAAAGGTCAATCTGCCTTGTGTAGATTGGCCTTTTCACATTGCATTGTCGAAAACTGTCACCATAGTATCTGTGACGTAGTAGGGCCGGATGAGTACAAGGAACACGAGACAGACAATGCATTTACCAATTATCTTGCAGTATGGAACATAAAGAGGGCGATAGAGTACTATCAGGGAAACGCAGGAACATGGGATTGACGTGCCTGGCCCGGTAGATGAAAATGATTCGGTCCATGGCTGTGTCAATCTTGGCTGGGGTTCAATATGGATTTCATACAATATCTGAAAAATATGAGCCGCTCCACTGGCATGATGAATTGGAGATTTTATATTATCTGAACGGGGAACCCAGCATCCTTATAGACGGCGTAAGATATCAGCTCTCGAAGAAACAGGCTGTTGTCATTAATTCCGGGCAGGTACATAACACGTTTTATCATGATGCGACGGCCATGTATCTGTGTGTCCATATCGACCTGGCATTTATGGAGGAATATTACCTGATATACGCATGTATCGAATAGAATGCCATTCGGAAAAGATTGCGGAGGAAGATTTTCTGGAATACAGAAGGCTGTGCGCTTTATTTGAACAGGTCACGGAGTGGTTTATCCGGAACGAGGAGATGTTTTTCCTGGAGGCAACAGGGGTGATCTTTCAGGCTTTTGCGATACTGCTGCAGAGTTTTTCGGAGAAAATACCACTGGAACCTACAGGACGGGATGTGCTGTCAAGAGAAAGAATCCGGAGAGTGATCACATTTACGGATGCTGAGCTTCACGTCTACGCCCTTATTTTTCAACTCTTGTCAAATAAATGTGTATGCCTTATAATAAATGTCACCAACTGGAGCGGAAGTTGATGACCTGCGCGAGCATCAGCGAGCTGCCTCCATCTGACAAAAGACGGTGAAACAGATGAAAAATCATTTAGACCTGGGACTGTGCCTGTGCATTATCTTGATGATCATAATAGCAGTCATTTTTTTGATACAGTATTTTAAAGCAAGGGCTTATCCATACCGCGCCCGCCCGCTTCTCACAAAACGGGAGTATAAATTTTATGTGCTCCTTCGGGAAGAAGCATACAAAAGAGGGCTTTTGATCTGTCCCAAGATCGGGTTAAAAGATTTGATGGAAGTGACGGATAAAAGACATTACATGAAATATTTTGCAAAAATCTCGCAGAAGCATGTGGATTTTGTGATCTGCGATGAAGATTTCCAGGTCTATTTTGCCCTGGAATTAGATGACAGCTCCCATGATACGGAAAAGGCAAAAGAAAAGGATCTTTTCAAAGACCGGGCGTTTAAGGCGGCGGGGATTCCCTTGAAACGGATCCGGGATTTTGATGAAGCATCTGTGAAAAAGCTGTTCCGGGAGTATTAAAGCTTTGGGATTTTACCGGCATATATATCAATAACAGACAGTATAGGAGGAGGACATGGATATCAGACGGGCAAAAGAAAAAGACATGGACAGGATCAATGAACTTTTAAGGCAGGTATGTATGGTGCACCATAAGGGAAGGCCGGATTTATTTCAAGGAGAGAACAATCGAAAATATACAAATGAACAGCTCCGTGAAATCATACATGACGACCAGCGGCCTATTTTTGTGGCAGTGGATGAAACAGACCTTGTGACGGGTTATGCATTCTGTATTTTTCAGCAGCATTTGGGAGACAATATCCTGACAGATATCAAAACGCTGTATATTGACGACCTGTGTGTAGATGAGAATATCCGGGGGCAGCATATCGGGAAATCGCTCTATGAATATGTATTAAAGTTCGCACAAGAACAGGGGTGTTATAACCTGACCTTGAATGTATGGTGCTGCAATGAGACGGCAATGAGATTCTATGAAAATTGCGGGTTGAAGCCGCAGAAGATCGGGATGGAAACAATTTTAAAGAAGGACAGATGATAGATGGTGAAATAAGGGCGGACGGCTTCAATGGTGTTTTTCTTTTTCGTATTGAAAAATTATCTTTCCAGAAGAGAAGTAAATGTCAGGCTTTATTTTGAAGCTGCCGGATATATTTTTTCACAGTTTTAGGGGACTCCAAAAGGTCTTCTGCAATTTTCTCTGGCGACTGTCCGAGTTCGAATTTTTTTCTGACCAGCATCAAGAGGCGATATTCGAATCCCTCACGACGAAGCGTTTTGTCATGTGATTTTTTGTTAAATGTTGTTAAGATCATACTCATCACCTCACTGCGGTTCTTTTCCAGTAAATCTTTCTTATCCTCAAAGATAAGGCGGAACAGACGATCCTTGTGTTTTTTCAGCATCACGTTGCCTTCTGCCGAATAAGGTTTGAAGGACGTATTCCATGTCAATTAAGTAATGTTGATACATTGCAGATTTTGCAAGATCAAAGAAATAACAGATATAAAAAGAAGGTCATATGGATGTTGACTCATTATAACAGCAGTTGTAATAATAGAACAAGATTGTTCACAAAAAATGCACGAAAAAAGTAAAAATATATATAAAAATGTTCCCAGGAAATAAATAGTGGATTGTGAAATTCCAACAGATATGGTAAAATAAATTGCGCCAAGGCGCAGGCAGTTCATCAATTGATAACAAAAATTGATGTCAGATCATTCAAATGAAAGTGCAAATTTATTTTACAAGGGGATTTTAACATGGAAAGAAAAGTAGGTACTGTTTCTAGAGGAATCAGATGTCCGATTATCCGTAAAGGCGATAACCTGGCAGATATTATTGTGGAAAGTGTACTGGATGCCGCGGAAAGCGAAGGATTTACCCTTCACGACCGGGATGTCATCGCGGCGACAGAGTCCATTGTGGCAAGGGCACAGGGCAATTACGCTTCCATTGATGTGATCGCAAAGGATGTAAAAAACAAATTTGGCGGTGGGACTGTAGGCGTTATATTTCCAATCTTATCCCGTAACCGGTTTTCCATATGCCTGAAAGGGATTGCAAGAGGCGCGAAGAAAATCGTATTAATGCTAAGCTACCCCAGCGACGAGGTGGGAAATGAACTTGTTTCACTGGATCAGTTGGATGAAGCTGGCATCAACCCATACAGTGATGTGCTGGATGTGAAGAAATACAGAGAACTGTTTGGAGAGAATAAACATCGTTTTACAGGCGTAGACTACGTTTCTTATTACAGTGAATTGATCCAGGAGCAAGGGGCGGAGGCAGAGGTTATTTTTGCAAATAACCCGCGAGAGATTTTGAACTATACGAAGAATGTCCTGGCCTGCGATATACATACCCGCGCAAGGACAAAACGCATTTTGAAAGATGCGGGTGCTGAGATCGTCCTTGGAATGGACGAGATTTTGACAAGCCCGGTGGATGGCAGCGGATGTAATGAACGCTTTGGACTTCTTGGCTCAAATAAATCCACCGAGGAATCTATAAAGCTTTTCCCACGAGACTGTACAGAACTGGTAGAGACTGTGCAGAAGCGGATTCTTGAAAAAACAGGAAAACATGTGGAAGTCATGGTATATGGAGACGGTGCATTTAAAGATCCTGTGGGGAAAATCTGGGAGCTTGCCGATCCATGTGTGTCCGTAGCGCATACAAGCGGCCTTGAAGGAACTCCAAATGAGTTAAAGTTAAAATATCTGGCAGATAATGATTTTAAGGATCTATCAGGAGAAGCACTGCAGAAAGCAATCTCTCAGAGGATCCAGGAGAAGAAGGAAAATCTGGTAGGCGATATGGTGTCACAGGGAACAACACCGCGCAGGCTTACCGACCTGATCGGCTCGCTGTGTGACTTGACCAGCGGTTCTGGAGATAAAGGAACACCGGTTATTTTGGTGCAGGGATATTTTGACAATTACACATCTGGAAAATAAGGAAAAACAAAAGAGGAGCTGATGGCGGACATCAGCTCCTTGTTTAGGATTCGTTACAGCTTTATTCTGAGGTTTCAGTTATGTCTAACTGCCCTACGGCTTTTTTGAATTCATAAAACTGATCAATATAAACATTTACAACCCTGCCGCAATATTCTTTGATGATCTCACCGTCGTAATCATGCGCAAGGTGGTTTCGGACATTCAGCATCTCCATCCAGACATCATTTGTGATCAGTTCCATTTGAAATGCTTTCCGCAGCACCTCCCTGGGTGAATCTGCCACAAAATTAGCAACTGCATAATATTGTACCAGAATATCCTTCATGACCTTCCAGCTCAGATCAAAAGTGATACTGAATTTCGCGCTGGTTCCGCTCAGGACAAAAGAGTCCGTCAGATCTCGTTCCTTTGCTTCGCTTAGGGCGTTCAAAGACTTCTGGAAGGACTCATACCGTTTTATAAATTTCTTGTCCATATTTTTTGATATCCTCCAATAGCAATTGACTTTTAATCTGTTTTTTCATTATATGCCACCTAAAATTATTTTACAAGAATATTTGCTGCTTTCTGCTTGTGCTTCTCTTAATTTCGTGATATGATATTTACAGCAAAAAAATTGAATCAATCCATTTGGACTTAGAGTGCGGAGATAAGGTCAGATGATATAGCAGGCATATAGATATACCTGCTATATTATCTGGCCTTTTATAGTTCTGCAGCTTATACCGAAAGGGCATACCGCGTTACAGTTCACGGCCGGGCCGTGAACTGTAACCATACCGCAATACATGTCCCTTCGGGGCGGGCGGATTTCGTCCGGCAAAACCTATAAAGCAGAGGAGGAAAAAGAGATGTATGATGTTGTGATCATTGGCGCCGGGGTATCTGGCACGGCATCCGCAAGGGCCTTGTCCAGATATGCTCTGGACATTTGTGTGGTGGAGAAAGAAGAGGATGTATGCTGCGGTACTTCCAAGGCCAACAGCGCGATCGTGCATGCCGGCTATGACGCAAAGCCCGGCTCCCTGATGGCAAAACTAAATGTGCAGGGAAATAAGATGATGCCCCAGGTTGCAAAGGAACTGGATGTGCCTTTTGACCGCTGCGGCTCCCTGGTGGCCTGCCGGGAAGGGGAGGACATGGAAATGTTGCACAAACTCTATGAACAGGGTATCGCGAATGGGGTGGAAGGAATGAAGATCCTGAACCGGGAAGAGGCTCATGCCATGGAACCCAATCTGGCGGATGATGTAGCCGCAGGCCTTTTTGCGCCCGACGCCGGGATCATCTGCCCGTTTCTGCTGAATATTGCTTATGCTGAAAATGCTTTTGAGAATGGGGTGGAATTCCGGTTCGGCACAGAAGTGCAGAATATTGAAAAATTGGAAAGCGGTTACCGCCTTCTCACGGAAAAAGGCTCAATCGAAACAAAAGTCGTGGTCAATGCAGCCGGAGTCTATGCAGACCAATTCCACAATATGGTCAGTGATAAAAAAATCCATATCACACAGCGGCGCGGAGAATATCTCCTGCTGGACAAGACTGCCGGAAATCTAGTTTCCCATACCATATTCCAGCTTCCGGGAAAGTACGGCAAGGGCGTACTTGTGTCTCCGACAATTCATGGAAATATCATCGTCGGCCCTACAGCGATCGACCAGGAAGACAAGGACTCTACCGCCACCACGTGGGAAGGCCTTGACCAGGTGATAGAAAAATCTGCAATGTCCGTAAAAAATGTCCCTGCGCGCCAGGTCATTACTTCCTTTGCAGGGCTGCGCGCCCATGAGGACGGGGGCGAATTTATCATTCAAGAGCTGGAAGACGCAAAAGGCTTTGTGGACTGTGCAGGGATCGAGTCGCCGGGACTTGCAAGTTCCCCGGCGGTGGGAGAATATGTGAAGGATATTGTAACAGAGATTTTGCAGCCGGCAGAGAAATCAGGCTACAAGGCTATAAGAAAGGGAATCCTTGATCCAAAAACACTTTCCATAAAAGAGCGTAATGCCTTGATCCGGGAAAATCCGGCCTATGGAAACATTATCTGCCGCTGCGAAAAAGTGACAGAAGGAGAAATCCTGGATGCCATCCACCGGCCGCTTGGCGCAAGATCGCTGGATGGCGTGAAACGCCGCACCCGTGCAGGGATGGGGAGATGCCAGTCAGGTTTTTGCTCTCCGAGAGTCATGGAGATCCTTGCAAGAGAGCTGGGAACAGATATGTCACAGATTACAAAATGCGGCAGGGGTTCCGGCCTTATCGTAGGTAAAAATAAAGAACTGGGATCAAATGCCAGATAAAAACAGATATCCGTCAGGGAAAATAGTTGGCATGAGATGTCTGGCAGGAAAAAGAATTGGCTTTAGTATCTGACATGAAAACAGGAGGAAAAGACCATGCAGAAGAATTATGACCTGGTTGTGATCGGCGGCGGCCCGGCCGGGCTTGCAGCGGCAGAAGCGGCCAGAAAAAGCGGGATTGAAAATATGATCATACTGGAACGGGACAAAGAACTGGGCGGTATTTTGAACCAATGTATCCACAATGGGTTCGGCCTGCATACCTTTAAAGAGGAGTTGACAGGGCCGGAATATGCGCAGCGGTTCATTGACCGTGTAGAGGAATTGAAGATTCCTTATCAATTAAATACCATGGTGATGGATATTTCCAAAGAAAAAAAAGTGACAGCCATGAACCGGGAAGAAGGTCTGTTTGAGATACAGACGAAATCCATTATCCTGGCTATGGGATGCAGGGAGCGGCCAAGGGGAGCTTTGAACATTCCCGGATACCGTCCTGCCGGGATCTATTCCGCAGGGACGGCACAGCGTCTGGTCAATATGGAAGGATTCATGCCGGGGCGCGAGGTGGTGATCCTGGGCTCCGGGGATATCGGCCTGATCATGGCAAGAAGGATGACCTTAGAGGGCGCAGAGGTGAAGGCGGTCGCCGAGCTGATGCCTTATTCCGGCGGGCTGAAACGAAACATCGTGCAATGCTTGGATGATTTTGGGATTCCGCTGAAGCTTAGCCATACAGTGATCAATATTGACGGGAAAGAACGGGTCAGGGGAATTACACTGGCAGAAGTGGACAAGAAAGGCAAGCCGGTTCCGGGAACAGAAGAATATTATTCCTGCGATACGCTGCTGCTTTCGGTAGGGCTGATCCCGGAAAACGAATTGTCTGTGGAGGCAGGAGTGGAACTTTCCCCTGCGACCAACGGGCCTGTAGTGAACGAGAGCCTTGAGACGAATATCCCAGGAATTTTTGCCTGCGGAAACGTACTGCATGTACACGATCTGGTAGATTTTGTGTCCGAAGAGGCGGCGGCAGCAGGAAAGAATGCGGCCAGATATATTCAGGAAAATGCCGATGCAGGGACGGAGGATGATGAGTACAGATGGGAAATGACAGAGACATCAGCCGGAAAAACTGCTTTGGGAAATATAGAAAAGGAAATCCCGGTCATTCCAGAATCAGGCGTCCGTTATACCGTCCCGGCTGCGGTCCGGATCAACCGTATGGAGGAAACGCTGAAAGTCCGTTTCCGCGTAGGGGCTGTCTATAAAAATTGCTATATCAGCGTTTATTTGGATCATGAGCGGATCATTCATAAAAAACGCCCGGTCGTGGCGCCGGGGGAAATGGAAGAAATCCTGTTGAAAAAGAGTCAGCTTCAAGAACACTCGGAGCTTGCACATATTACGGTAAAAGTGGAAACAGTATAAAGTATTGTATGAAAAAAGAGGTGCCTTATGAAAACAAGAGAACTGACCTGTATCGGCTGTCCGCTGGGCTGTGCCGTAGCAGTGGAAATGGGGGAAGACGGACAAATTACCAGCGTAACAGGGAACACCTGTAAACGCGGAGGCGACTATGCCAGAAAAGAAGTGACCAACCCTACCAGGATCGTGACCTCTACTGTAAAAGTAGAGGGCGGGATGCTGGACATGGTTTCTGTGAAAACGAAATCGGATATCCCGAAGGACAAGATATTTGCCTGTGTGGAAGGGCTGAAAGGAATCTGTGTAAAAGCTCCGGTGCATATCGGAGATACGATTGTGGAAAATATAGCCGGAACCGGAGTGGATGTGGTGGCGACAAAGGAAGCAGGCGTCTCAAATGTTACAGTCCGCTTTGCGCCGTCCGGCGAGTGAATTATAATGCGGAGTAGTTTTTCCGGCAGTTCCTAAAAATAATATAACACTTTTTTCTGCTATCTGTTATAATAGATTCTGGACAATAGACCATTTCTGCTGATAGTAATTAGTTGGGGGGATGACGATGGAGAATGAAAAGCAGAAAAATGTGAAAGGCATTAAAATTCGTACATTGAATAGTGCTGCGATTTTTGCCGCATGCATATTATATGTGCTGGTGCTTTACGCGACGGTTCAGGTTGCGCTTCGATATGATGAACTGATATCCGTAACCGATGATTATATTGAGTGTGAGAGGAATGCGGCGCTTGTACGGGAAGGCTCCGATTATCTTACGGAACAGGTGCGGCTGTATGCTGTTACCATGGATACACAGTATATTGAAAGTTATATGGAAGAAGTCAATGTTACAAAAAGCCGGGAGAAAGCCCTGGAAGAATTGGGGAAATATTCTTTCAGCGACAGATCCAGCAGCTATCTTTCGGAAGCCCTCTCCAGTTCCAATAAGCTGATTTCAAAAGAACTTTATTCCATCAAGCTGGTTTCTCTTGCAAATGACTATGATATGAAAGTCCTTCCACAGGAGGTGCGGGACATACAGATTAGTATGGAGGATCGGGAGCTCCCCGAGGACGAGATGCTGAAAAAAGCACAGGACATGGTGTTTGACGATGCTTACCAGTCGTCGAAAGCATTGATCATGAATGATATCGAGCATTTTCTGGAAGGGATCGTGGAGGAGACCGGACAGAAGCAGAAGTATAGCGCAGGCTCTCTGGACAGCATGATCACACAACAGAGATGGTACATAAGCGGTCTGTTTATATTGAACATCCTGACCTTGATCATGCTGAGCGTATTGGTTGTCAGGCCGCTGCAGATTTATATCGAATGTATCAAGGAAGGAAAGCTGATGAGGGTGGTCGGTTCCAAAGAGTTTCGATATCTGGCCCTGACATATAATGAGATTTTTGAGACGAACTCCGCGAATCAGGCCTTACTGCGTCATAAGGCAGATCATGACCCGCTGACAGGAATTGCGAACCGGGGAACGTTTGACAGGCTGCGTGACCTGTTAAAGACCTCAAAGAGCCCTGTAGCGCTGCTTCTGATCGACGTGGATGAATTTAAGCAGATCAACGACAATTACGGCCATGCCACGGGTGATATGGTACTGAAAAAAGTGGCGAAGCTTTTGCAGGAGCAGTTCCGTTCCAATGACTATCCTGCCAGGATCGGCGGCGATGAATTTGCCGTGATCATGACAGATATTACGCCCAGCCTCAGGTTTGTCATAGAAAATAAGATGGATTCGATCAACCGTGTCCTCCAGAACCCGGACGACGGACTTCCGAAAATATCTCTCAGTATAGGCGTGGCATTCTCGGAAGAAGGAATGAAAGAAGAACTGTATAAAAACACAGACAAGGCGCTCTATTTTGTGAAAAGGCATGGCAGGAACGGGTGTAAATTCTTTGAAGACCTGTAGGAGTGTGCCATGGCTATATCGTTGAAGGAGGACTTTTGTGAAACGGATTTCCCTGGAAGAGGTTTTAAAGCCTTATCTCAATGAGAGTTATGAGGAACAGTACCGCCGTATCCTGCATTTACTAGATACGGGACAGATAAAACCGGTGAAGGCATCCGGCACGAATGGCAAGAGCCCTGCCCTGTACAGGCAATATTGGCTTGCAGAAAAAAAGGAGGATTACAAAGAACTGCGGGAGGAGCTGGATTATCAGCTTGTCCCGCTTATTTCAGTGGATTACTATCTGGCGCACCCACAGGCTTATGAGCAGGACCGGGAATGGGTTTTGATGCTGAATGCGTATCTGAAAAATAAGCAGGGGCTTTTGGAGCATCAAGAGTCTGCCAATGAACGAAGCTTTGAGATTTGGAACCGGGAGAAATTTCTGACAAAAGAACAAGGAAAAAAGATATTAAAGCGATGTGGGATAGAGCCGGAACGTTTGAACATTTATGGGACCACAGAACCTCTTGCATACTATTCCTATACGAGGACTGTGCCGCAGAATCTGTTGATCTTAGAAAATAAAGACACCTTCTATAGTATGCGGCGGCATCTGCTGGAGGGGCAAAAAGAGATTCTCGGTGTGCCGGTCGGGACGCTCATTTACGGGGCGGGAAAAGCCATCTGGAAATCCTTTCAAGATTTTGACCTTTGCGTGGAGCCTTATATGAAAGCAGAAGGGAATAAAATCTACTATTTTGGCGATCTGGATTATGAGGGGATCAGGATTTTTGAAAGCCTGCAGGCGCTGTGCCAGGAATCACGGGAAATAGAACCCTTTGTACCGGCATATGCAGCCATGCTGGGTAAGGCAGAGCAGGCAGGGCGGCTGCCGGACACAAAAGAACAGCAGAACCGGAACATTAAGAAAGCGTTTTTTTCGTATTTTACACCGGAACAGGTAGAAAAGATGCGCAAAATCTTAGAAGCAGGAAAGTATATTCCGCAGGAAATTTTGAATATCGCGGATTTTTAATAAAAGACAGTTCCTTAACAAATCAGTGTAAATTCAGATCAAAGAAAAGGGATCATCAGATGCAGTATGAATTTTTGAGGCATTTTCCAAGAAGAATGAAAAATGTAGGACTGTACGCAGTGCTAGTCCAGAACAGCTTACAGAAAACGACCTGGAAGCAGCATGGTTTTCAGAAAACAGATGAACAGTTTAATATGATCTTTGCGGTGATGCTCTACATTATGGAGCAGTCTTTGAAGGAAGAAAACTGTACTATGGATGATATTGGGGCTTATATTGACACGGTCAACGTACAGTATTTCAAAAAGGACATGACCTATGACAGCTGCCGGGCATTGGGGGATTTCATTGTCAATGTGATCCTTTCTAATGAGGGGAGGGTCATGCACTTTGACGGCTATGACTTCGAGGAAAATACTTATCAGAGCATGCATATCAGCTATGTTGCAAATAAGATAGTCTATATCGACCATGATTTCAAACGTACCTCTTATTATCTCACGGATGACGGCTACAATCTCTTACTGTCAACTCTGGAAATCGAAAATAATATGAAGCTGACTATACATGAGATGATTTTTCAAATGCATTTGGAAAAGCAGAGCTACGATAAAGCAGTGGACGAAATTAAAAATGTGTTCAACCTGCTCCGGATCCAGATCCAGAAAATCCAGGAAGCAATGGGGAGGATACGGAGAAATGCATTAAATTACTCTGTCCGTGATTATGAGCAGATCCTGCATGAAAATCTGGATACGATTGACGATACCAAGAAAAAATTTCAGAATTACCGGGAAATGGTGAAAAGCCGGGTGCAGGAACTGGAAGAGACAAATATCAATGTGAAACGTCTCAGCGAAAAAGAAGAGGAAAAGTTAAAGCATCTGCGGGAAATCGAGCAATACTTGAACCGTACCATTGACGAGCATCAGAAGATTCTGGGCAGCCATCTGGATCTGAAGGCGCTGTATACGAAAGAACTGGAAAATCTGACTCAGATGTCATTGATCAAACGCTTTTCATTTCGGACGGAAATTTATGATAAGCTCTTGGAGAATCCGTCAGCTCTGGAGAGGCTGGAATATTTTCTGCGTCCTCTGTTTAATCAGGATGCAGAGAAGGGGTACAATCTGAACAAGGCATTTCAATTGCAGCGGCCTGTACGCAGACAGATGGAAGAGGATGCTGGGGAGCAGCTTGATTTCGATGAAGAAAAATGGCAGCAGGAGCAGGAAAGGCTCCGCAGAGAAAGGCTGGAACGCTATGAGCAGAGCCTGGCCTGCCTGCTTGGGATGGCGATCCGCGGGGATAAGGGAGAGATTACACTGAAAGAAGCAGGCATGCAGGTGAAAGAGGATTTAGAAACCCGTGACTTTCTGATTCCCAATGTAGAGATTTTTAAAGAGATCATGGTGGAATTGATCAAGAATAGAGAGATGGAGCTTTCTGTTCTGAAAAAGGAGCGGAGCCAGTTTATCCAGGACCGGCAGGGGGAATTCCAGCTTAATGAAATGCTGCTGCAGCTTGCAGACGAAAGACCCGAGTTTGAGAATGTGGAGAGAATTGAAGTATGCCGCCTGGAAGATGGGGGAACGGTGGAATTTGAGGGGATCTTGAATGAAGAGGGAGAGCGGAGGAAGATCCGGTGTTCCAATGTGAGGATCCATGTGGAAACAAAGGGATGAAAATATTCGTTTCCCGTATGAGCGGCGAGAGCAAAAGAGACATAAGAATTGAAAAATGTTTATTTTAAGAAAGAGGCGGGTTTTATGGCATATGAATTTGAGGATATCAGGATAAGCCAGGAGATATTTTATTTTCTGTTAGAACACCATGAACTGCGGGAGGAAGACGAAACTATGCTGTTCAAGGCATATGCGGAGCAGGAGGAGGTCCAGGATCTGGTAAAATCCCAGGGGGAGGCGGCCCAGAGCACGGTTGAACGCTACGGCAATGTCATTTATCTGATTCCGAAGGAAGAAAATCATTTTCTGGGTTTTTCAAAAGCACAGCTAAAGGCAGTACTCTGCAGATCGAATTCCACGGATAAAGATTATTATTTGTCTCAGTTTGTGATCCTGACCCTTCTCGTAGAATTTTTTGATGGACAAGGCAGCAGCAGTAAGGCCCGTGAATATATGCGTGTGGGGGAATTACAGAACTGTATTTCCCAAAGGCTGAAAGAAGGCGCGGAACATATTTCCGAAGAGGAGGAAGAACGGGCAGGCATTGCGTTTTCCAATATGCTGGAAGCCTATGAAGCGCTGAAATCCGACGAGAAAGGTTCCAGGGCGCGTACGACAAAAGAAGGGTTTCTCCACCATATTTTATCATTTCTTCAGAAGCAGGGTCTGATTGAATATGTGGAGCAGGATGAGATGATAAAAACAACAAAGAAGCTGGATAATTTTATGGACTGGAACCTGCTGAACCAGAACAATTATAAACGAGTGCTGTGGGTTCTTGGGGTCTTGAAAGAGGGATAGGATACAAGTTTAAGAAAATAAACGAGGTAACGAGCCATGAGTAAAATAAATGCAGTCCGTCTGATCAATATCAATTATAACAACAATGCTATCCGGATCAGTGACGAAACTTTCCATTTTAATGGGGAGAGCACTCTGCTGTCTTTACGCAACGGCGGAGGAAAATCGGTACTGGTGCAGATGCTGACAGCTCCTTTTGTCCACAAACGTTACCGTGACGCAAAGGACCGTCCTTTCGAGAGTTATTTTACTACAAGCAAACCATCTTTTATACTGGTAGAGTGGGCTCTCGACCAGAATGCAGGCTTCGTCCTGACAGGGATGATGGTGCGCCAGAGCCAGGACAGTGAGAACAACGGCGGGGAGGCTCTGGAGATGGTCAATATCATCTGCGAATACCAGTCATCCTGCCTGCAGGACATCCACCATCTTCCGGTGGTAGAAAAAGGGAAGAAAGAGATCATCCTGAAAAATTTTTCTGCTTGCCGCCAGATGTTCGAGAGTTACAAGCGGGACCGCTCTATGAAATTTTTTTGTTATGATATGGTCAATGGAGCCCAGTCCAGGCAGTATTTCCAGAAGCTTCAGGAGTACCAGATTTATGATAAAGAATGGGAAAGCATCATAAAAAAGGTCAATCTGAAAGAATCCGGCCTTTCTGAATTGTTTTCTGACTGCCGGGACGAGAAAGGGCTTGTGGAAAAATGGTTTCTGGACGCTGTGGAAAGTAAGCTGAATAAAGAGCGAAGCCGGATGAAGGAATTTCAGATTATTCTGGAAAAATATGTGGGCCAGTATAAAGACAACCGCTCCAAGATCCAGCGCCGGGATACTATCCGGATGTTTAAACAGGAGGCGCAGCGGATCCAGGAAAAACTTTCAGTTTACAGTGAGGGGGAGCAGCGGGAGAAGGAGCAGGAAAATCTGGTTGCTTACTTTATCGCAGAATTAGAACGGCTGCAGACTGCGGCAGATGCAAAACATCAGGATATACTTTTGCAGATGGAGGATGTACTCTCTCAGCTTGCTCATATAGAATATGAAAAACTATCCGCAGAGATTTATCAGTTAGAAGAGAAGCTGCGTTTTCACCTAAGTAACCGGGATATGGCCGCGATGGAAAAAGAAGCGCTGGAGCGGGAAAAAGAGGTAATAGACGAACGGATCCATCTGCTCGAATGTGCGAAGCAGCAGAGTCTTGTGGATGAAGAAAAATCGGAATGGGATCAGGCTGTGCATAGGCTGAAACTGGCGCAGGAGAAAAATGTGGACCTGGAGCCGGAGCGGAATCGTTTAGGTTATGTCCTGCGCTGCCATTACGAAAAGGAATTGGAAGAAAACGCTCAGAAGCAGGAGGAAAACGAAAGTCTCATAGTACAGGCTAAGGAGGGCATTTCCAGGGAAAAGGAAACGGTGTCCGTGCAGGAAGAGAAGCTTCGTAAGAAGGCTTCGTCAGAAGGAGCGCTGAAAAGCCGGGTGCAGTCCTATGACCGTCAGGAGGAGCAGTTTAATAAACGATATCAGGAGCATGTTGTACGCAATATTTTGGGAGAATACGAGCCAGGCATCCTGGAGATTTTCCGAAAATCCGCAGAGCAAAGAATCGAGGAACTGGGACGAGGCCGCCTAAAAACGAAAAAGGCTCTGGAATCAGCGAAAGAAACCAAACGTCGGCAGGAGCGAGAGCTGACAGATTTACGGGAAGAACAGATCCGCACAAAGGCGGAGCAGGAGCAGCAGGAGCACATACGAGAAAAGTTTGAGGAAGAACTGGAAGCACGGAAAGTGATCTTGAAATATTTGGATCTGGGGGAGAAAGAATTATTTGACAAGGAAAAAATCCTGTACGCATCGGAACGGAAACTTCTGGAGATTTCCAATATCCGGCGGAATCTGGAAAAGGAAGAAGATGCTCTTGCGAAAGAATACCAGCGGCTGACAAAGGGGCAGGTATTAGAACTGCCGCAGGAATTAGAGGAAGAGCTTACAGCCCTTGGGCTTCATTTTGTATATGGGATGGAATGGCTGAAGAAAAACGGATATTCGGAAAAAGAAAATCTGGAATTGGTACGGTGCCATCCATTTCTGCCCTATGCGCTGCTCTTGCCGGGTCAGGAATTGGAAAAGCTTTCGCGTTATCAGGGAAATATCTGCACGTCATTCCCGATCCCGATCATCCAGCGGGAATATTTAGATAATCGGGAAACGCAGGATGGGGGGAATGTGCACAGGCTTCAAGGAGTCAGCTTTTATGTTTTGTTCAATGAAAAGCTTTTGGATGAGGAAAAACTTCGTGTCCTTGTGGAAGAAAAGGAACAGCAGATTATCCGGAAACAGGAGGCAATCCGGATCCGCCAGGGGGAATACAGGCAGTATTTTGAGCGTCAGGAGCAGGTGAAGAATCAGTCCGTGAGCCGGGAAAATTATGAGGCTAACGAGAAAGCTCTGAAAGAAGCAGAGGAACGGATCCAAAAGACAGATACAGACATCCGGGCTGCTTCCCAGGGACTGGCGGAACTGCAGGAACAGATGGACGTGCTGCAGCAGGATATCCGAAGGGCAGACCAGGAGATGGACATCCAGCGCCGCAGGATGGAAGATTTTGAAGAATTGTGTAAAGCCTATGAGGAGTATGTCCGTTTCCGGCAGGAATTAGAGCTGTGCAGGAAAGAGATCAGAAAGCTCACGGAGAAGCAAAGACTCTCCCAAGAGAAGTTAGAGAAATTACAGGAACGGCAGCGGACGCTGGAATCGGAACGGGACGGATTACTCCGAGAGGAAGAGGGACAGCAGGAGGCGGCGCGTAAATACAGACAATATGAAGAATATGAAGAATTGACAGAAGCGAAAGAAGGGGAAGACTGGAGGAAACTGTGGGAAACGGCGCGCAAGACCGTATCTGACATCGAGGCTAGATATGCCGCTGTCACGGCCAGCGTATCCTTGGAAATCCAGGAATTGGAACGTCAGGAGCAGCAGAGCAGCAAACGGTACAAGAAGGCTTCTCAGGAATTAAAGTATCTGTGTACACAATATTGTCTTACAAAAGACGCATGGCTGGATACCCGTTATGACCGGAAGGAAGAAACGCATCAGAGAACCCTTTTGGAGGACCGTGAGATGAAGATCCAGAGAAAGCAGTCTCTTTGGAATGAGGAGGACAAGCGGATTGCGGTCGCTGCACAGCAGAAAGCGGACCTGCTGAAACGGATGCGTACAGAATGCGGGAGAGAAGAGCCTTTGCCAAAATCAGAAATCCAGAATGAAGATTTTGATGCCAGAAAAAATCAGCTTCGATACCAGGAAAAGGAACTTCGGAATTCCGCGGACAAGCTGCAAAGGCATTTACAAAGCTTAAATGAAAATCTGACTGCTCTGGCGGAGTACAGTGAGTTTGAGAAAAAAGAGCCGGTTGTATGGGAACAGGATTTTTTAGAAATGAATGCCAGAGAGCTGCGGAATTTCAAGGGGATCCTGGTCCGGGACTATAATCAGCGCTTGAAATCCAAGCAGGATGCGAAAGAACAGTTGATCCGTGTGCTCAACCAGATTGTGCGTGACGGTCATTTTCAAGAGGATTATTATAAAAAGCCATTGGAGGCCATGCTGGAGCTTTCTGACGAGGCAGACCAGGTGCAGAGACAGCTCAATACAACGATCCAGTCCTACGACAGCCTGATGGAAAAGCTGGAAGTGGATATTTCCGTTGTGGAGAAAGAGAAGCAAAAAATCGTGGAGCTTTTGGAAGATTATCTTCAGGAGGTCCATCAGAACCTGGGCAGGATTGACCAGAATTCCACCATTACTATCCGGGATCGGGCGGTCAAAATGCTGAAGATCCAGCTCCCACAGTGGGAGGAAAATGAAAGTATGTATCATATCCGGCTGCAGGATCTGATTGATGAACTTACCCAGAAGGGAATCGGCATTTTTGAGCGCAATGAAAATGCGCAGGAATATTTCGGCACACGGATGACGACCCGGAATCTGTATGATACGGTCATCGGAATCGGCAATGTACAGATCCGCCTCTACAAGATCGAGGCCCAGCGGGAATATCCTATTACCTGGGCTGAGGTGGCGAGGAACTCTGGCGGCGAAGGGTTTTTGTCTGCATTCGTGATCCTATCCAGCCTGCTGTACTACATGCGTAAGGATGAGACAGATATTTTTGCGGACCGTAATGAAGGAAAGGTTCTGCTCATGGATAATCCATTTGCACAGACCAATGCGTCCCACCTTCTGAAACCGCTGATGGATGTTGCCAAAAAGACGAATACACAGTTGATCTGCCTGACCGGGTTAGGCGGCGATACGATCTACAACCGGTTTGATAATATCTATGTGCTCAACCTGATCGCGGCAAGCCTGAGAAGCGGGATGCAGTATCTACGGGCAGATCACTTGCGGGGAAATGAGCCGGAGACGATCATCGCGTCGCAGATTGAAGTGATGGAACAGCAGGAACTGGTGTTTTAACAATAGGTAAGGCTTATAGAGCTATAGCCTAACGAAGAAACGGTTTGACGAGGATATGGAAAAATATTCTTACAAAGGCAGGGAGGGACACCACAATGGAATCACACCGGATCGCATTAATATCAGATACACATGGCCTGCTGCGGCCCGAAGAGGTTCCGGCTGCCGGTTACCATGATGATTCTCACATTGTATCCTGCTAAACATCAGATAGAGGCAGAGAAAATCAATTGCCTGTCTGCGGAATCCGAGAAGACAGAGACAGTGAAAATACCGGAACAGGATATGTACAGGCTGGTGCGGGACATTATGAAAGAGGTGGATGCCGGAAAAAACATTGCAGAAATTGCTAAGCGGAATCATGTTAATGCGAAATTTACAGAGCAAGTCTGCCGGATGTACCTGACACATCCGGGGGTGGATGTAGACGGGATTCTGGACCGGATCGAGAAAGTGGATAGAATCCTTGATTTATGAACATAATAATGTGATAAAAAGCTGTCTGTGAATGTTCAAAAATAACCTGAGCGGAATGCAAAGGCTAGCTGTTTTCTTATAGTTCATATAGAAAGGAACCATTTAATATGAAGACATTCGACGAACTTTACCAGGATCTTCTTGCACGAAAAATATCCCAGGACGAACCGCTGCCCGCTGATTATGACCCTTACCATCTGGACTGCCTGCTCCATCCGGAAAAATACGCTGCAGTCCTGCACATTGATGACTGCCAGAGGTGTTCCTACGAACGTGCATGCCAGAATAGCTGCATTTTTGACGCGATCCAATGGAATAAAGAAGGAAAATTGTATATCAATCCTGACTTGTGCGCAGGCTGCGAGGCTTGTATCGAGGCCTGCAAGGATGGAAGACTGACTGCAAGCAAAGATGTGCTCCCGGCAATGAAAGCAGTGAGAGAGGCAAAAGGTCCGGCATATATGATGGTAGCTCCGGCATTTTTTGGGCAGTTCAGTGCAAATGTGACTCCCGGGCAGCTCCGTACTGCGTTCAAAGCATTGGGATTCACAGGAATGGTGGAGGTAGCTCTTTTTGCAGATATATTAACTTTAAAAGAAGCGCTTGAATTCGACAAACATGTGCAGCATACCGGAGACTACCAGCTTACAAGCTGCTGCTGTCCTATATGGATTTCCATGATACGCAAGATTTATCATGAACTGATGCCGCATGTGCCCGGAGCAGTGTCGCCCATGGTTGCCTGCGGACGTATGATCAAGCGGATCCATCCGGATGCAGTTACGGTATTTGCCGGTCCCTGCCTGGCGAAAAAGAAAGAAGCAAGGGAGCCGGATATTGCAGATGCGGTGGATTATGTACTGACATTTCAAGAATTAAGAGATATTTTTAGAGCCGCGGACATCCATCCGGAACAATTGGCAGACTTGGAGAAAGAACATGCGTCCAAGGCTGGCAGGCTCTATGCAAGGACCGGAGGGGTGAGCAGCGCAGTTTCCGAGATGGTAGACCAGCTTAGGCCGGACAGGGAGATTCATGTCCGCGCAGAACAGGCAGACGGGACAAAGGCCTGTATGGAGATGATCCGCAGAATAAAAGAGGGAAAAACGGATGCGAATTTCTTTGAAGGGATGGGATGTGCCGGAGGATGTGTGGGAGGCCCCAAGGCAATCCTAAATACAGAGGAAGGGACGAAACATGTGGATATCTATGCCGGAAACGCCAGGTTTTGCACTCCGCTGGAGAACCCTTATGTCCGGAAAGTGCTGGACGAATTGGGATTAGGGACTGTGGAGGAACTGTTGACCGAGGATAAATTACTGACAAGAGATTTTTCCAAAGCATAGCGCAGGCTGCAAGTGCAGATTTACACCGTGGATAGGCTGTGTCCAGACGGCTATATATAGATACAGTACGGATTAAGAAAGAGCATTATGCATGAATGTATGGTGTCAGGGAGGAAAATAAATGGAAAAGAAAGTTTTAGTGATTGAAGATGACGAGATACTAAATTCCGGATTGTGCTATAACATCCAAAACATTGGCATGATACCATCCTCTGCATACAGCATAGAGGAAGCCAAAAACAGTCTTAGAAAAGAAGACTTTGATCTGATTTTATTGGATGTAAATTTACCGGATGGCAATGGCTTTGATTTCGCAAGCGAGATTGTGTCAGGCTGTCATATTCCATTTATCTTCCTGACTGCGCATAGCCTGGAAGAAGAAATGATCAAGGGGCTGCAGATCGGCGCGGATGATTATATCATAAAACCATTTAGTATAAAGGTGCTTATGGAAAAAATACAGGCAGTGCTGAGAAGATGCTATGGCGCAAAGAAAACAGTAAACTATTATTATGGGAATCTGTCGATAGACCTTGAAAACCATATAGTAAAAAAGAACGGCCAGATGATTTCACTTACTCCGACAGAATTTGAACTTTTAGAGGTTTTCTGCAAAAGCAAAGGGCAGATCTTAACCAAGGATATTCTGCTGGAAAGGATATGGGACGTGAAAGAGAACTATGTAAATGAACATACGCTGTCACTGAATGTCAGCAGATTAAGAAATAAAATTGAGGATGAAAATCACGGATATATCAAAACAATCTATGGATTAGGATATAAATGGACTGGAGAAAACGGATGAAAATCAGAAAATACATACTGATCTGCGGCAATCTTTCTCTTTTTGCCTGTGGGGGATATATTGTTTACCATCATGTTACGGATATCACCGTACAAATTTTATTGGTCGGAATCTTTATGGCGTTCTGCCTCATGAATTTTGGGAGTTATTTCTATTTCCGCGGCCAGTTTGCCGCCCTGTCTTCACAAATATGCCGCTGGTGCGGAGCGATTATGCGCGGCACATCTATTAAGAAAATCTGGAATAAAGAAACGCTTACATCTAAAGTGGTAATGGAATTAGAAAAAATGGAAAGAATGACTGCGTTTCGGGCTGCTGAAAGCAAAAAAGAGCAAAGGGAACTGCAGGAAATGATTTCTGAAATCACACATCAAATAAAAACCCCCCTGTCTAATATCAAGATGTATTGTGAAATGTTTACGGATGCAGATATTCAAGCGGAACAATCAAAGCAATTTATGGATATAATGAAGCAGCAGCTCATGAAAGTAGAGTTTCTGCTGGATGCATTGATAAAAGCGTCTAGGCTGGAGGCTGAGATGATCGTTCTTGAGCCGACAAACAGTAAGATCATTGAAACATTGGCGGCTGCGGTCAATAATGTGATCCATAAAGCGGAGCAGAAGCATATTGAGATTTCAGTGGAATGCCGTCCTTCTATTCAGGTTTACCACGATATGAAATGGACGGCGGAAGCGGTTGAGAATGTTTTGGATAACGCAGTGAAATATACATCTGAAAATGGAAAAATAACGATTTCCGTCCATGCAGGGGAGATGTACACCGAGATTCAAGTAAAAGATACAGGAAAAGGGATTGAAGCCGCACATATCAACGATATATTCAAAAGATTTTACAGAGAAAAAAGTGTATCAAAAATAGAAGGGCTGGGATTAGGGCTGTACCTGGCAAGAAATATCATAGCTTTGCAGAAGGGATACATTTCTGTACGTTCTGCCGTCGGGACAGGGAGCTGTTTTTCTATCTGCCTTCCCAATTGTGTTTAGAAGTGAATTGTTTCGGTTTTGATACTTTTCACATTGATATTGAAACAGGATTGATAGGATTTAAGTCTATCCTATTAAGTATCAAACTGAAAGGGGTAATGGAAATGAACATTTTAAGTACAAACAATGTAATAAAACACTACGGGAAAGAACCTGTTTTGGTAAAGGCTCTTGACGGTATTACGATGGAAGTGGAAGAAGGCAGCTTTACTGCGGTCGTCGGCACTTCCGGTTCCGGTAAAAGCACGCTTCTCCATATGCTGGGAGGGCTGGATACACCTACAAGCGGCAGTGTGGTCGTGGATGGGCAGAAATTAAGCGGTATGGAAAAAAATGAACTTGCCATCTTTCGGAGAAGAAAAATCGGGTTTATTTTTCAAAACTATAATCTGCTCCCTCATTTAACGGTATATGATAATATTGTCCTTCCTGTAGAATTAGACGGAAGAAATGTTGATCAGGAGTATTTCAAGACAATTGTACAGACATTAGGATTAGAAGATAAATTGAACAGAAAGCCTAACAAACTGTCTGGCGGACAACAGCAAAGAGTCGCGATCGCAAGGGCGTTAGCGGCAAAACCTGCCATTATTCTTGCGGACGAGCCGACAGGGAATCTGGACAGCCATACAAGCCGGGAAGTGGTCGGCTTACTTCAAACGACAAGCAGAAATTTTCATCAGACAATCGTGATGATCACCCATAATGACGAAATTGCCCAGTCAGCAGACCGCGCCATCCGAATTGAAGATGGCAGGATCGTGGAAAGCAGGTGGTGATCATGAGATTAGACAAAAACAATAACAGCAGGATTATTTACCGTATTGCAAAAAGCAATTTGCTGGCAAGAAAAGCATCAAGTTTTATATCGCTGTTATCCATTTTATTGGTGACTGCCCTCACGTCCGCTCTTTCCCTCTTTATCCTTGGGCAGCAGACAGCGGAAAGGCGGATACTGGACCAGATGCAGCATGTGATGTATATGGATGTTACGGACAGGCAGTTACAAAACATTGCATCCGATGAAAAAGTGGAGCTTTGTCTTCCTTATAAATCTCCTGGAAGGGATTTTCAGGCCGGCAATGTAAAATACAGTTTCAGTTACGTGGAAAGTAATGCGGAAAAAATAAGTACCTATGTGATCGTGGACGGCATCCTGCCAAAGAAGTACAATGAAATTGCAGTAGATAAAGCTTTTATGGAAGCGTTAGGCAGAGAGTGCAGTTTAGGGGATTCTATTTCCTTAGATGCAGGCGGTACATCTGAGGAATTTGTTATAACAGGATATACGGATGCAGGATATGCAACTTTAACGCATCCTGTCAGAGTTTCCAGGGAATTTGCGGAAAACAGTCCTTTGATGAAAAAGATGCCCTATACGGCTCTTGTCCGTTTGAAAGAAGATGTGATCGGCGGCTCGGCTTCAGCATTTACAACCGCTGCATACCAGATTGCTATGGATTATGGTATTGTCCGTCAAAATGTGAATCTGAATGGCAGGTTTGAATTATCGCTTCAAAAGGGAAATGTAGGGCTATATACGATTTTTTTTGTTTCTTTGCTGTTTTTTATCGCCGGCAGTATTGTCATTTACAGTATTTTTTATTTTTCAGTGACCGCGCGGGTGCAGCAGGTCGGCCAGTTTCTGACGATCGGCATGACAGAAAAACAAGTAAAAAAGATGATACGCCGTGAAGGCCTGCTGCTGAGTGCGGCCGCGGTTCCCATGGGCCTGCTGCCAGGCGGTATGATTGCTTATATAGCCCTGCCCGACGGATGGAGTTTTGTAAATTATGGGGTTGTGTCGCTGCTGAGCGCCCTGCTGGGATTTCTGGCCGTACAGCTTTCCATAGGCAGGCCTGCGTCCATTGCTGCAAAGGTTTCACCGATAGATGCATACAAAAATAATGTGGATACAGATAAGGAAGAAAAAACAAAAGATCGAAGACATCAATTTTTGACCCCTTTTAAACTGGCGCAGATGGAAAGCAGAAATAACCGGAAAAGGCTGGGGCTTACAACGATGTCGCTTGCTTTTGGCGGAATCCTTTTTATGGTTGCGGCAACATGGATCGCATCATGGGATGAGGATGCATTTTCCAGAGAGGGAGTCTTTGCAGACAGTGAGTATCGTATATCATATTCCTATGACGTTCATGGAAATCCCCAGACATACGGTATTACCGATTCTCAGCGAAAGGGAAATCTTAGTCATGAGCTGGAAGACGAGATACGCAAGATTCCACATGTAAAAAATGTGCATATTGAAAGAACAGCGACAGGAGTCATTTCCTATCAGGGAGCTGCATTTACACAGCCGTTCTGCCCTCTTTCGAGGGACGATACAGAGTATTTCCAGCTTCCTGCGGAAGGGAACAATAGTTATGAGTATATGGTGGAACATGATGCAATTTTGATCGTAGACCGTACATTTCCCGAAAAGCTAAACGGAATTACGTTTATCCCCGGTGAAAAGCTGCAGATCAGCTATTTTGACGGGGAGGAACATACAATAGAATTAGAGATTGCTGCTGTTTCGGAGGAAAAGGCTGAATCTTATCCGGAGCGCACCACTTTTTGTATGTCTGATGTAACGATGAAAAAATTATGGGGAGAAATGAACACGGCAGAATCTTTTTCTATATCCGTAGATCACTATGAGGAAAACGGTGTCTGGGTAGAAGAACAAATAAGGGCATTGCTCAGTGGATATGACGATCTGTCTTTAAGTACATTGCGTGAGAGAAAATTGGAAGATGCCGCACAGATACCGAAGCTGGAGATGCAGATATATGGTATCGCAGTGTTTGTGATCATGTTTGGTATCTTTAATTTGATCAATACGGTCTGCGGCAGTATCGTGTCTAGGAAAAAGCAGCTTTCCATGCTGGAATCGATCGGCATGGAAAAACGGCAGATCCGGAATATGCTGTTGGCAGAAAGCCTCTTCCTTGCATTGCCAAACATTCTGATCACGGTCACTTTAGGTACGGCAGCGGGATATGGATTTATCAGCCTGATGCAGATATCGTATTTAAAGTACCATTTCCCGGCCGCGGCAATATTGCTGTATGTGGCAGGGATGACAGGCATACCAATGTTCATTGCTTTCTGCTGCTTAAAGATGCAGGATCAGATTTCACTGGTAGAAAGAATCAGAAATGAAGATTAAAAAAGAGCCTCCTTCATATTACGACCTTAAACGTACTTCCCCCGCCGGCCGTATCTTCCACCTCCAGCCGGATCCCCTGGATCTGTGCCAGCTTTGCGGCAATGGACAGCCCCAGCCCAAAATGTTCTTTCCGGTTTCTGGACTGATCCCTTCTATAAAAACGGTCAAAAATCAGTTCCTTTTCCCCATCCGGAATTCCCGGCCCGTGATCAATGACGTATACCATGATGTGGGAACGCAGGCTTTCCGCGCGTAGAACAATCTTTCTTTTCTCTTCTCCTGATATTTGTCTGCCATCGGATGTATCCGACGCATACGCCAGCCAGCTCTTGGAATCGTCCAGCCCATATGCAACTGCATTATCCAGCAGTATGGTAAAAATCTGCCGGCACAGATCCGGGTCTGCAAGCACAGGGGGAAGCGGATCGTCCGGCAGCGACAGCAGGATCCGCCCGTCTCTTGACAGGCAGAGCGGTTCATACACTTCCAGGAGCCCCAGCAGCATTTCGTCCAGCTCAAAATATTTCTTGTTGACAGCCCAGTTATTCTGGTCTGCGGATGCCAACAGCAAAAGATTTTTCACAAGAGAGCTTCCCCTCTGGCATTCTTTTTTGATGACCTGTAAAAGCCGCTTTGCCTCATCCTGCGCATCGGCAGCCGCATCAGCCGCAGTCTGGATGACTGCAAGCGGAGAACGCAGCTCATGGGAGGCGGAGGCGACAAAATCCTGCTGCTTTTCATAGGTTTCTTCCAACGGCTCTAAGGAACGGCGGACGAACCAACGCCCAGCCAGAAAAAGGAGCAGGATTCCCGCGAGGTCGATCAAAATATAAAAAATGACCGTTTGGATAAGCTGGATCCGGCCATCGGTAATATCCTGCAGTAAAGTTATTTTTTTATAGCCATTGGCGGTATGGAGGATCAGGATATTTCCAAGGTAAATATCTCCCTTTTCGCCTGGAATCTGCAGGATGGAGCTTTGCAGCAGATTGGATGAGATGGGGTGCGAATCCGAAAAGATCCCTTCTGCTTCTGCCAGATCTTCCGCGCGCTCAAACAGCCTGTCCCGTTCTGTGCGTGGAGTATAGGAGCCGGGAAAGAAAAAAGGATCATTATTTTCTTCTATATAGATCAGAAGTTGATTTTTACTTTCCATCTGTGCCAGATAAGAATCCGAAAACAGAGAATCGGTCTGCAGCTGGGACATCAAAGTAAAAAGCTGATCTTGAAAAAGGGATTTCTGCCGGCTGCTCTGTGACGATACATAGAATAAAAAAGAAACGGCAAGTATCAACGTCAGGATGAGCCCGGTACTCAAAGTATACAGAAACACAAATTTTCTTTCCAGCTTCGGAAACATGGAACTACCCCCGTCTCAAATGTTTTTTTGGATTTTTTGCGTCTGGCCTGGCTATCGGGAAGGAGAAGTTATTTTATGTACCACTTTCCATCCGATACCCCAGCCCATGGACCGTGGAGATGACAGTCCGGCTTCCCAGGGTGCGCAGATGCTTTCTGAGAAAATAAATATAAGTATCCAGATTTCCGTCCTCCACGGCACCGTCCGGCCCCCATACACGGAAGAAAATCTGTTCCCGCGCCAGTGTCTTCTCAGGATTCCGCATGAAAAATTCTAATAAAAGCGCTTCCCGTTTGGAAAGCTGCCGCTCCTCTTCCTGGCAGCTTAAAATGCGGTTGTCCGGATCGAACCGGATATCCAGATAGAAAAGCTCCTGGCATTCCAAAAAGGCTTTCGGCCTTCTGGAAAGTGCGCGGATGCGCGCCAGAAGTTCTTCGATTGCATAGGGCTTTACAAGATAATCGTCCGCGCCGCAGTCCAGGCCGTCAATCCGGTCATTTATGGTATCCAATGCAGTGGTCACGATCACCGGGACTGTGATATGGTTCTGCCGGATGGATCTTAAGATAGACAGCCCGTCTATTTCCGGGAGCATACGATCCAGAAGGATCAGGTCATAGGCTCCTTTCATGGCACAATAGAGAGCCTCACTGCCGGTATGGCAGCAGTCCACGGTATGGTTTCTGGCGTTAAGCTGCAGCTTTAGCGCATCACACAATTCTTTATCATCTTCTACGATTAATATATGCATATCAGATCTCCATCTGCTTTCTGAGAGTTTTCCAGCCGTCCGTCTTCTTATAAAGTATATCAGACAAATCAAGTATACCAGACAAATCTCAAAAAAACCTTAAAAAATTTGTTTCCAATTTCAAAGTTTTTTTGAGAAATACTCTGTATACTGAATTTGAACAGATATTCAAGGGGCTGTGGGGCTTCAAAAGTCCCTGGACGTGAAAGAAGTTACAGCCCGCGGCTCTGTAAACAGCAACTGAAAGGAGACAAAAAATGATAAACAGAAAAAAATGGAGACGGCCTCTGGCATTGTTTATGCTCATGGTCCTTGCTCTTTTGACAATCTCCGGCTGCCAAAACGGCGGCGCAGGAAACGGAGGCAAAAACGCAGGCAGCGGAAACCAAGATACGGCAAAGGGCCGGTACATAGAGGAAGATGTGGAGCTGCCTCTAGAGGATGGGGAAGAGATTTTAAACCTCATCAAGACAAAGGATGGGAATCCGGTGCTGTTCACCGAGACAGGCGATACGCAGGTGAACCGTTATGAATATGACGGAAAACAGTGGAACCAGGCCTCTTTAGACTGGTTTGCCGGACAGGACGGCGGCGGGGAGATGATCCTTATGGAAGTGCAGGAGGCCGGTGACGGAACGCAGTATGTGAGATGGATGACAGAAAATGCGGACACACATATTACCAGAGGCGGAGAAGGAAAAGAAGCAGAAGAACTGGCTATCCCGTATCTGACACAGCAGACGGAATACGGCTATCCGATGATCACCGGGTTTGCCCTGGATGGCGCCGGGAATTACTGGTTCCAGGAAGGTTATGCATCAAGGGTCGTCGTGGTTGACAAAGATACGCTGGAGATCATAGAGGAAATGGATACCATGCAGGTTTTCAACATGGCGCAGCGTCTTATCTTTCAAGGAGAGGATATGCTGGCAGTAAATACAGAAGAAAAGGTCTATACCATTTTCGATGAAAACCGGGAGATAAAAGGGACACTTTCTCTGGAATCAGTAGAGCAGCTTGCCATATGCGGCGACGAAGAGCATTGGTATGTGATCTCCGAGGAAGGAATCACGCGCCTGACCGTAGGAAACGATATCCGGGAAGTGCTCATGGACGGCAGTATGGGCACCATGGGCTCCGCAGCAAATTCTGTAATCAATGCCATACGGGGAAATGACGATGATTTTTATGTGCTTTATTCACTGGATAAGGTGAGCACGAACAGCTTAAAGCATTATGTATATGAACCAGATGCTGCCGCGGTTCCCGGGCAGACGCTCCGTGTATTCGGCCTTTCGGACAGTGATACGGTTCGGGAAGCTGCCATCGGTTTCCAGAAAAAATATCCGGACGTGAAGGTGGAATTTACGACATCCGGGAAACAGGCCGGGGAAGTGACCTCTGATGATATCCGTACGTTGAATACAGAGCTGCTCAGCGGGAACGGGGCCGACGTACTTTTGCTGGATGGGCTGCCTGTAGAGGCCTATATTGAGAAAGGAATCCTGGAGGATTTATCGGATATGGCAAAAGAACTGATGGAAGAAAATGAGTATCTGGAAAATATGTTCAATAATACGGCAGAAAAAGACGGAAAGATCTACGGGATTCCGGCCAAATTCAACGTGCCGGTCATCTATGGCAGTGAAGCTTCGAAAAAAGCGCTGGAATCATTGGAGAGCCTGAAAGCATTTCTGGATGCAGACCCATCGGCGAGCGTATTTGGCATTGCGGACAGATTTTATATCCGTGATTTCCTGTTTGAGCTGTATCAGGATGAGATTTTTGGGGATGGCGGAAAAGTGGATCAGGAAAAACTGGCAGAGCTTCTGGAACTGGCAAAGAAAATTGCAGTCAATGCGAAGGCAGAATTATTTGAGGAAGGACTGGAGGAAACAGGCGGTTATGTAAGAGACCCATTCACCAATTTTGGCGCAGAGTCGCTTATCAATCACCCGGAAGGGGCAGCGACTGCTACGATTTCCAGTATTTCCAGTATGATGATCCCTTATGCGGTGATGCGCCAACTGAATCTGACGCCTGATACAGTCCATGGAGTCTACCTGCCGAAATGCACTGTGGGCATCAACAAAAATACAAGCCAGCCTGAGATCGCCAATGATTTTGCAAAATACTTATTTTCGCAGGAAGTGCAGGGGACACAATTGGACGACGGGTTCCCGGTTTTAAAATCTGCCCTGGCTGACAGGAAAAATGAGGTGGACAGCGAATATGCGGCATCCTATTATATGTCATCAAGCTGGAATTTTGAAGGTGAGGAGATCATGCTGGAGACTGGTTATCCGACAATGGAAGAGGTAGAAGACCTGCTGCAGAAATGCGGATCACTGACGACTCCGTCAGAACAGAACCGGGTGATCTGGAATCTGTATCAGGAGGAGGCCGATCAATTTATGACGGGAAACAGTGATGCAAAGACCGCGGCAAAAAATGTGGCGCAGAAGGTGGACACGTACCTTGCGGAATAAAGAAACACGGACGGCCTTATTGTTCCTGCTGCCCAGCCTCTTAGGGACAGGCGGCTTTATACTGATTCCCTTTTTGGATGTGTTCCGCAGATCCTTTTTACAGGCAGTCGGAAACGGCTTTGTCGGATGGGAGAATTATCGGCAGGTGCTGGGAAATGAAGCCTTCCGCCTGGCGGCAGGAAATACGGCGAGATTTATGGCGGCCTGCCTTCCGCTCCTTTTGTCCCTGTCCCTGTGTATGGCGATCCTGGTACGGCAGGCAGGCCGTTATCAAAAATGGGTCAAGACAGGTTTTCTGCTTCCGATGGCAATCCCGGCGGCATCGATGGTTGTGTTTTTCAGGATGCTTTTTGACGACAAGGGGTGGCTGAATTTATTGCTTGAACACATGGGCGCCCCGGGTCAGGGGTGGCTGACCTCTGGCCGTGCCTTCTGGATTCTGGTGGCCTGCTATATCTGGAAAAATCTGGGATATGATATGATCCTCTGGCTGGCAGGCTTGTGTGCGATCCCGGAGGAACAATATGAGGCGGCGAAAGTACAGGGAGCCGGGGCGTGGGCTTGTTTCCGCTATATTACGCTGCCGCAGCTGAAAGAAACATTATTTGTGACGGCATTACTGTCTTTTGTGAATGCATTCCGGGTTTTCCGGGAGGCCTATCTTCTGGCTGGGGAATATCCTCATGAAAGTATTTATATGCTGCAGCATTTGTTCAACAACTGGTTCGTCAATCTGGATATCCAGAAAATGACGGCGGCCGCAGTGATGCTGGTAATCCTGACCGGAGGGGTGCTGCTGGCGTTCCAAAGAGATGGATGGAAAGAGCCGTAAAAATAGTTGAAATCTGAGAATCAATCAGTTAAAGGGCGATTTAAAATACCATAGGGTAAAGACTAGTATAATCCACACTAATTAACCTTATGTTTCGATTGGCTAAATTTCCATCTGCTACGTTGTCGTCAATCGGCGTAGCACCCACTACGCCTCATTCCTGCGCCTTACATATGAAAATTTATCCTGCACGAAACATATAGGCAATTAGTGTGGATTATACTAGGAAAACGGAAAAGAAAGAGAAACAACGATGGAAAAATCAACTGCTGCAAGAAAACGTAAGAGTGTAAAATGGGGAATCGGCCTGATTTTATGTGTATTCTGTGTCCTGATGCTGCTTCCACTTCTGATGCTGCTCGTGGATTCTTTGATGGGGAAACAGGAACTGATGGAAACCTGCGGCGCTGTCCTTTCCGATTACGAAGGGCATGCCGGATTTCGTCTGTTTCCCCTCTACCCGACATTGCGTGCCTATGTGCGGCTTCTTCTAGATTCACCGGAATATTTTACCGCATTCTGGAATTCCATGCTTCAGACCGCCGGAGTCCTGGCTGGACAGCTTCTTGTTGCAGTTCCGGCGGCGTGGGCATTTGCCAGGTTCCGGTTTCCAGGAAAAAAAATACTCTGGTTCCTGTATATGCTTTTGATGATACTTCCTTTTCAAGTTACCATGGTATCGGGATATCTGGTGCTCAACAGCGTACATCTTATGGATACCCATGGGGCGGTCATTCTGCCGGGAATCTTTTCCACCCTGCCGGTATTTATCCTGCAAAAAACATTTGCGGCAATCCCGGGGGAAGTGATCGAGGCGGCAAAGATTGACGGCGCGGGGGACATCAGGATTTTTCTGGATATCGGGATCCCACTGGGGAAATCCGGGATATTTTCTATATTGATCCTGGGATTTCTGGAGTACTGGAATGCCATAGAACCACCCATGACCTATCTGAAAACAAAGGCATTATGGCCCTTGTCATTGTATCTGCCGCAGATGACAGGAACAGAGTTTTCGGCGGCATTTGCGGCATCAGTCGTTACTTTGCTTCCGGCAGTGCTGCTATTTCTTACGGGGCAGGAAAATCTGGAGCAGGGCATTGTCGCATCCGGGATGGAGCGCAAAAAGCATTCAGAATAAAAGTGATTTTTTGTATTCGCACAGGTAAAGGAGAGATGAAAGATTGGATATCAAAATGAAGCGGAAAGTGCGGCTCCTGGCAGTCTTTTTGGCTTTAATGGTACTATGTACCATTATTTCCAGAGCCGCGGCGTCGATTCTGGTTGCCCAGGTACAGGTGGAGAAGCCGGGAAGAGGGAAGCTGTCCTATACCTGCAGTGGGAGCGGCAATGTAGTGCCTGTGCAGGAAAAATTGATCTTCCTATGGCCCGGACAGCAGGTGGAATGGGCGGCAGATGTGGGCAGCACAGTGAAAGCAGGAGACTGCCTTGTGCAGTTTCGTATGGAATATCTACAGCAGACCATTGAGAGCAAACAGGCGGAACTGACCCAATTAGAACTACAGGCCGGACAGCAGCAGATATCGGCCCGTGGGACCGCCCGTGTTCCGTCCGCAGAGAGAGCCATGCAGACATTGACAGATGCCCAGCGCCAGCTTCAAGAAGCGCAGCAAAGGGCAGCAGACGCCCAGGCAGCCTATGACCAGTTTCAGCCTGTCCAGGCTCCGGCAGTCCAGCCGCAGCCAACGGACGCTCAATCAGCATCCGCTGGCCAGCAGCAGCTAACAGATTCCTCGGTTTTGAAGCAGGAACTGGAGAACGCTCTTAGGGAGGCTCAGGCGAATGTAGAAACGGCCCGGCAGTCTGTCATCCAGGCTCAGAATGAGTACAATCTTGCATTAAAGGAGGATGCTGCCCAGGATAGGAATGAAGCAAATGCCGTCCAGTCGGCGCAGCTTGGGGCACAGGCATTGGACGCACAGGTAGATACGGCGAGAAAAGCTTTGGAACAGTTGATTTCCTATCAGAATGCGGGGGGAAAAATTTGTGCGGAACAGGACTGCACGGTCCTGACATCCGGCATCCAGGCTGGCGCATTTACCACAGGCGCAGAAATCCTGATAACCGGAAACGGAGGATGGAAACTAAAAGGCCTGGCATCCGCAAAGGATAAGGAAAAGCTCAAAGCCGGGGCAGAAGTGGAGGTTCGTCTGGGGGCAGGTAAGAAAAGGTCTGTGAAAATCGAATACATCGGCGCGGAACGTACCGCTGATAACGGCAGTGCGGCTGGAGAAAATCCGTCTTCGGCTCAGCCGGTCCAGACTTGTTGGTATGCCCCCCTGCCGGAAAATGCGACGGCGGACAGTGGGGATACATTTGAATGGACGGTCCAGTCAGGCTCGGAAAAAGAGTATGAACAGTTGATTCCATTGAGCGCTCTCAGAGAGGACTCGGATGGGGCTTACTGTCTGATTATCTCGGATGAGGAAAGTATGCTTGGAACTGTGCAGACAGCCAGGCGTGTTCCGGTAACTGTATTGGAAAAGGATTCTGAAAATGCTGCGGTGACGTCATCCTTAAAAGACACAGATCAGGTGATTGTTTCCTCGGAAAAATATGTGGGGGAAGGGGACCGGGTGCGGATAAGATCATGAAAAACAGGGTACAAAACAACATAAAATATTTCCTGATCTTCCTCGTCCTTCTCCTTGCAAATATCTGCTCTGTAAATCGGCTTTCTTTGCTGAAAGGATATGCGGATATGATCTTTGTATGTTACCTTGCAGACAGTGTGGAGGAATCCTCATTTGAGCAGTTCAAAGAAAATGAAAGCAGCAAGGATTTCTCGAAAATGGCTCTGTGGAAATCTATGGAGAAAGAGACGGTTTCGGCAGAGAATTCCGGACGTGGGCAAAAAACTTCGGTTTATCAGGTAAAAGGGCAGCCTGACGCTGTCTTTGGAAACAATCTGGCACAAGGGAGATATTTTACGGACGAAGAATCCCGGGCATGTCTGCTGGACCAGGGGCTGGCACGGCAGTTATTTGGCTCGGAAAATGTGCTGGGCCTGGAAGTTGAGATCGGGCAAAAAAGCTATCAGATTGCCGGAGTCCTAAAAGGAGACAACCAGCTTTGTGTGACACCGGCAGAGGAAAACGTCAGGTTTGATGGTGTGGCAGTCCAAAAGCAGGAGAGGGAGCAGTCCTCCGCCCTGGCGGTCAGCCTGATAGAAGCCGTATTTGGCAGCACAGATGGGCAGAAGGTGGACGGGCAGCTTTATTTTATGACAGCCAGATTATTTTATTCCGTTGTATCGGCTTTCATTCTGATTGCCCTGGGAGTCGCTGCGGCGAGGGGAAGTAAAATTTTATGTAAGATTCTGTCCGCAGCATGTATGACGGCGGCAGCCTGGATTTTAATAACGGGAATCAGGGGCGCGGCGCCGGGCGCAGATTATTTGCCTACATACTGGTCAGATTTTGATTTTTTTGTCCGCCTGTTTCAAGAGAAGTCCGGGCAGATACAGAGGCTTTCGGTATATCAGAAATTTCCTATCTGGCAGGAAATGCTCCGCTTATGGCAGCAGGTTGTCGGGACGGAAGTTTTTATGGGGGCAGTATTTGGGATTTTTGTTTGCAGATTTTCGAGGAAGAATCAATGGAGAGAAACGAAAGTAACCGCTTATATCGACCTTGATTAGAAAATGAATTATGATAAGCGTATCATTAGAGATAGCGGTACGCTTATTTTTTATCTGAATCGTGCCTTTGATTGGATTGATAAAACTGAATAGATTTTTACATATCCACCTTGACAAAGTGACTAAATTTATGCGAAAGGAGGACGCACCTATGTCAAATTGCAAGTAATCGCTCTGACGAACCAGAAAGGCGGTAATGTTCCACTTATTGTATTTGGGGACGGGCATGATACGGTAGGATTCCCGATACATAGCTTTTCGACGTTTGCAAGGATAAAGAAGTATGATGAAAATGAGAATGTGGGGAATGCCAGGCAGCCTTATTCTATCGAAGTTGGAGGGATGGAAAGAACGATAACTATATATGGCATTGCTTCAACGAGATTTGATATAACAGGTTAAATTGTGCCAGACCTATTTGTTTTGCTTTGGACAAGTAGGTCTGGTTTTATGTAGTAAAGCACACAAGTATAAAGTTTGAATGTCCGTTCAGATAATTTGAGCCATTATGCGCGGCATGGTCAAACAGTTTAGACACCAACGATTTTTCTGTAATCCCAGCCAGGACATCTTTGATTGTAACAGACATAAACGTTCACAATCCTTCGGAATCTATTTAACATATATATCGTTGATGCTACACTGTTTTCAAGAGTTCTATTTTACACTGATGCTCCTTCGTCTCTTTACTATAATTCACTCCAACTAAAAGAATATCTCCTGTGTATCCCTTTATCCATTCCACATATCCTTTTTCTTTGATCTGATTAATTGTCCCTTCTGCAGATTTATCCCATTTTAGTTCCACTACCAATGCTGGGATGTTTGAATCTCGCTTTGGCAGATAAACCACATCAGCAAATCCCTTTCCTGACGGCAATTCCATAATAGAATTCATATAGTACACTTTTGCACTGTAATATGCCATCAGGAGCACACATGTAAGTGCGTTTTCATCATTATATTTCAAGATGGAGGCTGTTTCATTATGAATTTCAGCAATACTGTTGGCTGCGGCTTCTTCATTGAGTTTCCAAGTATATTGAAGGAGCGCCTCCGAATGTTCAAGTGATTGTACCAGACCATTCCATCCGCCCACTTTTACCGCACGCATAAATTCCTGGATAATCTCTTGATTTGGAATCATCACTTTGCTGTCTTCCTTATCATAGGTCAGATATCCCAAATGGACAAGGAGAGTAAGCACATCATCTCTTATTTGAAATGTTGTCATACCATTTCTCTACCTCAGTATAGTCTATATCGTATTGTGTACATTGTTCCTGTACTTCCTTCTCTGTGAAACCAAAATATTCTCCCAGATTTTTAGGCGAAATCATAGAGTATTCATCAAAAATATTGATTGCGGAGTGTTCGCCATATTTTTTTATTGGCAAAATACCTGTCATATAAGCTAAATCTACATATTCAGCACCTTTGAAAAGTCCGCGCAGAAAATCCAGATATTCTTTTTGCGCTTCTTTTCGGTTCTTGGCCATCCGAAATACAAAGTCCCACTCATCAATGATAAAAATATAGCCATTGCCTGTCTGCGAAAATATTTGTTCAAGTAATATCTTTAGCCTGTTATCAGGTATTATGTCTTGGCACTCCGGGAATTCTTTCATTAAATTCAAAATCACTCTCCGTTCAATTTCGGAAATAAATGTATCAAGATCAGATTCTTTTTCCAGAAAACGTTGAATGTCAAGACGAATTACATTATGTTGGTTCAAGTGTACAGAAAAATATTTATCCTTTTCAACTTTCAGGCCGGAAAATAATTTGGTGGAATCGCAGCCTTTACTATAATACGCCACAAGCATATCTGCAGCCATAGACTTTCCAAAACGGCGTGGACGGCTTACACAGAGGTTTTTTTGCTTTTCTAATAGAAACAGTACTTTCGGGCTTTTTTACGTGATTTGCTTTACCTCCTGTATGGAGCTTCGACAGATAAAATATGCTGGGGACGATAACCTCTACGCAGGGTGCGTTGAAGCATTGGATCAGATAGAAAGAAAAAAATATGTGTCCCGTCTTGTAGAAAACGGAATGAAAAAGATCTGGAAATATGGGATTGCCTGCTATAAAAAACATTGCAAAGTGCTTCTGGCTGATTCCGAGTAAAAAAGAAGCAGGGAAACAGATGGGCGGTCCGTTCCCTGCCGTTTATATCCTCGTCCACAGACTCTGCCCATGCTCCCGAAGCCACTTTTGCGGCTCTTTGTAATCCGGCATCACAGAGGCTACAACCCGATAGAAAGCCGGAGAGTGGTTCATTTCCTTCCGGTGCGCCAATTCGTGTATTACAATATAATCCAGGACTTCTTCTGGGGCAAGGATCAGCCTCCAGTTAAAATTGAGATTTCCCTTGCTGCTGCAGCTTCCCCACCGGGTTTTCTGCTCCCGGATGGAAATGCGTCCGTAAGTCACGTTCATAATGGCGGCATAGTAGGCAGCCTTCCGGGTAAAGATATCCCGCGCAAGTTCCATATAACGCCGGCGTTCCTGTTCCGAAAGCGGAGGAGGCGCCGGCGCTTTGTTTTCAACAGCTTTGGACAGATGTTTCAATATCCAGGTTTCCTTTTCCGTGAAAAAGCGGTCGATTGTAGATTTGGCTGTCCGCATGGGGGCGCGGACTTTTACCTGGCCTTCAGCAGTAATTTGCATGGACAGCGTTTTCCGTGAACTATATATGACCTCATATTCAGTTGGATATGAGACGCCAGAGGATTCTGCCAATTGCCGGAGCTTGTTCAGCAAAGGCCGGGGAAAGGAATGCTTTGCCATAAAAATTCACCTCAGTGTTATAAAGTGTACTCTCGAAAAAAGGGTTTCACAAAAAGAACTCCACAGCCAATACCGCGGCGCAGCAAAATACGGCTGTCTTAAACAAGTCTGCACCTATCCATGCCGCTATAATGCCGATCAGGAAAGCAATCAGGCCGGATACCGGGCTCTGGGTGGCTTCTAAGATGGCCGGAAATGTCATAACAGCAAGGGTGACATACGGAACATAGTACAAAAAGGATTGAATAAATTTATTTTTAATGGGCTTTCGGATTAAAGTCAGGGGCAGGACACGGATCAGATAAGACACTCCGGCCATGATGCAAAGATAGATATACATATTGTGCATTATTTTTCCTCCTCATCTGCAGCTTTTGGGAACAACAGTGCCGCGGCTGCAGACAGAACCAATGTCAAGACAATGGTACGCGTTCCGCTGGACATTCCCGAAAAAACAGGCAGGTAAGCCGCACAAAAGCTGGCAATAAAGCAGCAGATGATCAGCCCTGCAACTACTCCGTCTTTTTTGGACGCAGGAATAATGACTGCAAGGAACATCCCATAAAGGGCAACACTGAACGCACTGACCAGACGCAGCGGAAGAAGACTTCCGGCAGCCGCGCCCAAAGCCGTCCCAAAAGCCCAGCAGGGTCCGGCAGCCAGCACAGCGCCGTAACTATAAAATGGGTTGAGGCAGCCTGGACGTGCAATGGCGATTCCGAACAATTCATCCGTAATATGGAACGCCATGGTAAAACGGTGGAATCCCGGCATTTTTGGATCCATCCGCTGGCTCATGGCACAGCTCATCAGCAGATATCTTGCATTGGCGATCAAGGTAACGATTGCCAGTTCCACATAAGCGGCTCCAGCCGTAATCAGTGTAAATCCCGCATATTCTCCTGCGGAGGCGTTGCAGAGAAGACTGGCAAGAAACCCCTGGAACGGAGTGAGTCCTGCATTCTTTGCCGCAATCCCCAAGGAAAAGGAGACTGCAAAATACCCAAGCCCAATGGGGACGCCATCGCGTATCCCATCCCGGAAAGCTGCTTTGTTTAATGTATGTTTAAAAGAATAGTTTTTGATTACTTGTTCCATGTATTTTCACCTATAACGTTTTCCTCATGTTATCTTCATCTGAACATAGGAAACGGTGCAGCATACAGCTTTCTCTTAAACATAGAAAACACTGTATATTGCACCGTCCCCGCTGTTTTTACGTCATTGACCACCGCAGCCCGGCAGGAAATAGTTATGGCAACTTTAAACCAGGCTGCAGCTTTCGTGAACAGTAATACGTGCGGTACTTTTATGCCATGATATCAAGATTCTCTCCAAGCCCGGGCACCATAGCGGCATCCATCATTTCGAGCATTGCCTCACTGGTGCTCTCAGCCGTGTCCATCACCTTGGACATCAATGCAAAGCTGACACTCGTACTTAACCGTTCCATAGACATCATTGATGATAATGCAGGAATATCCATAGGGCCACCTCTCTATCGTAAAATAATTTCTGAGTACTACACATAACATATATCGGCAAAAAAATTGAAAACTTTAATACGGTATGGTCTTGTCTATTTTATTCAGGAAATATATAATATTTTTATCAAAATAATATAGCGATATTAAAGAGAGGACACATAAGATGAAATACGATTTCACAACAATTATGGACCGCGTCGGAAAAGACGCGGTCGCGGTGGATACGATCCCATATCAAGATATACAGATAAAGGAAGGATTCAGCAAAATCCCGATGTGGGTGGCTGATATGAATTTCCAGACGGTTCCGACAGTCCCTGACGCGATCACTGAGCGTGTCAGACATGCCGCATACGGATATTTTTCTCCGAGGGAGGAGTACTATGATTCGATCATCCAGTGGCAGGAGACACGGCATGGGGTCCGGGGACTGACGAAAGAATGTATCGGATATGAAAACGGCGTGCTCGGAGGCGTGCTCAGCGCTTTAAATGTATTCTGCTCGAGAGGGGATAAAGTATTGCTCCATTCCCCGACTTATATCGGCTTTACCAGCGGCATAGAAAATGCAGGATACCACATTGTACACAGTCCGCTCAAAAGGGATGCAAAAGGGATCTGGCGGATGGATTTTGAGGACATGGAGAAGAAGCTGGAAGAAGAGCATATCCATGCGGCAGTCTTCTGTTCTCCTCATAATCCATGCGGCCGCGTCTGGGAAAGAGGGGAACTGGAACAGGCGATGGAGATCTTCAAAAAGCATGATGTGATGGTTGTGGCAGATGAAATCTGGTCCGACATCATTCTCGAAGGCCATAAGCATATTCCGACCCAGATGGTCTCCCAGGACGCGAAAATGCGAACCGTTGCCCTTTACGCGCCCTCTAAGACATTCAATCTGGCAGGACTGATCGGCAGCTACCATATTATCTATAATCCCCATATCCGTGACCGGGTAAGAAAAGAATCATCCCTGTCACATTATAATTCCATGAATGTTCTTTCCATGTATGCATTGATCGGCGCGTACAAGCCGGAGGGATATGAGTGGGTTGATGAACTGTGCCAGGTGCTGACAGAAAATGTGGACTACGCATATCGATACATCCAGGAGCATTTTCAGGGCGTATCTGTGGCAAGGCCAGAGGGGACATATATGTTATTTTTGGATTGTGAAGAATGGTGCCGGATGCATGGCAAGACCATAGATGAATTACAGCGTGCCGGAGTGGAAGTGGGCGTTATCTGGCAGGATGGAAGGCAGTTTCACGGAGAATATGGGATACGGCTGAATCTGGCGCTTCCGAAAACTCTGGTGGAAGAGGCAATGAGACGGCTCACGGAATATGTATTTTAAAGAGGCTAAGATTGTTCGGCAGAGCTGCAATAGGGTTCCTGCCATGGACAATTGTGATTTTTAGAAAGGGCAGGAGCGGTTTATGTACAATGAAGAGAAGACTGGCGTGATAATGGTCAGCAGGGCAATGGCGATCTTGAATTATTTATCGACAAAGGGCCGTCCGGTTGGGATTTCAGAAATTGCAAAGGATATGGGACTCCCGAAAGCTACGGTGTTTCGGATCTTAAACTCGCTGGAGGAGTGGGACGCGGTGGAATGCGAAGAAGACAGAGGCTATCATTTGGGCTGTTTTCTGGTGAAGCTGGGGAAGAGCGCAAGCTCAGATATTCATCTGATCGACATATGCAGGCCACACATGGAACAGATTGCAAAAGAGATAGAGGAAAATCTTAACCTGGCGATCGAGTATGAAAACGCGATGCTTTCAATCTATTCAACGAATATCGCAAGCCTTGTCCTTTCGCCCAAAAGTATCCCCATTTCTCCGTTGTATTGTTCTTCTGTTGGAAAAGCCGCGCTGGCCTATCTGGGGGAGGAACGCTTCAAAGCCTACTTTAAACGGCAGGATTTACGGAAACGGACGAAGTATACGCTGACAACGCAGGAAGAATTAGAAACAGAGTGTGAGAAGATAAGGCGGGAAGGGATCGCCTTTGACGACCAGGAATATGAGGAAGGACTGTATTGCATTTCTGTTCCGATCTTGAATGGAGAAGGCGGGCTGGTAGCAAGTCTAGGCGTTTCCGGAGGCTATTCCCGTATGATCTCAAAGAAAGGGAAGATCATTAAGCTTCTGAAGGAGGCAAAAGAGCATATAGAAATTTACACAGAGAGCATGGATGGCTTTGTTTTATAAAATGTATCGGAGCGGAGACTGCTGACCCGCGTGGGTATCCCGTAATGCATGTCCCTTCGGGACGGGTGGACAGCCTCACTGTCCAATAAGGTATAGAAAGAAAAGAGGACCTCGGAATTGTATTTACGATTCTGAGGTCTTTTTTGGCGATTTGACGATTTTTGGGATGCGAATGAACATTTTTTTGGTGAAATTTCGTCCTTTTTGACAAAAATACGAAAAGAAATGAATTGATATTGACATTTATACATGTCGAATTTATAATTATTTTACAAAAACGGAAACGGCGTTTCAAAATAATAAAACGATATTTCAAAAAGGAGGAAGTTATGAACTCAAAAATCAGAAAGTATTTGACAATTGTGGCGTTAGGAATGGCAGGTGGTTCGATTTATTTTCTGCCATATATTAAATTTGTATTTTACGATGCACAGATTGCGAGTATGGGGATCACGAATGTACAGTCCGGACTTTTGATGACAGTGTATACGGTAGTGAATATGATTCTTTACATACCGGGCGGGATTTTAGCGGATAAGCTTTCGGCTAAAAAGTCTCTCATTTTTTCTCTGGCTGCCACATCATTGCTGGCATATGTTTATGCGTTTACGATGAAAAATTTTGTGGTTTCCATGATCGTGTATCTGGGCTTGTCCTTGTCAACTGCATTTGTTTTCTGGTCTTCTCTTATGAAAGCAGTCAGAATCGTCGGCACAGAGGAAGAACAGGGCTTTATGTATGGCGTGTATTATGCCTGTAACGGAATTATGAACGCTTTGACAGGCGCGATCGCACTAAGGTTTTTCAATTCCGCAGGCGGAGATATGGAGGCTGGATTTTTCCGTGCAGTCGTTTCCGGTGGGTCTGTCACGATCGTTGCAGCAATCTTGCTGGCAGTTTTGATGAAGGAAGGAAATCAGGCTTCAGCGGCAGTGGACTCCGAGGAAGATAAGTTTAAATTTGCTGACGTAGGTAAGGTTTTGAAGAACCCGGTCGTATGGGTTGCGTCTTTTGTTATTTTCTGCGGCGACGGAATTTATACAAGCGTATCTTACTTTAATCCCTATCTGACGGAAGTGATCGGGATCACACCTTCCGACTCCAGCTTGATTTCGGTTTTCCGTCAGGGACTGCTGCTCCTTGCTCCGGTTGGAGGGATCCTGGCAGATAAAATATTCAAGTCTACCTGTAAGTGGCTGACCACAGCATTTGGGATCGTAGCGCTGCTGTTTGCGTCTGTTATGTTTATCCCGGCTTCGATAAACCCGACAGTTGCGAGCGTTTACACCCTGGTTCCAAGCGCGGTGGCGATGATGCTGTATGGTGTGATCTTCTCGGTTATGAGTGAAGCAGGAATCCCGCGTGCCCTGACAGGAACTGCTATCGGGATTGCATCGATCATCGGATATACGCCGGATTCTCTGTATTCTCTGATTTTCGGAGGGATGCTGGATAAGTTTGGCGGACAAGGCTATAACTACATTTTTACGTTCCTGATCATTAGCTGTGTGATCGGCGCGGTGCTTGCACAGTTTGTCAGACGGTTGGGATTAAAGGCAGCGGAATAGAAGGAAGTATCATTGTGAGGACAAGGTTAATATGAAAGCAAAAGAAAAAGTATATACAGATGTTGCAAGATGTAAGGGGTGCGGTTACTGTATTCAAGCATGTCCGAAGCAGGCGGTCACGGTATCAGATCATATCAATGAAAATGGATATAATGTGATACAGGTAGATGAAAACAATTGTATAGCGTGCGGAATCTGTTACAGGGTATGCCCGGATTACGTCTTTGAAATACGATAGAGGAGGAGTTTATGTCTAAAGTATTATTAAAAGGAAATGAGGCGCTTGCAGAAGCGGCATTGGCAGCAGGCTGCCGTTTTTACAGTGGGTATCCGATCACGCCGCAGACAGAAATACTGGAGTATCTTTCCTGGAGGATGGAGGAAGTGGGAGGTGTTTTTATCCAGGCTGAATCCGAGCTTTCCGGTATCAATATGGTCTTGGGAGCTGCCGCCGCAGGCGCTCGGGCGCTGACATCCTCCTCGGGTCCGGGGTTCTCTTTAAAGCAGGAAGGGATTTCCTATCTGGTAGCAGCAGACCTTCCGGCAGTGATCGTGGATGTCATGCGGATTGGTACTGGCCTGGGAGATATTTCCCAGGGGCAGGGGGATTATTGGCAGTTGACGAGAGGCGGAGGTCATGGTGATTACCGCACGATCGTATTGGCTCCGGCTTCTGTGCAGGAAAATGCAGATTTCATGTCAGAGGCATTTGAACTGGCGGAAAAATACCGCCATCCGGTGCTGATCGCTTCGGACGCGGCGATCGGCCAGATGATCGAGGCTGTAGAAATAGCGGAATTTCAGGAACATAATATCGATAAGTTCGGCTGGACGGTCAAGGGATGCAAAAAAGGCGACGAGCATCGAAAGATACAGAATGTTTATTATACGCATCCGGATTATGAAGCTTTTCTGCGCGGCAAATATAAAGAGATCGAAGAGAAGGAGCAGCGCTATGAAATGATTCAGGTGGAGGACGCGGAGGTCGTTCTTGTGGCCTATGGGATCAGTTCCAGAGTCTGTATGGAAACAGTAGAGATGGCACGGGAAAAAGGGCTGAAAGTAGGGTTGATCCGTCCCATCACTTTATGGCCGTTTCCCACAAAGGCGTTTCAAAAGGCGCTCCATGCCAGATTGTTCCTGTCTGTAGAAATCAATATTTTAGGGCAGATGGCAGATGATATCAGGCTTGCAGTAAAGGGAAAAGTACCGGTGGTACATTATGGCTCCATTTTCGAGATCCCGGAGCCGGAGGATATGATAAAAAAGATAGAAGAATGGCTGAATAAGGAGGAGGTTTGATATGCAGTTAGTTGCTCCTGAAACAGTAACATTTACAAAGAGCGGATTTTGTCCGGGCTGCGGTCATGGACTGGCAGTCAGATTGATTGCGGAAACAGTAGAAAAGATGGCTCTGAATGAAAAGCTGATCACAGTAGTAGATGTGGCCTGCGGTTCACTAAATATAAATTCATGGAAATTTGATACCATCATGGCGGCACATGGAAGACCCATTCCTACGGCGGTCGGCGTCAAAAAAGTGCGGCCCCAGAACCCGGTGCTTGCATATATAGGAGACGGTGCTGCCTACGCGATCGGAATGGCGGAGATGATGCATGTGGGGATCCGAAACGATAATATTATCACAATAGTCATTAACAACAGCTTATTTGGAATGACAGGAGGACAGTGCGCGCCCACATCCCTGCCGGGGCAGGTTACAACTTCCACTCCGCATGGGAAAAACGCAGAAAAATGGGGGATGCCTTTTCAGATTGAAAAAGCATTTTCGGGATTGGAGATCGCCTATCTTGCCCGGGGAAGCCTTGCAGATGCAAAGGGAATGAATATCAGCAAAAAATATATAGAAAAAGCTTTTGAAAAGCATATGAACGGGGAAGGGTTCTGCCTGGTGGAATTATTGTCCCCATGTCCTACTAACCTGAATATGTCACCGGTGAAATGTGCACAGAGGATTAATGAGGAGATGCTGAGGTATTTTCCATTAGGCGAATTTAAAATGTAAGAAAGGGTATGTGCTATGAAGAAGGAAATTATTTGTGCCGGTTTTGGCGGACAGGGAGTACTTACAGCAGGAATGATCCTGATCCACGCAGGAATGGGGCAGGATCAAAATGTCTTGTTTTATCCATCCTATGGTTCCGAAATGAGAGGCGGAACGGCAAATTGTACCGTGAAGGTCAGCGATAAGATGATCGCAAGCCCGGTCTCAAAGCATCCGGATATCCTGCTGGCTTTAAATACACCGGCTGTTGAAAAGTTCGAGCCGTGTTTAAAAAGTGGCGGAGTGCTCTTAGTGAATTCGTCCATTGTCCCGAAAGAGCAGAAATTCCGGGAGGATATTCATGTGATCAAAATTCCGGCAACGGATATTGCGGCAGAGGTGCAGAACCTGAAAGCGGCGAATCTTGTGATGCTGGGGGCTCTGGCTGCGAGGACAGATTTATTTGAAGTCGATTATCTGGAGAAAGCAATCCTGGAGTTCTTTGAGAAAAAGGGAAAAGGAATTTACAATGAAAAAAATGCGTCCTGTTACCGACAGGGAGTCAGGGCAGCAAAAGGACAGTGAGGAGGTGATCAGATGGATCTGACGAAGCTGTTGAAGCCCAGAACAATAGCAGTGGTTGGAGCAAGTGAAAAAGAGGGTTTTGGAGGTGATGTGTGCAGGAACATTCTTTCTTATATGAAAGAGTCAGATAACGTTTACTTCGTAAATCCCAGACGAGACAAGGTGTTTGGCAGACCGTGTTTTCCGTCGGTTTCCCATGTGCCGGATATGGTTGACCTGATGATCGTCTGCACCCCGCAGAAGACGGTGATCCCGCTTTTGGAGGAGGGAGCCAAAAAAGGCTGCGGCGGAGCAGTTATCTTTGCCAGCGGTTATGGAGAGACAGGGACGCCGGAGGGAAAGAAAAACGAAAAGGAGCTTTTGGAAAAAGCAAAAGAGCTGGACATTGCAGTGATGGGACCGAACTGTGCTGGGTATGTTAATTATGTGGACAATATACAGGCGTTTGCGTTTATTTCCGAAAAGCGGGAGCGCAAAGGGAATATAGGAGTTGTTTCCCAAAGCGGACAATTATGTCTATCCATGATGGATTGTCCTTCTATGAGATTTTCCTACAATATTTCGGCTGGAAATGCCAAAGGAGTCCAGATGGAAGATTATATGGAGTTTCTGGCAGAGGATGAAGATACAAAAGTGATCAGCCTTTATATAGAAGGAGTCAAAAATGCGGAAAAATTTGTGGATGTGCTGAATAAGGCTGCGGCGAAGAAAAAACCGGTCGTTGTATTAAAGGCAGGGAGGAGCAGCAAAGGGCAGGCGATCGCGGCCTCCCATACCGGAAGCCTGTCAGGTTCTGATGCGGCTTTTGACGCGCTTCTGAAAAAATTCGGAGCCGTCCGGGTGGAAGACCTGGAAGAATTGACCGCAATGTCACTGCTTTTATCAACCATTCCCGGACTGCCCGGGAAAGCAGATTTTGCTTCTATGAATCTTTCCGGCGGGGAAACTGCGATCTGTGCGGATGTGGGATATTTGAACGGAATTTCTTATCCTGATTTTACGGAAGAAACACTGCGCGCTTTAAAAGAATTGCTGCCGGGCTATGCAACGCCGAATAATCCATTGGATATGACGGCAAGCCTGTCGTATGACGCAGATTTGTATGCAAAGGCGCTGGAAACAGTTATGGATGACCCCAATGTGGGAATGGTGCTGATCGGATATACGCTGTTATATGAGATCGCAGATCCGGCGATCCACTATATGTATGAGGGCATTAGAAAAGTAGTCCAGAAAAAAGGCGCACAGTGCAAACCGATTGCCGTGATCCCATTTGCGGAAAATACAAGAAACCCGGAATATCAGCAAAAGCTGTTTGAAATCGGCGTGCCTGTACTCCCGCCGCCGGTATATGCATTTAAGATGTTGAAAAAACTGTCGGAGCTCGTGACGTACGATTACGCTGCTGCCAGCCATACGATCGCCCTGCCGGAAAAGAGTGGCGGGAGGACATATGCACTTTCTGAGCATGAGAGTAAGATGGAGTTAAAAGCATTTGGAGTTTCGATACCGGAAGAGAAAATAGTCACATCGCCTGAAGAGGCAGCGGAAATGGCCCGTGCCGCGCAGGGAGCTTTCGCGATGAAGATAGAGTCTGCTGATATCCTGCATAAAAGTGATGTAGGCGGCGTTATGCTGAATGTTTCCGGCGGCAGCGAGGCTTATGAGGCTTACGGCAGGATTTTGGAAAACGTAAGAAAAAACTGTCCGGATGCCCGTGTAAACGGGGTATTGATGGTTCCTATGCTGAAAGCCGGGACGGAAATGATCCTTGGAGTGAACAACGATCCCCAGTTTGGCCCGGTCATCATGGTTGGAATGGGCGGAGTATTTGTGGAATTGTTTAAGGATGTAGCTGTATACCCGGCGCCGGTTAATAAAAAAGAAGCGTTGGAGCTGCTGCGTTCCTTAAAATCCTGGCGGCTGCTCAACGGATACCGGGGGCAAAAGAAATGTGATATCAATGCTTTATGCGAGACGATCGTAAGTGTGAGCAAATTTGCAGCCGCAAATAAAAATACATTAAAGGAGCTGGATATAAATCCTTTATTTGTCTATCCTGAGGGCGAGGGGGTCGGCGTTGCGGACAGCCTGATCGTAAAGTATAAGGAATAGCTGTGCTAAAGAGGTTTTCTTATGAGGAAGTTCTGTCAGAAAATAAATTTAAAGATTTTTATACCATCTTGTATCACATTGATGCTTCTGATTTTTATACTGCTGTTATGGCCCGAAAGGGCACGGAAAGCCGTTATGTATCTGTTTGATATCTGTACGGATTCTTTTGGATGGCTTTATCTTACAGCATGTATCATCAGCTTTGCATTTTTAATATGGCTTTCTCTTGGGAGATTCGGCAGTGTAAAACTGGGTGGAAAGGATGAAAAACCGCAGTATTCCGACATTTCCTGGATTGCAATGCTGTTCACCGCGGGGGTCGGCACCAGCATTGTGATATTGGGATTCCTGGAACCGATCTATTATGTGAGCAGCCCACCTTTCCAGATTGTCCCATTTAGTGAAACCGCATATGAATATGCACATATGTATGGGCAGTTTCATTGGGGATTCAGCGCATGGGCATTTTATAATCCTGCGATCGTCGCGGTTGCATATATGATGTATGTGAAAAAGAAATCCAGCATACGGCTGAGTTCTGCCTGCGGTATCCTGTTAAATAAGCATACAGACGGCTGGCTGGGGTACTGTATTGACATCCTTGTTGTTTTCGGCGTTGTGGACTCTATTTCTACCTCATTAGGAATCGGTACTCCGGTTCTGGCCGATGTGATACGAAAGGTATTCGGCATTCCAAAAGACTATGAACTGATAGTAAAAATGGTCGTTCTGACCGTCTGGATCCTTATTTTTGGTACAAGCGTTTATCTTGGGCTGGACAAGGGGATCCAAAGACTGAGCAATATAAATATCGGTATGGCGTTTCTTTTCATGCTGGTTGTGCTGCTGGCAGGCCCGACGGTGGATATCCTAAAAATGGAAGTCAACAGTGCAGGCTTATATGTCCGGGAATTTTTCAGGATGAGCACGTATATGCAGCCGTTTGGAAGTGGGGAATTTACAAAAAACTGGACCGTATTCTATTGGGGATGGTGGATTGCCTTTATGCCTATGATGGGCATGTTTATCGGAAAAATCTCGCGTGGGAGAACGATAAAAAATGTTGTATGGGGACAGCTTTTGTGGGGCACGCTCGGATGTTGTTTTAGCTTTATGATCTTTGGCGGTTATTCTCTCTGGCTCCAGCAAAGCGGACAAGTAGATCTGGCCGCGATCTTAAATGAAGAGGGGCAGGGGGGAGCGGTCATCGCCATTTTGGAAACACTGCCAATGGCCAGGTTTATGATGCTGTTTTTGTGTATCGTCTGCTTTATTTATCTGGCGACCACTATTGATTCCTGCGCTTATGTGCTGGCAGGCGTGACAACAAAGGCGCTGGCTCCGGATCAGGAGCCGGCAAGGTGGAACAGGATTTTCTGGGCGGTCGTATTTTGCGTGCTGTCCATTGCGCTGATGCTCATCGGAGGGATTGAATCTGTAAAGATCATGTCGGTTGTAACAGGGCTGCCGCTGATATTTGTTCTGTTTCTTCTGATGTTAGCAGTGAAACGCACGTTGGAACAAGATATACCGAAGGATGAAAAACTTTGATACAGGATATAGAAGAATAAGGAAGGAGGATATTATGGAGACATATTATGGCAGTATATTTAACGAGGTGTTCGGACCGGTCATGGTCGGGACGTCAAGCTCACATACGGCAGGGCCTTATCGGATCGGAGCGGCTGCACGTATGCTGTTAAAGGGAGAGATACAAAAAGCAAGGATTTCGTTTGATCCCGGAAGTTCATATGCGGCCTATTATAAATTGCAGTGGTCGGATCGAGGATTCACCGCAGGCCTGCTTGGAATCCCGATCGACAGCGAGGGAATGACAGATGCTCTGGAAACGGCGCGGGAGAAGGGGATAGACATTCAGTTTGTAAAAGAGGTAAAGGAGAATAAAGAGCCAAACTATGCATACCTGGAGCTGACAGCAGAGAATGGAGACCGGCTTGCGCTTGGAACCACATCAATCGGGGGCGGAGCGATTGAAATTGTAGAGATTGACAAATGTCCGATCTGCATTAAAGGCGATTTTAATACGGTTTTTATTTATCTTGGGGAGGATGCGCAGAAAGATGAGATTCTGAATCTGGCGGCAAAGGTAATCCCGGAAGAGTTCCGCCCAAAGGAAAGCGCGGCAGAGGATAAGAGCATATTGTATCTGGAAACCAGGGCAGAACTTTGCCCGGAACAGCTTGCACAATTGGCGGAGCTGCCGGGAGTTGCGGATGTAAGGTATGCAGGGCATGTACTTCCGGTTTTGTCACGTTTCCAGTATGAAAATATTCCATTTCGGACCGCGGCAGAAGCATTGGATTTCGGCAGGGAAGAACAGATCGTGGGAGCTGGGGAACTGGGAATCCGTTATGAGATGGCGCGCAGCGGATATTCCCGTGAGCAGATCATGGACATTATGAAAAATATCGTCAGAGTCATGCGGGAATCTGTAAAGCGTGGGATTGAGACTTTCACGGATGAGAAAGTGGGAGGGCTCTATCCGCTCAGGGCTGCGGAAATGTATCGCAATATGCATGACGGCAAAATAAAGGTGGCGGACATCGGGGTTTTAAATGACATTGTCTGTGTGGCAATCGGTGTGCTGGAGTCTGTAGAAGTAGAGCGGCCTGGGGCAGTCGTGGCTTCGCCTACAGTCGGTTCTGTGGGGATTCTTCCTGCTGCTGTTGTTTATCTGGGAGACTATCTGAAATTAAGTGATGAGGAGATTGCAGCAGCAATGTTTGCAGCCGGAAGCGTTGGCATTTTCGTGGCGCATCAGGCAACATTCGGCGGCGAGGTCGCAGGATGCCAGGCAGAATGCGGATCCGCAGGAGCTATGGCAGCGGCAGGCGTGGTGGAAATGATGGGCGGTACTGCACAGCAGGCATATACTGCGGCTACAATTACTCTGCAGAATATATTAGGGCTCATCTGCGATGCTGTTTCTGTGGGCTATGAACCTTGCAACGCCCGGAATGCCATGGCGGTTTCCAATGCAGTTTCCACTGCGAATATGGTTTTGTGCGGCTTCTCTGTCCAGATCCCTCTAGATGAGACGATAGAGACGATGAACCGGGTAGGCAGACAGCTTCCTTCCTGCCTGAAAGGGACGTACGGGGGACTTTGTTGCACTCCCACAGGGCGGAAAATCGCAGAATTTTGTGAAAATAACGGATGAGCGAATACGTTGGGATCTCAGGAAAAGCATCATATTTCTGCCAAATGAGCTGCCGGGCTGCAGCCGCACAGGCGGAAAAAAGTGGGCATTTGCTTACAGTTGCAAATGTCCGCTTTTTCTGATCATTCTAAAGCTGCAAGGGAAAAATCAATTACCGGTATTTTCTCACAACCTTTCCATTCTCAAGTATTTTTCGCGAAGGAACCATGCCTGCTCCGAACTGATCAGCTGGTTCACTTCCGCACTATTAATATCACTTTGCAGACTACAATAGTCACAGTCCCATCGCAGATACTCTATCCCGCTGTCCAGCTTTCGCCAGGCATCCTCCATGGCGCGGATAGAGGACTGTAAAAAATCGGGCAGGCCACATTCCAGATAGCTGTTGTCTTTCGGCCGTCCGGTTTCGTCATAAGGAGAGGCTAACGCCATAATGTCCTCCATAGAGCAATCCAGAGCCTTGGCAATCTGATATACGGTTTTTGCACTGCACCGTTCAATGCTGCTTCTTCCTGCGCATATATCCATGATTGTCGTTTTCGGTACGCCGCTGATCTTGGATAGATGGTATTTGGTCATGTCTTTTTGATCAAGCAAAGTCTGTAGATTCATTTTATGCACCTCACGTTGGCTTTTTATCATTATATCGGCATGCCGACCTGGTGTCGATAGCATGCCATAAAAAATCCACGGCTCTATCTATCAGGTATGGACAGCTTCTATATGTGAACCTCCTATACTGTTTTCTATAAAGACCATGTCAATGCATGAATCCCTTTCAACCTATCATATAATAGAAGCAATGAACCTTCCATAGGTGTGCCTATGTCCCAAATCCTTACTATCATCTGTTCCTTACAGGAATTTTTGTGGGGATTCCCCATGCTCGTCCTTTTGATGGGAACCCATATTTACTTTACGATCCGTTCTCGCTTTATCCAGAGAAAGATCCCGTTGGGGATCCGTCTCAGCCTTTTTGGCGCCAGGCAGGCAGGACCCGGAAAAAAATCGGGTTCCTGCGGCGGCATGGACAGTAGTGGAAAAAAAGCCGGGGAAGGAAATGTCTCTCCATTCTCTGCCCTGGCGACAGCCCTTGCCGCCACGATCGGAACCGGTAATATCATCGGCATCTCGACAGCAATTGCAATTGGCGGCCCCGGAGCCGTATTCTGGTGCTGGATGACCGGCGTCCTGGGAATCGCCACCTGTTATGCCGAATGCTATCTTTCTGTAAGCTGCCGCATCAGACAGAAGGACGGCACCTTTCAGGGCGGCCCAATGTATGTGATGGAGCATGTATTGCATCAGAAAAGCGCCGCCGTTTTATTTGCATTTTCTGTGATTCTGGTCTCTCTGGGGATGGGCAGCAGCGTGCAGTCCCATTCTATCACGGCGGCAGTACTGGAGCAGAAAGAAATATCTTCTCAGGTGATTGGCATGATTACGGCTGTACTGACGGGGGCCGTGATTCTTGGCGGTGCAAAACAGATCGCGAAGATCTGTACATGGCTTGTCCCTTTTATGAGTATTTTTTACCTGGGAGGCTGTTTCCTGCTGATCTGGATGAACCGGAATCTTTTGCCGGATACTCTGCGTGTCATTATCCAGTCTGCGTTTTCTTCCCGGGCTGTGATCGGTGGGACAGCCGGGACTGCGGTGATAGTGGGGATGCGCACAGGCATCTCTCGCGGGCTCTTTACCAATGAAGCTGGACTTGGTTCCATACCTCTTGCAGCAGCTTCTGCCCGTACTGCGTCCCCGCAGCAGCAGGCATTGGTTTCCATGACCGGCACCTTTTGGGATACTGTGGTCATGTGTGCCATTACCGGAATCGCGGTGGTCAGCAGTATGCTGAGCAACCCGGAGATTTTTCAGAAAGCAGCGTCTGACCGCCTTTGCTTTCTCGCATTTTCCCAACTGGACTCTTTGTTCCAAAAGATATTGCCGGGGCAAATACAGACAGCAGGCGGACTTGCTTTGGATGGCAGCATGATCTTGTCAATGGCGCTGGTATTGTTTGCGTTTGCTACGATCATTGGATGGAGCTTTTACGGAGAGTGCGCGGTGCGTTACCTCTGGGGCGAAAACAGGCTGAAACAATACTACATATTATATATTGTCGCAGTATACCTTGGGGCAGTGCTGTCACTGGACTTTGTCTGGACGCTGTCGGATCTGTTCAATTCGCTTATGGCGATCCCCAATCTCCTGTGCCTTTGGATGCTGCGTGACGTTGTGATCAAGGAACTGACGTAAGAGTGCGCCGGCACGGTTTTTTGCAGGCCGGATGCTCATCGGAGCATCCAGCCGTACAGGTGGAAATTTATTATTTTTATGAAAAAAATTTACTTGTGCGGCGAGAAGAAATTAGTTATACTGAATCAGACACTCATTTTAGATATTCAGACGATAACGAAGGGCAGTCCGCGTAAGACGATATGCGGAACATGCCTGAAGAGTTGAAACAGGAGAGAAACCATGTACCAGAACCGCACAGATAAGAATACATTTTACAGCAGGATCTTCAAACTGGTCCTGCCGATCATCATCCAGAACCTGTTAAGTTCTGCCGTCAGTTCGGCAGACGTGATCATGCTGAATTATGTGGGCCAGTCTTCTATTTCCGCCGTGTCACTTGCCTCTCAATATGCCAATATCCTTTTCATGGTATTTTACGGCCTTGGCACCGGGGCGACCATACTGTGCGCGCAGTATTATGGAAAGGGAGATACGCAGGCGATTCAGGTCGTAGAAGGGATCGCGCTGCGGTTTTCCATGACAATATCCATCCTGTTTGCCGGGATGGCCCTTACGATACCTCATTGGATGATGCGGCTGTTTACTAATGACGCGGAACTGATCGCGGTAGGAGCGTCCTACCTGCGCTTTATGAGCGTCAGCTATCTCTGCTGCGGTATTGCGGAAGTATATCTTGCGATCCTGCGAAGCATCGAGCAGGTTGCCATCAGCACGGCGCTGAACGTCCTTGCATTTTCACTTAACATTATACTGAACGCAGTCTTTATCTTCGGGCTGTTCGGCGCTCCGCGGCTTGGGGCGGCCGGAGTGGGGCTTGCGACATCCATATCAAGATTTGTGGAACTTCTGGCATGCTTCATAGTGTCCCATTTCCGGGACAGCATCAAGCTGGATTTCCGATACCTGTTTGTGAAAAATAAGCTGCTGTTCAAGGATTTTGTAAGGCTTTCCCTGCCTGCATTGGGCAATGATATCGTATGGAGCGTGGCATTTGCCATGTATTCGGTCATTATCGGGCATATGGGGACAGATGCGGTGGCGGCCAATTCTTTCGTGGTAGTGGTCCGTAATTTTGGTACGATCCTGTGCTTTGGAATGGCCAGTGCAGGAGGAATTTTACTGGGAAATATCATTGGGGAAAATAAGCTGGAAGAAGCAAGGGACGCGGCGAAAAAAATCATGAAGCTGACTGTGATCTCCGGCGCCATCGGCGGTTTGATCGTAGTGGCTGCAATGCCGATCGTACTGAATTATGCATCCTCGTCTTTAAGCGGACAGGCCATGCATTATCTGAAATATATGCTGTGGATCAATACATACTATATTATGGGGGCCGCGGTGAATACGACCCTGATCGCCGGGGCGTTCCGGGCAGGCGGCGACAGCCGGTTCGGCTTTATCTGCGACTCGATCACAATGTGGTGCTACGGCGTGCCGCTTGGATTTTTGTCAGCCTTTATACTAAAACTTCCGGTGATGTGGGTATATTTCCTGCTTTGTACGGATGAATTTGTAAAATGGCCCTTTGTGCTCAGGCATTACCGGAGCGGCAAATGGCTGAACAATATTACCAGGGATAACCTGTTCCAAGAGAAAGAAAACATCTGAGATGGAGAAAGGGCAGGAATTCTGATACAGCAGAGAACCTAGAAGGCGGGCAGACGTGCTTTATCAAAGAAGGAAAACTCAACGGTTCCTCCGGAGAAATACAAGTTTCCAGAAAAAGAACAGGACTCCCGCGCCGAGCACCGTCATAGCGATATAGAGAAAAATCACAGGCATGTTTCCAAGATAAGGGACCAGTTCACAAAAAACGATCTGTTCCATAGGATATTCTGGATTGATGTAAAACATATTGATCGTGTCGAATCTGCCGCAAATATGGTTGATACAGGCTGCAACAGCACAGAAAAATATATATAGCATGGCAGCATCTGCAAAACTGTGGAACGCAGAAAGCTTTACGGCGGTTCCGCCTGAGTTTCCTGATAATCGGGCCGCAGCGGCAAAAGCGCCAATTACGATCAGCAGGATGTGCCAGGTGTAAGAATGGATTGTCAATGCAGACAGCGGATAATGAAGCCCGGTGGTATCGGCGAAAACGGCGATGCCTCCGAGCAGTCCGAATGACATAAGAAAAGTCAGGCATGCATTGGAAAGCCGTTCTTTTTTTATATATGGAAGAATCAAAAGTATATACATAGGAGTACTGCAGAGCTGAAAAGGAAAATACCACCAATTATAAGCACCATGATTCAGCAGAAAAGTCAGGCAGTACTGTTTCCAGATTTCAGAAATCAGCATCAAAAGCCCGCAGAAGAAAAAAAGCGGGCAAAAGCGGATGGATGTATTGAAATATGTGTTGGAAATTCTGCGCATAAAAATGACTCCTTGCTAAAAAATGGATATGGAACATCAACAGTGTAATAAATATACCCAAAAGACATTCGATACGAGCTGGCTATGAGTATAGTATTTTACATTTTTGTCCGATAAATGCATACAAAAAATATAGCTTGTAAAAAGAATATCAGTGATTTTACGTTTTGACAAGAAATAGACTGATTTTTTTCTTGAATTTATAGGCTTTTTTGCATGAAATTGTGGAAAAAGATGATAAAAGATTGTATAATATGAACATTAATATGAAAGAGAGGGTTCACAATGAAGCAAAATAATATGGTAGCAATGATTTTAGCTGGCGGCCGTGGATCTCGTCTTCATGACCTGACCAATAAAGTTGCCAAACCGGCCGTATCATATGGGGGGAAATACCGCATTGTAGATTTTCCGCTTAGTAACTGCGCAAACAGTGGAATTGATGTCGTCGGAGTTTTGACACAGTATGAGTCTGTTCTTCTGAACAGTTATGTTGCAATGGGACGCCGCTGGGGTCTGGACGCAAAGGGAAGCGGGGTCTATGTGCTGCCGCCGCGTGAGAAAGCGGATGCCAATCTGGACGTATACCGTGGGACAGCAGACGCGATTTCACAGAACATTGATTTTATAGATACATATAATCCGGAGTATCTGCTGGTGCTTTCCGGCGACCACATTTACAAGATGAATTATTCTAAAATGCTGGATTACCATAAGGAAAATAATGCAGATGCGACAATCGCTGTGATCGGGGTTCCGATGCGGGAGGCCAGCCGCTTTGGGATCATGAATACCAATGATGACGGCGTGATCTATGAATTTGAAGAGAAGCCGGAAAAGCCGAAGAGCAACCTGGCATCTATGGGAATCTATATTTTTGACTGGAAACAGCTTCGCAAGCTTCTTGTGGCAGATATGAAGAACCCGGATTCCCACCATGATTTTGGAAAAGACATCATCCCTGCCCTGCTTGGCGACGGCAAGAGGCTGCTGGCTTATAAGTTTAAGGGATATTGGAAGGATGTAGGAACTATTGATTCCCTCTGGGAAGCGAATATGGATCTTCTGGACAAAAAGAACGAGCTTGATTTAAGCGACCCTACCTGGAAGATTTATACAGAGGATGTTACCACCCTTCCGCATTATGTCGGCGCGGAGGCTGACATTAAGCGTGCGTTTATCACCCAGGGCTGTGTCATCGAAGGGGAAGTGAAGAATTCCGTATTGTTTACAGGCGCAAAGGTCGGGCCGGGTGCAAAGGTGATCGACAGTGTGCTGATGCCGAACGTGGTAGTCGAGGAGGGCGCGACTGTGACCCGTGCCCTTGTCGCAGACGGGGTGAAGATTGGAAAAGAGGCTTCTGTAGGAAGTGCGGACAGCGAACATATCGAGCTGGTTGCAAAGCGAGTAAAGGGGGTAGAATAATATGGCAAAAGCATTTGGTATTGTAAATACGGCCGGAAACCATATCTGGGTAGAAGGGCTTGAGAATTATCGCACGATCGGGGCATTCTCTTTCCTGGGCAGATACCGCGTGATTGATTTTCCGATTTCCAATTTCAGCAACAGCAACATTGAGCAGATTAAAGTTTTTGTCAGAAGAAAACCACGCTCCCTGATCGACCATCTGGGAACCGGACGTCATTACAGCATCAATTCCAAGCGCGGAAAGCTGCAGGTTCTGTTTTCACAGAACAGCGCGGACAATGATATTTATAATACGGATATCGCAGCATTTTCCGAGAATATGGACAGCATTGAGAGGATGCATGAGCAATATGTGATCATTGCACCGAATTATATGGTCTTTGTACAGAATTTTGATACACTCCTTCAGACACATGTTGAATCAGAAGCGGATATTACAATGCTGTATCATTCCGTAGATAATGCGAAGGATGCTTATTTGAACTGTGACCTGCTGAACTTGAACAAGCAGAAGGGTGTACTGTCTATTGAAAAGAACCGTGGGACTGCAAAGAACAGAAATATTTTCATGGGTACTTATGTGATGAAGAAGGATCTGTTCATAGAGCTGGTGAAAAAAGCAAAGAAGATTTCCTCCATGTATACTCTGCCGCAGATTGTGAATAAAGAATGTGAAGAGCTGGATATCCGTGGGGTGGCGCATCGTGGATATTTTGCGACGATCACGGATTTTAAGAGTTACTATGATGCGAACCTGAGCCTGATCGACAGCAAGACGGCGGCAAGCCTGTTTGACGAAAACTGGCCGATTTATACCCGTACCAATGACTCCAGCCCGACCCAGTATTTTGAAGAGTGCAATGTGAAGTATTCTGTGGTATCCAACGGATGCTTGATTGAAGGGTCTGTAGAGAATTCTGTGATCGGACGTGGATGTGTGATCAAGAAAGGGGCTGTGGTAAAGAATAGTATTCTGCTGCCGGGCGCTTTGATCGGAGAAGATGCACACATTGAGAATCAAGTGGTTGATAAGCGGGCAAAGATCATTCACGCAAAAGAAGTGATCGCAGAGCCGGAGAAGCCCGGATATGTACGCAGGGATGATACATTGTAGGACTTCGGCTGCGGCAATCCGGCAAAGCTGCCGGAAAGGCAGATTTGACCCGAAAAGGTATAATTTTATAGAGAAATGACCAAGAAGCAGGAAGTCTTTTAAGATTCCTGCTTCTCAGCTTGCCGCCGGATTTTCAAGAGAGGGCTGCATTAAAATGAGGAGGAAGGCATATGAGACTGCGCAATATTCCGCGTGCAAGGAGTACGATAGAGGCACATCAGGATGTCATTAAGGAAGCAGAAAAGCAGAAAGGCTGCTGGGAGAAAGTATTTGGAAATACAGCCCCTATACATATAGAAATAGGGATGGGGAAGGGGCGGTTTTTATTGCAGATGGCAGCAGGGAATCCCAATGTCAACTATATAGGGATCGAACGCTATTCCAGCGTTCTTCTGCGTGCTATAGAGCGGTATGATACGCAGGAATTTCAGGATCTGATGAATGTACGTTTCCTCTGTATGGACGCACATGATCTGGAAAATATATTTGCGCCAGGGGAAGTGGAACGGATTTACCTAAATTTTTCTGACCCCTGGCCAAAAGCGCGCCATGCACAGCGCCGCCTGACTTCCCTTTCATTTTTGGAGAGGTATGGGAATATCATCCAGCCAGGCGGAAGGGTGGAATTTAAGACGGATAATCAGGCACTTTTTCAGTTCTCGCTTGAGCAAGTGGAAGCTGTGGAAGGGTGGGGGCTGGAGGGCTATACCTGCGACCTTCACCATGATGAGGCGATGAACCGGGGGAATGTGATGACAGAATATGAAGAAAAATTTTCTGAAAAAGGGAATCCTATCTATAAATTGATCGCTGTCAGAAACAAATAGTCTGGCTCTGCGGATGTTTTGTTACAGTTTTTTATCTTTGTGCATATAATAAAAAGGAATCCATGGTTTAGAGGGAAGAGATGTGGTTGAAAAGAAGAAAAGGATGGAAGGATTGCATCTGCGAAAAGCTGTATTGCAAACCAGAATGGAACCGAAAACTGATGTGTCTGAAACGTTCGCTTGATGAAGTATATCGGATTTTGAATATGGACAACTGCCATGGATGTTAATTGGATAAGCAGGTGTTGGCTATGAAAGTGAGAGTGACAGTAGAGAATTACCAGAGAGAAGTGCTGGATGAGGCTATGCCGGTCCTTGTGGAATTTTTTGCCGATTGGTGTTCAAAATGCGCAATGATGGAGGACATAGTAGAAACAATTTCTGTAAAATGCGATAAAAAGTTAAAAGTATGCCAGATTGAGATTGATGAATCCGCAGACCTTGCAGAAGAGTTTCAGGTAGAAGCTGTCCCTACGTTTGTGATATTCAAGGGAGGGGAACCAGTGTCTGTGGCAAATGGCGTATCGGATGAAGAAGTGCTTTTAGATATGCTCTGGCAGGAAACAGGGCTGCAGATATAAGATGTGTTTTTTTGGTGTACTATGTGGATTGAGGTTGACAAATTTTTTCAAAATGCTAAGATGTTTATATAGTAGGCACATTTTAGCATTTTCGTCCAGACATGAGGATTTTAGGATGTGCTTCCGGTTGGACCGGAGCAGGTAAAGGCTATCGGGGGATGGCCTCTTGTAACTGTTTAGCGAACGATTCAGTCAGGCCTGCTCACTTGCTGGGCAGGCCATGTTATGGGGAGAACTGACAGAATGGCGGACTATTTTTGGAGGTTGCAGATGGTGCCTGATAATACGATACATCAGAAAGAAGGGGTAGAAGAATGAACAAACGGAAAATCTGGCATAGGTTTGGAGTGGTTTTAATTCTGGCCTTAGCCTTATCCGGCTGTGGAAAGGGCAGCGAAGGAGAGGCCGTACCGGAGGAGGAAACGGTTGAAGGGGAGGATTCTTATGCAGAACAGCAGGCCGTTGTAGAGGTGATTCAGGAAGAACTGCTGTCAGAAGCTGATGATGGACAGGGGGAGCAGCTGTCAGAAGCTGATGATGGACAGGGAGAGACGGCTGTATCACAAGAGATGTCCTGGGCAGTATCTTATGCTGCAGACGGCAAAAGCCTGAGTGATAGTGAATCGTCTATTTATAATGCTTTAAAAACTTGTATAGAACAAGTGGCAAGAGGAGAAAGGGAGACTACACAATTCAGCCTGAGGACGGCTTTTACAGAAGAAACATTGTCCCAACTGAATGTAAATACGATTGTTTTTTATTTATTGAACGACTGTCCGTTTGACTTATACTGGCATGATAAGACGAAAACCACAGAAAATGGCAGAGCGGTAGATGGTGTATACTGTAAATATTACCCGGACGGAAGGGTAGAATTCAGTTTTAAGGTCTCGCCGGCTTATCGGAAGAGTCCGGATAACCTGTATCAGGTGAATACTGCTAATCTTGACAGAGTGAACCATGCAAGAGCGAAAGCACAGGCTATTGTGGATGCGAATAAAACTGCGTCTGATTATAATAAGCTGCTTGCTTATCGGAATGCAGTGTGTGATCTGGTAACCTATGATGCGGCAGCAATTGCAAATGGGGTTTACGGCGATGCATATCAGGTGATCTATGTATTTGATGAAGACCCGAATACAAACGTAGTATGTGAGGGTTATGCAAAGGCATTTAAGTACTTATGCGATATTTCCGAATTCCAGAATGATGTAAAATGCTATTCGATCCCTGGTGTCTCGGACAGTGGACAAGGCGCAGGAGAACATATGTGGAATGTCGTCCGCGTAGGTGGAGAGAATGGGGAAAGTTATCTGGTGGATACGACCAATTGCGATGCAGGCACGATCGGGGCTGACTATGAACTGTTTATGGCGGATAATCCAGAGGGAAGTGTGGATATCAGCTATACTTTCTATTGCAATGGATGGGCACCCATCGCATATACATATAATGCAGAAACCAGGGAGGTTTTTGGCGCTACGATTTTATCTCTGAACAATGCAAGCCATGCGGCACAGGATACACTGCATGGTGATCAGGGAAATCAAAATCCGGGTACATCAGAAGGAGGGGCGCAGCCTCAGCCGCAGCCCCAGCCTTCAACAACGCCCGCACCGACTACAACTCTGACAGCAGAAAATAATACAGCTGATCAGACGGAACAGCCGCAGAGTAACGAGACAGAGAAAACGCCGGAGCCGACATCGACATTAAGCTTTGATGTAACAGAGTTGAATATGACCTACGGAGACGGTACTTTTGTAGAAACCGTATCCGGTTCACAGGAGGATTCTAAGATTACATATAAAAGCAGCAATGAATCTGTTGCCCAGATAGTAAACAAAAAAGGAAAGGTGCGTATCTTAAAGCCGGGAACTACGACGATTACTGCTACAGACAGTAATGGGGGCTCGACCGCATCTTATAAGCTGACGGTTGCGAAGAAGCCTTTGGAATGGGATGTGAGCGGGCTGTATGCATCGGATCTGAAAGATAACATTGGCCCGTCCGGAGAAGCAACTATTTTCGGGGAGATGACGATAGAGGGCATTTTGGACGGAGATAAAGACAAAGATTCCAGATTTAGTTTTGATGGAAATGACCTGACAGGGACATATGCGTCTACAGTTGTAGGAACACAGAAAGTGACGTTGAACTGGAAAGAAGGAAAGAAGCGTACCTTGAATGGTGAGAAGGCGAATTATTATGAATTGCCTGATACGCTGCCCGACTTGTCTGGGGAGATTACATCAACGACTGTACTTGAGACTCCTCCAGAGTCAACAGATGAACTGATGCTGGAGCTGGAAATGGAGAATTCCATCTCCCAGGTACCAGAGGCATTTCTGGAGGATAAGAGTTTAGATTTGGATACGCCGGCAAAGATCCAGGCGGCGATAGGCGCAAAAGTCCAAGAGTGGGATTCCACTATTCCAGATGATAACATTGTGGTCTACGATGTGTCCTTACGCAGTCTTGATAAAGCAAGTGATATTGAGAGCGATGAGGGTGCATGGGTAGAAGTGACAGATGAGAAATTTCCAGAAGAAGGGGTCACAGTCACACTGCCTTATCCAAAAGGAACTTCTGGAAGAAAGCAGGACTTTGTCGTGTGCCATATGTTTGCGGATAATATGTATTTATCTTCACCCGGGGAAGTAGAATATCCAGAAGTGACAGAGACAGATAAAGGAATCCAGTTTAAAGTCTACGGACTGTCGCCAATTGCGGTCGGCTGGACAGACGGGTATCAGACAAAACCGGAGGTATTGTCATCAGATACGGATGTCACACAGAACAAGCAGGTTATAGGCTCCGAAGAGCAAAATAACCAGAAGCAATCTACGAAGAGCCAGGTGAACGCTGAAGCAGGCCGGGTTTTACAGTATTTGATTTTTGCGGCAGTAGCGCTTGTATTTATTGGAGCTGTACTTGTGATTGCATTGAGAAAAAAGGAAGACTAAAAAAAAGTACCTCGCAGTTCGCTGCGAGGTACTTTTTTCGGGATTTCCTAAAACAATAATTTGAAAATGAATCCAAATGTAAAAAAAATAAAAAAATGTAAAAAAACTCTTGCATTTTTTTGAAGTATAGGTTATAATTCTTTTTGCGTTGTTCAGTAGAACAATCACAAATAAGGTTTGCGCGATTAGCTCAGTTGGAAGAGCACCTGACTCTTAATCAGGGTGTCCAGGGTTCGAGCCCCTGATCGCGCACTTGAAATCACTGTTTTTGCAGACATTAGAAGCTGTGGGGACGGTGATTTTTTTGTGCTGAAATAAAAAACAGCAAAATTGGCATGGATAAAAAACAAGAAACTGGATATTTCCGAATAGCCACTATAGTGTTAGTATGATAAAGCAATAAAGAGCATATATCGAATGGACAAAATAGATAACACAGGATGTATTTTGTTAAAGTGCTTTTTATCAAGATAATGAGAGTAAAAGAAAAGAGGTCATACGTTATGGAAAAAAGAAATGATACAGTCATGAAACTGGCACAGACGGCATTGCTGGCAGCGCTCTGCTTTGTATCCTTTACGTTTTTGCAGATCAAGATTCCGATGCCGGGCGGGGATGCCACTTCTCTCCACATCGGAAATGCGTTCTGTGTGCTTGCCGCATTGCTCCTTGGAGGCGTTTATGGCGGACTGGCAGGCGCGGTCGGTATGACGATCGCTGATATCCTGGATCCGGTTTATATCGTTGGAGCCCCGAAGACATTTATATTGAAGCTTTGTATTGGTTTGATCGTGGGGCTTGTAGCGCACAGGGCTGCAAAGATTAATGAAAGCACAGATAAAAAGTATATCTTCCGGTGGAGTGTGATCGCTTCGGTTGCAGGCTTGGGATTCAATGTGGCTGCAGACCCACTGGTGGGATATTTTTACAAGCAGTATATTTTGGGCCAGCCGCAGGAAATGGCGGAGGTGCTGGCGAAATGGAGCACAGCGGCTACATTTGTAAATGCAGTCGTATCTACAGTTTTAGTAGCGGTGCTGTATAATATGCTTCGTCCGGTTCTGCTGAAATCAGGATTACTGACAATCAAAAAAGAAATAAAAGCACATACAGCGTAAAGGAAGAAATGACAGCAAATGCGGCACAATTAAAAGAATTGAGATATTTGACAACTCCCATAATCCATCATATGATAGAGCATATATGGAAAAATAGTAGATGCTCGGTCTTCTGTGTAAATTGGCTGCAAATGGGAGGAAACCGATATGAGTGAAAAGATACTGATCGTAGATGATGAACGTGAAATATCAGATCTCGTTACACTGTATTTAGAAAATGATAATTTTACGGTTTTTAAATTTTATAATGGGAAAGATGCATTGGGCTGCATTGCAAAAGAAAAACTAGACTTAGCAATTTTAGATGTTATGCTTCCTGATATCAATGGATTTCAGATCTGCAAGAAAATCAGGGAAAACCACAACTATCCGGTCATCATGCTGAACGCAAAGGGGGAAGAGATCGATAAGATCACGGGGCTTACCTTGGGGGCGGACGATTATATTACTAAGCCCTTCCTGCCTTTGGAACTGGTGGCCCGTGTGAAAGCCCAGCTGCGCAGATATAAGAGATACAATACAGGGATGGAACAAGGGGATGAAAATATATTAAGCGTTTCGGGACTGGTATTGAATATCAATACACATGAGTGTTTTCTCAATGAAAAACCTCTTTCTCTGACACCTACAGAATTTTCCATCTTACGGATCTTATGTCAGCAGAGGGGAAATGTAGTCAGCTCCGAGGAACTGTTCCGCCAAATCTGGGGCGACGAGTATTACAGTAAAAAATAATAACACCATTACTGTGCATATCCGGCATCTTCGGGAGAAAATGGGAGATTCTTTTGAAGAACCCAAATATATAAAAACAGTCTGGGGAGTGGGATATAAAATTGGAGCATAAAATAAAAATCATTTTAAAAACAATATGTATTTTTCTCGCAGTACTCGCAGCCTCTAGTGGGGGGCTCTATCTGTTCGATAGTCTTTTTGAAGGGGCTCTGGCCGACTGGTTTGTAAATAGCTTTGTAGACAGCTACCTCAGCCCGTCCCCGGAAGAAGTCGGCCGGTACATTACGATTCAGAGTTTGAAATGGTTCGACTTAAAAAGATTTATCATTTTTGTGACTTTAGGGATTGTATTTTTGGGAACAGCAACGGTTTTACTGGTAATTTATATTAGCGGGAAACATTCGGAAAAGAGGACCATAGCAAAGACAGGAGAACTGATCCGACAGTGTATGGAGCAGGGAAGGATTGCGTCGGAAATATTTCCAGATGAGTATGCTGTGATTTCTTCGCAGATTGCGGAGATTAGGGCTGAAATGCTGAGGAATGAGCAGATACTAAAAGAAGAGGCTGCCAGGAAAAGTGACCTGATCACATATCTGGCACATGAACTGAAAACTCCGCTTACGTCCGTCATCGGCTACTTAAGTCTGCTGGATGAGGCGCAGGATATGCCGGTGGAACAAAAGGCAAAGTATATCCACATTTCTTTGGATAAGGCGCTGCGATTGGAGAAATTGATCAACGAATTTTTTGAGATCACTCGTTATAATCTACAGCAGATCTATGTGGAAAAAGAAGAGATTGATCTGTCTTACATGCTGACCCAGATGACAGACGAGTTTTATCCTATTCTGGATCAGCATCATAATACGATTGAAGTGCAGGTTGATGAGGACAGGAAAGTTTACGCAGACGCAGAGAAATTGGCAAGGGTATTTAACAATATCCTAAAAAATGCTATTGCATATAGTTACCCGGATACATTGATCCGTGTGTGGGAAGAAAGCACAGAAAAAGAGGTGCGGATTTATTTCCAGAACAGAGGTAAGACTATACCCAAACAGAGGCTGGAGTCTATTTTTGAGAAATTTTTCCGCCTGGATGAATCACGTGCCAGCAATACAGGCGGCGCCGGGCTGGGGTTAGCTATCGCAAGGGAGATCATCACTTTGCACGGAGGAACGATTACGGCATCCAGCGTATTATGACCGGATTGATGGCCGGCTGTATACTATACTCAGCAAGCATATTCTTATTTGAAAATCTGTGGGAACAAAGAGAAGATCAAGAGATGGTTTCCACGATCCGATTTTCATCAGATTCTTTTCAGGCGTCCAATTCACGGCCTGACACACAGCAGAATGCAGATTCTGACTGGAAACTGATCCTGGTCAACCGCTGGCATGAGATTCCAGAAGGATATCAGCCGGAACTGACCCGGCTTTAGGACGGTCATGCTGTTGACAGCAGGATTTATCCTGAACTACAGGAAATGTTTGATGACGCGAGAGCCCATGGTATTCTCCCGAAAATTACATCTTCTTTCCGCACTGCCGAGGATCAGCAGGAGCTGATGACCGAACAGATTGCGGAGTACCGCAGTCAGGGATACTCCGACCATGAAGCCAGTGCACTTGCTGAAAAGTGGGTGGCAATCCCTGGAACCAGTGAACACCAGATTGGAATGGCTGTGGATATTTCTACGGCTGACAGCAGCCTGCAGGATGCTTCTATTGTCTGGCAGTGGCTGAATGAAAACAGTTATAAATATGGATTTATCCTGCGCTATCCCGAAGATAAGACCGAGATCACAGAGGTTATGTACGAGCAATGGCATTATCGTTATGTCGGTAAAGAGGCGGCAGAAGAAATCTATAGACAAAACATCTGCCTGGAGGAATATCTGGGGCAGATCGACGGAGGGAGATGATCACTGTTCACACCTTTCGGTTTATGCTGAAAATAAAATGAAAGAACAATATGATGAAATCTGGAAGGCTATCAAAGAGATAGAAAAGCAGGAACTGGATTCGTTCTGGTTCTTGCTTTTTTTCGGAAGACACCTTATACTAAAAAAAGCAATCGGAATCATACATAGTATGTATGAAAGGGGCGTGGACGATGGCACGGACGATAGGCATCGGAATACAGGAATACGCAAATATAAGGAAAAACAATTATTTTTATATCGATAAAACCCATTTTATAAAGGAATGGTGGGAAAGCGGAGACAGCGTGACCTTGATTACCCGGCCGCGCCGTTTTGGAAAGACCCTGACTATGAGCATGACAGAACAGTTTTTTTCTGTGGAATATGCAGGATGTGGAAAGTTGTTTGAGGGCTTGTCTATCTGGCAGGAGGAAAAGTACCGGAACCTACAGGGGACATATCCGGTCATCAGCCTTTCGTTTGCAAATGTGAAAGAAACGGACTTTGAGACGGCAAGTTATCGGATCCGCCAGCTTTTGATGAAGATATATGAGAAAAATTCTTTCTTGCTTGATTGTGATAAATTGTCGCAGGCAGAGAAAAATTATTTTGAACGAATGGCATCAGATATGAGTGAGCAGGATGCGCCGCTTGCGCTATATCAGTTATCTGATTTTCTGCATCGGTATTATGGTAAAAAGGTCATCATCCTCCTGGACGAATATGATACCCCTATGCAGGAAGCGTATGTGGATGGATACTGGGAGAAAGTAGTGGTTTTTACCAGAAGCCTATTCAATTCCACTTTTAAGACAAATCCCTGGCTGGAGCGTGCTATTATGACAGGGATTACCAGAGTCAGCAAGGAATCTGTTTTTTCGGATCTGAATAATCTTGAAGTTGTGACGACGACCTCAGATAAATATGCGGACTGCTTTGGATTTACGGAACAAGAGGTGTTTGCGGCCATGGATGAGGTTGGAAGGATCCAGAAGCAACAAGTGAAAGAGTGGTATGATGGTTTCTCGTTCGGGAAGGTCAGAGGCATCTATAACCCGTGGTCTATTTTAAATTTTCTTGAAAAGGGAAAGTTTGCGGCCTATTGGGCGAACACCAGTGGAAACACTTTGGTAAGCAGGCTCATCAGAGAGGGAAAGCGGGGAGTCAAGCAGTCTTTTGAACTACTGTTGAAGGGCGGCTGCCTGCGCACTTCTATAGATGAACAGATTGTGTACGACCAGTTAAATGGAAATGCAAGAGCGATCTGGAGTTTACTCCTTGCCAGTGGGTATCTGAAAGTAGTGAGCCATCAGGAATACAATGAGATTCCGGAAGATGAAGTTCCGGAATATGAGCTGGCGCTTACGAACCGTGAGGTTCGGATCATGTTCCGCCATATGGTCAGCGGCTGGTTTTCGGAGGCAGAGGATGATTATAATGATTTTATCAGAGCGCTGCTTAAGGGTGATGTAGAAAGTATGAACCTGTATATGAACCAGGTTGCTCTTGCTACATTCAGCATGTTTGATACAGGAACAAAGCCTTCGGAGAAAAAGCAGCCTGAACGATTTTTTCATGGCTTTGTGCTTGGACTCCTGGTGGAATTGAAAGGGAAATATGTAATCACATCCAATCAGGAGAGCGGCTATGGCCGGTATGACGTGGTGCTGGAGCCGTTATGTGAGGAATGCGATGCTATGATCCTTGAATTTAAAGTATATGACCCAAAGAAGGAGAAGGCGCTGGAAGACACAGTGCAGGCAGCATTAAAGCAGATTGAAGATAAAAAATATGAGATTGCTCTGCTCCAAAAAGGGATCGCGCGCGAGCGGATCAGGAAATATGGTTTTGCGTTTGAGGGAAAAAAAGTACTTATTGGTTGAGAGAAAGGAGAAATAAAATGGACATTACAAAATTTAAATGGACAAGGGAACCGGAAAAATATGAGATAAAGCAGGACACGATCGAGATTGTAACAAAGCCTCATACGGATCTATGGCAGAGGACTTACTATCATTTCCAAAACGACAACGCTCCGGTCTTTCAGATGGAAACGGAAGAAACCTATTTCAGCTTTATCGTAAAGACAGAGTTTCAAGACAGCCACCACAGGTTTGACCAGTGCGGCGTTGTGATGTATCTGGACAGTGAGAACTGGCTGAAAGGCTCAATTGAGTATGAAAATGATGAATTCCAGCATTTAGGGAGCGTAGTGACGAATGAGGGATATTCTGACTGGGCGACAACGGAGATTGATGCTTCTGTGAAATCCATGTGGTATCGTTTTAGCCGGAGAGAGGATGATTATTGTATCGAGTGTTCGTCGGATGGGGTAACATTCCACCAGATGCGGATCTGCCACATGCAGCGCGGAAACGGAAAAATACAATTCGGCATCTACGCATGCTCTCCGGAGGATTCTTCATTTAAAGCCGTATTTTCTCATATGCAGCTTGTAGAATGCCAGTGGAGGGCGCATGAAGGACAGCAGCCGGATCAATAAGACGACCAATGAAAATTGTGAGGAATTGGTATGTGGCTATTATTTGCATTATTATCCGCAGTATTTGCGGCGCTTACTTCTATATTGGCTAAAGTCGGTATTGAGGGCGTTCATTCAAACCTGGCGACAGCAATCCGGACTGTAGTCGTTGTGGTCATGGCATGGGGGATGGTTTTCCTGACCCATGCACAAAGCGGGATTTCAGAGATCAGTAGAAAAAGCTGGCTTTCACAACATGAAAAAGGAGAGAACAATGCTCATTATCGTATGTATAGATGAAAAAAACGGCATGATGTTTAATCATCGACGGCAGAGCCGGGACTCTGCTGTGTGCCAGGATATCCTCAAGGAGTGCAGGGGGAAGAAGCTGTATATGAGCTCATATTCCCAAAAACTGTTTGGGGAGGCGCAGGAAGCTGAAATCCAGATATCAGACAATATTTTAAACCAGGCAAGGGAATCAGATGCCTGCTTCATTGAAGATATCAGGCTGTCAGATTTTGAAGACCGTATCCAAACCGTCATCCTATACAAATGGAATCGGAAATATCCTGCCGACCTGTATTTTACTTTAGACCTGTCCGATGGCTCATGGGAGCTTCAGCGGACAGAGGAATTCAACGGCTCGTCCCATGAAAGGATTACAAAGGAGGTTTATGAAAGGACAAGATGAAGCACAACTATAAGAAAAACAATTGGAGACTGCTCTCTCTTTTGCTCTGCTGCCTGCTTCTGACAGCATGTGCCGATATCAGCGTCCTAAAGAGTGGCCAGGAACAGCAGCCAGGCGGACAGGAGGTCATAGAACTTTCAGAAATCCCGGAGTATTCCGGGGAATCATACATAGAGATCAACGGCAATGAACCGGATTTTTCAGAGGAGGAATGGAGTGAAGAATCCTTTGAAGTATACAGTGAATTAGACAGCCTGGGGAGATGCGGCACAGCTTATGCAAATGTGGGGACAGATCTGATGCCGACAGAAAAGCGGGGGAGCATCGGCCAGGTGAAACCAACGGGATGGCAGACGGTAAAATATGATGTTGTGGATGGAAATTATCTATACAATCGGTGTCATTTGATAGGATATCAGCTATCCGGTGAAAATGCAAATGAAAAAAATCTGATCACAGGCACACGCTATATGAACGTGGAAGGGATGCTGCCTTTTGAAAATATGGTGGCAGACTATGTAAAGGAAACGGATAACCATGTCCTGTACCAGGTGACCCCGGTTTATGACGGAGACAACCTGGTGGCGGACGGCGTGCAGATGGAGGCATACTCGGTGGAGGATGAAGGGGACGGGATCTCTTACAACGTTTATGTCTATAATGTCCAGCCGGGAATCGAGATTGATTATGCAACAGGCGAAAGCGCCATTGATGAAGCCGGTATTTTGGGCGAAGAAGCAGTGGAGGGAGAAATCCGGGGGAACTCCAGGTCCATGATCTATCATTGCCCGGGGCAGGCGGCCTATGAGGAAATGGCGGATTCAAAACATCTGGTTCTCTTCGAGACAGAGCAGGAGGCCGAGGCAGCCGGGTATCGGAAAGCAAAACGATAAAAATGGATGTATCCAGAAAAACCGGGTGTATCATGCACCCGGCTTTCTCTTCCTTGTGCATCTCTTCCCAATAGAAATCCTCATCAAAAGTTGACATTACTTCCTGTTTCTTTTGGATCTGTCTGCACACTTCCAAAGCGCCATTCAATTCTTTGATCGTCATAAGCTTTTGCCTCCCTTGTATAATGATTATAGCAAAAGAGTACAATATAAACACAGTTTACAGTCAATAGTTTTTGGAGATTTTCTGAAAATATGTTTCTCTTCTAAATCAAAAAGGAACTGCTGATACCTCCGTCCACAACCAGATCGATTCCGGTAATAAAACGGGCCGCGTCGGATGCCAGGAATGCGGCCGCCATTCCCAGGTCTTTTGTCTGGGTAAATCCACGCATCGGCGTCCGGTCCTCAATCTCCTTTAAACGTTCCGGCGTCTTCACATTCGTCCTTGCCAGCATATCAGTATAGACAAATCCCGGATTCAGGCTGTTTACACGGATGCCATAGGGCCCAAGGTCCCTGGCCAGGCTTCTCGCCAACCCTTTCACTCCGCTTTTGCAGACCGTGTATGCCTGGATCTCGTGCATCCCAAGAATGGAGGCAAGAGATGAAATGAAGATGATACATCCTTTCTTTCGCTCTTTCATATGCTTTGCCGCTGCCTGTGAGAGCATGAACGGCGCTTTCGCCTGTGTTGCCACGATCGCATCAAATTCCTCTGCCGTAAAATCAAAATAGTCCTTTTTATTGTTTGTTCCCGCATTATTCACAAGAATATCAATAGGAGCTTTGTCTTCCAGTTTTTGGATAAACGCAGCATGCTCTTCCGTCTTTGTCACATCAAATACATACCAGCTGCAGCGCTCGCCCAGCTTCTCAGCCGCCTCTTTCAGCAGCGGTTCCCGGCGTCCCACGATGATGATATCTGCACCTGCATCATACATTTCCTCTGCAATTGCATATCCGATACCGGTTGCTCCTCCTGTGATCAATGCCGTTTTCCCTGTAAGTGAAATTTCTTTTAACATCTTTCTTCTCCCTTTTTTATGATTAAATTCATTATAAGACATTGATTTTCCCGAGTCCACTATTTTATGCCCAAAGGGCACACCTTATACACTCTGTTCCACGGGCCGTTCCTGCTGGCCCCAAATCATTTTGCGGAATTGATTTATAACTAAGCAATACGGATACATACCATTACAAATTTAGGTCATTTGGATACAATGGGATTGTTCTCTTATCCCATATCTGTTATTCTGTTAAGAAGCGTGGTGATGAAGATGATAAAATTTGCAATTTGTGACGACGAGCCGGTTATGGTACAGGAAATCAAAAATCAACTTTCAGAATACATGAATGGGGAGCATATTACATCGTACTGTGTCAATAACTTTTCAGACGGACGTTCCCTTTTAGAAAGCGGTTGTGACTTTGATGTGATTTTCCTTGACATTCAAATGGAGCAGCCAAATGGGCTGGAAACCGCTAAAATATTGCGGCAGCATAAAAATCACTGCCTGTTGATTTTCGTGACTGTTCTGAAAGAGTGTGTATTTGACGCTTTTGAAGTGGAGGCATTTGACTATTTAGTCAAACCATTAGATAGTGGTCATTTCAAGAGAACAATGGACAGGATGATCAAATCTTTACAGCAGAGAGAGACAAAAAGTATTGTTATCCAGAGAGGAACTTCCTGTGATGTTATTCTGTTAGCCGAAATCGTGTATTGCGAGGTGCAGGGCAGAAAAATCTATATCCACCAAAGTAGCGGAAAAATCACCGACTATTATGAGAAGCTGGATGATTTAGAGCAGCGTATTGATGGACGTTTTTTCAGATGCCACAGAAGTTATCTTGTCAATCTTGAATATGTTCGTGGATGTAATGTCGGACAGGTCATGCTGTCACAGGGCGATAAAATCCCTGTTTCCAGATTGCGTGAGCGAGATTTAACGCAGGCTCTTTTGCGTTATATGAAAGAGAGGGATTTTTGATATGGATTATTTCGGCCTATGCCTTGACGGTCTTTGCTTGGTTGGGCAAAGTGTAATGCACATTGCTTTTGCCACCCGTCTGACCGGGAAGAAACAGAAAATATGGCACTTCGCTATCTACTTTTTTCTGCTCTGTACCATACAATGGTTTTTCACTACATTTGACTTTCACGATGTGCTGCCCATCGGTGCGGAGTTGCTTGTATTATACAGCGTGAGCCGTCTGGCTTTGCGGAACCGGCAATCTGTATCTTGGGCCGCTGCAATTTTGGCAGTTTATATTTGTCAGCTTTCTTTCGGCATCGTCAACTCGGCAGAGGTAATACTATTCCCCCATGTGGTCGGGAAACCACTGCTGTATCTGTTAGTTCTTTTAGCAACGCTGACCGCTTTTGCAATCTGCGCCTGTTGTTGTAGTGCGGTATTGAAATTTCTATCTCTGACAGAAGATCGTCAAATGCCGTATGTCGGTTTGCTGCTATTTCCCGGACTGTTTTTCTTTGCTGCTGAACTGTATATTCTGCAAACTTCATATAGCGTCTTACCTTCGTCCATTTCGCTGGGGGAGGCCGGAAAACACGGTGCGTTATTAGTCATGCAAATCCTGGAACTGGCCGCGTTACTTTGCACACTGTATGCCTACCAACAAATCTGTCACAGCTTTCAAACGCAGGCGGCGTTACGATCTTTGGAGCAAGCAGCCCAAGCACAAAAAAACTATATTGCCGAGGCGCAAAGGCGCTACGAGCAAACGAAAGCATTTCGCCATGATATTGCCAATCACCTGTCTGTACTTGATGGCCTGTTAAATAGTAAAAAGCTGGATGAAAGCAAAGCATATTTGCAAAAACTGAAAATGACTTCGACCTCTCTGTCCTTTCCTTATCAGACGGGTAATCCAGTAGTAGACATTTTATTGAGTGAAAAGCTGGGGCTGGCAAAGGAAATTACGGCAGAGGTTGCGCTGCTCCTGCCCAGGCCCTGTGGGATAGATGATTTTGATTTGTGTGTGATTTTTGCAAATGCTTTGGATAACGCAATCAATGCGTGTCAATCCGCGAAGGGGACGAAGTTGATCCGTATCCGGGGGGAACGGCAGGGTGATTTTTATATGCTGGCGTTTGAAAACACCTGTTCAGATGAACCGCTGCCCCCGGTGGGAACAGGACTTTCCAATATTAAATCGGTGGCGGAAAAATATCATGGTGCGACACTGACCGAAAAGGTGGGACAGCGATTTTCTTTAAATGTGCTGTTAAACATCTCATTACATCCAGGGAACATTTCAGAACAAACCTATTGATTTTAACTAAAAAAATCTTTATGCTCCAATCAGGAGGTGATTTTATGGATATTCCTGCTATCAGTTCAGTCTATCCGTCTATAAATACGCGGCCAAATCAAAGCGCTGGCACTGATGCAAAAATAAAGTCGTTAGAGCAACAACTGCAAAAGCTAAATATAGAACGGCAAAAAGCAGTTCAGCGCAAAGACGAGGAAGAAAAGAAAAAGATTGAGAAGCAAATTCAAGAAATTGAAAAACAAATCCAGCAGTTAAGACAACAGGAAAAGAAACGTACCCAAGAAACTGGGAATGATGAGCCTAATGTAAAGAAGGCATTTCAAAATTCACCAGATACCGGGAAATATATTGATGTCTATGCGTAGAGTGCTTCTCTGCCAGACCAACGGTATATAAAAAACCGTTGGCTGGCGGCTGGCTATTAACGCGCCCCAAACGAAAATGAACGCCAAACGGCGGTTTTATAGATTATACCGTAATATCCAAAGATGACCTCGGCTTTAATGCAAATTCGCTGCTGCCTTTTACAATACGATTTTCTACATCTTCGCGAGTAATGTTGCGTACAATGTTTGTATCAAATGGCTGTCCAAGCTGCCAGTTGGGGTTTGCTTCTTTTACAGCTTCGGAAAACGCTTTTGTATACATTCGCTCATATTGTCCAAGCGTCCATGTGCCGCTTAATCGATCTGATTTCTTAACGCTTAACTGATAGCGCGTAAAAACCTCAGTACGTTTTGTTGTATTGCCATTAGCGACTCCGTTTTCTTGTATGAAATGGCGCATTGTTTCGTCAAACATATCTTGCCGGGCAGTTTCGGAAACATCTATTATTTTATGGAATTCAGACGGGTCTTTACCTCCTTAAATATAAATTCTTTTCGGCTATGTATTTTATTATTTAGTTTATGACGATATTTCAGATTCGTATATCCAAAGGGTTCATCTGTTTATGATCCTTTCTGAACTGATATTGCCCTTTTCGCAAAAACGCTTCTTATATTTTTCTAAGGCATAGTCTAAAGCCGAATCAGCGTCTATTTCCATTTTGGAGCACAATGCAAGTAATGAAAAAATGCAGTCGCCCATTTCTTCGATACTTGTTTCATTTATGGTATACTCATGATCTCCATATTCCGTTTCTTTCAGAATTTCTTTACCCAGTTCACCAATTTCACTCACCAGATCAATATAACGCACAGCCGCGCCACAAGACAGATGATACTCTTCTACTGCTTTTTTTACTTTATCCTGCATTTTTCTAAATTCCATATGTACCTCTAGCTTTTCCCTTTATGCGCAGTGATTATTGTATAACTATGGGCATTGATAGTGATCACACAATCCTCAGCAGCCGCATACCAGTTCTTTTCTTTTCTCTCTATATTTGTAGATTTTTCTAATATTTTCATTTTACACCATGGTACGACATCATCTGTTTCAAGAGAAAGATTTCTCTTTATACGCTCCATGATCTTATCTGTATTATAGTCTGGAGCAAATTCCAGTGCAGCGCCGTAAATCTCCTGGACTAAAGGCTCATCTTCCGCCAGCATATCTGCTATTTGCGGTACGCTGCAGACTTTATTGATTTTTTTGACTATTAAGTCAACGAGTTTCTTTTCTTCTCCCTTGGCTTCTCCTCGAGCATATCCATCCTCCCAGTTTATCCGCATCAGGTAATTATGGTCAAGGATTGCTTTTTGTCTTGCTTCATATTCCCAACGTTTTTCTTCATCTGCGCTGATATGCAGCAATTCTTCATATGCTTTTTCTATATATGGATCAGTTTTCGCAATCATCTCTAAGTCCTCCTTCTTCTCGGCACGTATAACTCTTGCCCATTTTAAAAGTGGGGTATCCGGATATTCACCTTCTACCACCTTAGGGAGCTCTACGATATGAAGTTCAAATTTATCACTGTACATACGCCGTCTATGGTCCTCCCACAGATGGAATTGTGAATAATACTCCATGGAATCAGAAAGAGGTCGGACTGGATATGTTTATATTAATATGGGCACGAATGACTGTCAACCATATTTTACGTCGGAGAACAGTAATTCAATTTGGAATATAAGTGATTTTGGTGTGCCTGATAGGGTTGTTTTCAACATCCTTATTTAGTAGAATGGAAACACAGCCCACTTAATAAAGGAGACAGAAAAATGAGAAATCCTTGGGAAGAAATTTCATTAACTGATTATGAGAACCATATGAGACTCGATTCTGTTATGCAGCTGCAGGCTATGAATGAAATGATGAAAGGGCAATTTTGCTCTTATCCTATTTCCAGCGTCATGATATTAGGCGTTGCGGGCGGCAATGGTCTTGAACATATCCAAAAAGATAAACTGGATAAAGTATATGGAGTAGACGTCAATTCTTCTTATTTGGAAGAGACGGCTCATCGATACCCGGATTTAGACGGACTTTTGGAATGCCTGTGCATCAATTTGCTCAATGAAGCGGATAAGCTGCCCAAAGCGGATATGATCATTGCAAACCTGCTGGTTGAGTATATTGGCTATGATTGCTTTCAGTGCGTGGTTCGGCAAGTCGTTCCGAAGTATGTTTCATGTATCATCCAGATCAATACGGAAGACAGCTGGGTGTCAGACTCACCTTATCTACATGTGTTTGATCGATTGGAACAGGTACATCATAAAATAGAAGAACGATCATTGGAAAAAATCATGCTTGAAATTGGTTTCCATGCAATCAAAAAAAACGAGCATAAACTCCCTAATGGGAAAAAATTAGTACAAACAGATTTTGAAAGAGTGAGGTAAATATGGATGTCCGATTTGCGAAAAGCAACGATAAGGATATGCTGACGCAATATGATAAGCATGTTTCAGAAGAAGAGATGGAAAAAATCATACAGCAGGACCGCGTTTATATTGCAGAAGAGGGCGGCCGGTTTGCGGGTTGGCTGAGATACAATCTATTTTGGGACAATACGCCCTTCCTGAATATGCTGTACATTTTAGAAGGATACAGGGGAAGAGGTTTTGGCAGACAGATTGTCATGTATTGGGAGAATGAAATGAAACGGAAAGGATACCGGACTCTTATGGCTTCAACCCAGGCAGATGAATATGCCCAGCATTTCTATTTTCGGCTTGGATATGAAGCTGTAGGAGGTTTCCGGCTGGATAATGAGCCCTATGAAATCATATTTTCAAAGAAACCATGAGGCGAGACAGATTACTTTATAATAATTAGGATTCCTGTAACCGCTATTTTACTGGCCGGATGCCCGGCTTTAGTAGTTTATTGATTGGATGCCGTGCAGCTAGTGCATAGCACCGAGTGAACTGTAACAGGCGCTGTGCATAGTAACTTAAAACTCGTCTGCGTCAGCCGTCCAAGGAGATTCGGCAAATCTGTGGCCGCGGAGATGCTGTGCTGTTCTGCGCGAGTGGTACAGGGATTTATGGTTCCATTGTTTCCGGTATGACAGGAGATCATAGTATATTGATCGCAAAATCAATTCTGGATCTGTTTACAGCTTTGATATTTGCATGTATTCTTGGAGGGGTTGTATCGGTGATCGCAATTCCGCAGTTTATTATTTTCCTGCTTCTGTTTCTGGCGGCAGGGTTTATATTCCCGATGACGACAGATACAATGATCGCTGACTTTAAAGCTTGCGGCGGCTTTTTAATGCTGGCAACCGGTTTTCGGATGATAAAGGTAAAAATGTTCCCGACAGCGGACATGATACCGGCAATGGTGATCGTCATGCCGTGCAGTATGAAAACCCTTGCAGGGATTACATCAGGATATGCAGATAACCTGATCGTCCGTGCAGCTGATGTTTGTATGAAGGAAGGAAAGTTGTTTTAGTACCTCGTGAGATGCCATTAAGCCGTCTGCATCTTCGGAATTTAAGTCTCTGCCGACTATATTTACCCTACTGCTGTATAAAACAAGTTTTTTACCGTATTAAACGGAATCTTACCATTTTTTCACTTCTATCAAATCATTTAATATGCTAACATTTAGAGAAATGGGTTGCCCGGCAAATCCATTCGTCAGACAATTTTAGGATAAAACAATTGCGAAAGATAACTTTAAAAACAGTAGGCTTAATTATAGACAATAATTTACAAAGAATGTATTACAAAATCTTTATGTGGGTAGTGTCAAGTAATCTATGAAAATCGAGTTGAAAAAATAGGCTCAAACGAAC